>JBIOFT010000152.1:0-9111 GCA_044447375.1 Terriglobales bacterium | reverse complement strand
GGTATTGTGGTCCCGTTAGGAAACGTCTCGGTGTAGAAGGGATTCAGCGCCCCGAGGTCGCTGTCGCGGTAATACCAGTATGCCGTTCCGTGATATTGGTTGGTGCCGCTCTTGGTGACGGCGTTGATCACACCGCCTGCTGCCCGGCCATATTCCGCCGAGTAATCCGAAGTATTCACCTGGAATTCCTGGACCGAATCCTCGCTGATCGAATAGCTGATGCGACTACGGCCTTTCTCTTCCGAGAAAAAGGCCTGGTTGTTGTCGGTGCCATCGACGGTATTGTTGTTCAGCAGCCCAGAGATCCCACGAAAACTGGTGAGACCGAAGGTTCCATCGGGGCTCGCGCCAGGGGTCGAGAGAGCGAAGGTGGACCACCGCCGGACATTGACGGGCGAGTTCTCCATCGTCTCCTGGTTGATGTTGGTGCTGAACTCGGAGCGGTCGGTTTCGACCACAGGGGCTTCGGCGGTTGTGACCACAACACTGGTCACCGTGCCCGGCTTCAGCACGGCATCCAGGGGCGTGGAGCGGCCCACTTCCACGACCACGGCATCATGCTTCTGGGTGCCAAATCCCTGGGCGCCGATCTCGACGCTGTAGGTCCCGGGTTGCAGAAGGCCGACCAGGAACCAGCCGCTTCCGTTCGTGGTCGCCGAGGCGGAAGCGTCGTTGGCAATGTTGACGGCCTTCACCTTGGCGCCCACCACCACGGCCCCGCTCTGGTCGGTGACGGTGCCGGCGATGGCGCCGGAAACGCTGGACTGCGCACGCGCAAACTGTACAACCCCGGCGGCCAACAGCATGCACAGCACGAATACAAGCGATCTCGATGTAAGGCGACGCATCTTAGCCCTCCTGGTAAGATTTTTCACAACAAGCTGTCCGCCGGTTATCCGGGACAGAAAATTGCACTTCGCCTGAGCAGAAATCCAGAAAACGGCCCACGTACTTGGCCTTCATTTTTTTGATAACCAGATGTATGACCGCGGTTGGCGCACGCATATGCGCCAACGGCCGAACTCTTGGGTTCCGTAGGGGGGTATGACGGCGCGATTAGACTCGAATCCTGCTGCTCACGTCAATCGAAAACCGCTTAATTCTTCAACAATTTCCTGCAGCGCGTGAGCATGCGGTTCCTCTCACACCGAGCCGGGGAGGATACCAGATGCCGGGCAGGTTTTGCCGTGTTTTCGGCATATTTTTTCGAGATTTTCAAAACGCTTTTTCGAATCTGGCCAATGCGGCTTCCAGTTCCCACTGGATGCGCGCGCGTGCGCTGGACTGCAGCAGGTTGCGGCAGGCCGCGGAGGTTTGCGGCGTGCCGGGAGTGTCGCTGGCGCAGGCTGCGGTCAACTTGAAGGGCGCGGTCTGCGCCCACAGGCTGGGGCCCGGCAGGAAGGCATGTTCCAGGCTGGTGCGGGCCATGGTTTTAAGTTCGGTGTAGCTGAGCCCGAAATCCTCCACCGCGCGCTGGTACTCGCGGGTCATGTCGGAGCGGGATACGCCTTCATCGTCGGTCGCCAGGGCCACCGGCACGCCGTGCTTGATATAGACCGGCAGCGGATGCCGCAGGCCGCGCACACCCAGGATCACGTCGTTGCTGGTCAGACAGATTTCGACCATCACCTTGCGCTCCGCCATCTCCCGCAGCAGGCCCATGGGGTCGGACTCGTACATCACGTCCACACCGTGGCCGATGCGCTCGGCGTGGCCGATCTCGATGGAATCGCGGATGTGGAAGCGCAGGTCTTCCGGCGGCACCAGGCCGGGCGCCAGCTCGCCGGCGTGCATGGTCACGCGCACCTTGGGATAGAGTTCGTGCATGTAACTGAACATCTTCATGTGAAGCGAGAAATCGTGGCGGGGGACGTAGTCATGCTCCGGCTGAACCGGGTTGACTGAGACCACGCGTGGATCGCGGCTGGCCAATTCGAATCCGCCCAGCGTCTGGGCGAAGACCTGCGCCGGCGGGAAGGCGCGCAGCACGGTGGCGATGTAGCGGATGGTGATGCGGCAGCCAGGATCGGCCGCCGGCGTGCCGCAACGCAGGCGCGAGCGCATCTGCGACTCGGCCTGGTCCAGCGTGCGGCTGGCGGCGGCCACGCCGTCGTTCAGTCCGGCTGCCAGCAGGGCTTCGCGAGCGCGATCGAAATCTCCGCTCCACGTGAGGTTCTTGCTGAGATCAATCACCGGCCACAGCACTTCGACCATCAGTTCCAGGTACTGCTCGTTCTGAGCCGCGGCGCGCGAGGCGACTTCGGCGAGGAAGTCTCCCATATGCGCCTGAGTGACCGGCAGGAATTTGAGAAAGCTATCGAAGAAGTGGTCGTGCGCGGATTCCGCGCCCGGCTGGAAGTCGCGCATGGAGAATGCGTCCACCATCTGGCGGTAGAGCACGGGATCGTCGAGAGCGGCGCGGGCGGGACGCGTCTTGGGATCGCACGGTGGCGGGCCCAGCGCCATGGTCTGGCGGTCCACGCACAGGCCGTCGTCGGCCGCGTACTGGATGAAGCTCTCGGCATAGACCGCGCCCACCAGGTGGTTGTGCAGGTCGCCACCCTTGGGCATGCCGTAAAGAAACGCGTGCAGCAGCAGCGGCTGATGCCGCACCGATTCCAAGTGACGCGCGGCGCGCTGTTCGGCTGTCTCCACCTGGGCTGCGGCCGCCAGCGAGAGAAAAAGCATGAATACGACACGACGGAATCTTCTGCGCACGAGGCTCACCGGTGTGTGTTTGTGAATTGCGGGATTGTAAACCAGGCGTGAGCTGTGAGTCGCGCACCGCCCGCCTTCCGGCGCAACCACTTCACCGGTGATGGCAATCACTGCATTCCGATCTGAGAGGGTGGAAGATACGAGTGAATTGGGATCCCTGCTGACGGGGGAAGCCATGAGTCTCGACGGACTGCTCCGGCGGGAAGCGCGGGTGCGAGCCGCGCTTGTCATGGTCCTGCTGTTGGCTGGGGTCTGGGCCGCGGGCGCTCTGGCCCACCTCGGGTTGACGGTCATGCTGGTCCGGCTCAGAGTGCGGATGTGGCCGGCCGTCTACATTCAAGCCGCAGTGGCCGGCACCATCGCAGCCCTTCTGGTGGGAACCGCGCTGGCCCTGGTGCTGTACCGGCGGGCAATCCTGCAGCGGCAACTGCGGGTGGTGGCGGAACTGAATCACCAGGTCCGCAATGCGCTGGAGATCATTGCCTCCTCGACCTCGCGTATCACCGACAAGAAAACGGTCGCGACCATCCTGGACGCCGTCATGCGCATCGATGTCACCCTGCGGAGTCTGTTCCCAGCCGCCAGCTCGCTGAAGAAGAGCCCCGTAGCCGCCGGCGCGCGCATGCCCACAAAATCAGACCGCAACTCCAAGCCAGCCTGCGGGTTGTAATGGCCATGGATGCTGAAGCCATGGGCCTGGGTCTAGCCGTCCTCATCGCCGGCGGTATCGCGCTGATCTGGCTCATCGCCTTCGGCGCAGAGCGCGCCCGCAAGGGCTGAGTTTCCTCCAGGGATTCCTGCGGCTGGCCACCTCACAAAGTAAGGTGATGTGGCTCACAGAACGCGCGGGCGCAACATCTTAGTCTGACCCCCGTCGACAGCCGAAAAGGATCCGGCGCCTACCAGCCGCCGGTCCGACATAGGCCGGGTGACCCGCCCCGGTGGGGTGACCCACGGGGCACCTGGACCCGAAAAAACCGACGGCTCCACGCGAAGAGAAGTCGGGGTCTGGGACTGCGAAAGCAGTGATCACATCAAGAGCTGTGACGGTGCGTGGTCCACGCCGCGGACTCCCTGGAGCCGGCGACTCGAACGCACCAACGTCACAGCTCTTCAATTTTGAGGCCGCGCTTAACGCCCGGTGTAGAAGTCAATCATCCGCTCGATCGCCCGCCGGCATACCGCGCAGAAATACTTGGCGCGGGTGAACATGATGCAATCAATCTCCGGACGGTAGTATCCCTTGGCCTCGTAGTTGGCGCCTTCGAAGGCTCCCACCTTCCCGGCATACTTCTCCGCGGCAAACATCTCGTGCTCGTGCGTTTCGGCCTCGCTCATGAGCGCCTCCATTTCCTGCTCAGGGCGATTCTCTTTGCGGATCTGGCGGCGGCGGTTCAGGATCTCCCTGGAGTAGGCCTCGAACTTTTCTTTCTCCCAGGGCGTCGGCACGGGCGTTCCCGGCTGCACCAGGTCTTTCCACTTCAGATTATCTGCGTCGAGCAGGGCGGTGACGTTCGGCTCGTGCGGCTCGACGCGGTTCTCGGGCGGAAGATAAGCGACGTCGGAGGTGTAGTACTCGTCGGCCAGGTCGCCGAACTGGTGTCCGAACTCGTGCACGAAAACGTAGGGCGCCCACAGGCTGTCGGCGGCGACGGTGCTGTAGAGGCCGAAGATGCCGCCTCCGCCGTAGGTGTTGCCGTTCACCAGGATCTCCACAAATTCGTAGGGGGCGAACTGCGCGATCTCGCGAAAAGCATGGTTGTCGAAGGTGAGAATGTAGCGTTCGCTGTCGAAGGCGTCATAGGTCGAGCCCACCGGGTTGCGGCGGTGAATCCCCGTGGAGGGCCGCGAGATGCCGGACTCGGCCGCTGCCGGGCACAGCAGCCAGACGTTGAAGTCCGTGCGGCGCTCCTTGAAGGGCGAGGTCGCGAACAGAATGCCGGTCAGGCGGCGCGCGTCGCCCTCGCATTTGCCCTTCTCGGCGGCGGTGTAGCCGTCACCCAGGATGAGGAAATCCACCTTGTCGGTGGAATCGCCGTTCTTCTCGATGGTGATCAGCGGCGCGGGCGCGGGCGGATGCGAGGTGTCCACAAACTTGTCTTTCGGATCGATGACCGTGGACCAGACTTCGACGAAAGAATTGTCGTGCGCGCGCTTCTTGAGAACGATCTGCACCGGAGCCTCGGGGGAAGGGAAGCGCAGCGACTCGGAGAAGGTGCGGTTCATGCGCTTGGCTTCGTCGGTGGTCTCCCACTCGCCGTACACGGAGGAGAAACCGCGCGAATAGACCATGCGGTTGGTGGCGCGGTCGCGCACTTCGAACAAATACTTGCCGGAGTTGGTGTCGTCAATGGCATGGCGCGGATTGCCGGGCCAAGGCAGCGGCTCGATCACGACGCGCTCCTGGCTGAACACCTCGTGTGTGGCATCGCCGGTGTGGTAGTAGTCGAGACGCATGGTCGCGGGCGCCGCAAACGCGGAAGCAGCGAGAAGCAGCGGAAGGAAAACACGCAGCCGGCGGATTTTCATGCGGGTGATTGTAAGGGCAGGGCGGCTGAAGAAGATACGGAAAGAGTCCCGAAGCAAGATTCGCGGCTTGAAAGGGTGCGGCTTCAAAGCCCTCGACTTCTTAGGCTCTGTATGGCACGACCAAGGTCGTGCCCCTTCACCTGTATCGATGTGTCCCGCATTTATAATCGTGTTGGCAGACGAGGACCGCTACTCTTGAAAATTCGCAATATCGCCATCATCGCCCACGTGGACCACGGCAAGACGACGCTGGTGGACGCCATGCTCCGGCAGAGCGGCGTCTTCCGCAGCAACCAGGAGCTGATCGACCGTGTCATGGATTCCAACGAGCTGGAGCGCGAGCGTGGGATCACCATCCTGGCCAAGAACACGGCTGTCTTCTATCACGAGGTGAAGATCAACATCGTGGACACGCCCGGCCACAGCGACTTCGGCGGCGAAGTGGAGCGGGCGCTCAAGATGGTGGACGGCGTCATGTTGCTGGTGGATGCCAGCGAGGGTCCGCTGCCGCAGACGCGTTACGTGCTCAGCAAGGCGCTGGAAGCCAAGCTGCCGCCGATTGTGGTCATCAACAAGATTGACCGGCCGGACGCCCGTCCGCAGGAGGTGCTGAACGAGATCTACGACCTGTTCATCGACCTCGACGCCAGCGAAGATCAGCTTGATTTTCCCGTGCTCTACGCCAACGCCAAGCTGGGCACGGCCTCGGCCGATCCCGGAGTGCCGGGCCTGAACCTGCAGCCACTGTTCGAGGCGATCGTGAACACCATCCCGGAGCCCGCGGGCGACCCCGGCGGCGTCTTGCAGGTGCTGGTGGCCAATCTCGACTACAGCGACTACCTGGGCCGGCTGGCCATCGCGCGCGTGTTCAACGGCACGCTGCACTACGGCGACGAGGTCGGGATCGCCAAGCTGGACGGCTCGCTGGAAAAAGTAAAGATCACCAAACTGTTTTCTTTCGATGGGCTGAAGCGGGTGGACGTTACGGTAGCCGAACTCGGCGACATCGTCGCGGTGGCGGGCGTGACCGGGATCACCATCGGCGAGACCATTACCAGCGCCGAGAACCCAGCGCCGTTGCCCAACATCGCCATCGACGAGCCCACCATCGCCATGCAGTTCACCGTGAACACCTCACCGCTGGCGGGTCGAGAAGGAGAGTACGTTACCTCGCGCCACCTGCGCGAACGGCTGGAGAAAGAACTGCTCACCAACGTTTCCATCAGGGTGGAGGAAACCGCCGGGACGGATGCCTTCAAAGTGATGGGGCGGGGAGAGCTGCAACTCTCCATCCTGATTGAGATGATGCGCCGCGAAGGCTACGAACTGATGGCCGGGAACCCTGAGATCGTCACCCGGACCATCAAGGGCAAGCTGATGGAACCGGTGGAACGGCTGACCATCGATATTCCGGAAGAGTTCGTCGGGGTGGCGATGGAAAAGCTGGGCATGCGGAAAGCCCAAATGGAGAAAATGCATAACCACGGGTATGGCCGCGTGCGCATGGAATTCCGCGTGCCCAGCCGCAGCCTGATCGGCCTGCGCAGCGAGCTGCTCACCGACACCCGCGGCACCATCGTGATGAACTCGCTCTTCGACGGCTACACCGAATGGCAGGGCGAGATCCCGCACCGCCTGACCGGCGCGCTGGTGGCGGATCGCGCCGGCTCGACCACCGCCTATGCGCTTTACAACCTGCAGGAGCGCGGGGAGCTGTTCGTGGCGCCAGGCACCGAGGTCTACGAGGGCATGATCATCGGCGAGAACTCGCGCGATGCCGACCTGGACGTCAATTGCGTCCGCGAGAAGAAGCTGACCAACATGCGCTCCTCGACTGCGGATGAAGCCATCCGCCTGATTCCGTTCCGCATCCTCAATCTGGAGCAGGCGATCGAATTCATCGCCGACGACGAGTTCGTCGAGGTAACACCTAAGTCGCTTCGCTTGCGCAAGAAGATCTTGCAGGCCAATTCTCGGCCGCGGAAGAACGCGGTACCGGTGGCGACGTCGGCGACCGAGTAACTTTGTTCCATGGCGGAACGAACCACCACCGAGGTCGAAGTCCAGGGCAGGCGGCTGACGCTCTCCAACCTGGAGAAGGTGCTCTACCCGCAAGCGGGCTTCACCAAGGCGCAGCTCATCGACTACTACGTGCGCATCGCGCCGGTCCTGCTGCCCCACCTGCGCGGCCGGCCGCTCACCATGAAGCGCTATCCGGACGGCGTGGATGGCGAACTCTTCTATCAGAAGAATTGTCCCGACCACCGGCCGCCGTGGGTGGCGACGGCGCGCGTCTGGAGCGAGGGCAACAAGCGCTGGATGGATTACTGCATGGTGCAGGAGGTGGCCACGCTGGTGTGGGCGGCGAACCTGGCCGACATCGAGCTGCACACCTCGCTCTCGCTGGCCAAAGAGATTTTGCGGCCCACCATGATCATCTTCGACCTCGACCCCGGCGAGCCGGCGAGCATCGTGCAGTGCTGCCAGGCCGGATGTGGGTGCGCGACATCTTCGCGCACTTCGGCTTGCAGGCTTTTCCCAAGACTTCGGGATCGAAGGGGCTCCAGGTTTATGTGCCGCTGAACACGCCCGTCACTTACGACGACACCAAGCCCTTCGCGCACGAGCTGGCCAGACTGCTTGAAGCCCAGCACAGCGGGCAGATCGTTTCCGACATGAAGAAAGCTCTGCGCGTGGGCAAGGTGTTGGTCGACTGGAGCCAGAACGACGACCACAAGACCACGGTCTGCGTGTACTCGCTGCGCGCCAAGCCGCGGCCGACCGTCTCCACGCCGGTCACGTGGAAGGAGGTCGAGCAGTGCTGGGCGAAGAAGGATGCTGGCCTGCTGGTGTTCGAATCCGGCCAGGTGCTGGAGCGCGTGAAGCGCATGGGGGACCTGTACGAGCCGGTGCTCACCCTGAAGCAGAAGCTGCCGCCGCTGGCGGCTCTCGTCGCGCTGCGGGATGGGGGCGAGGTCCGCGTGCAGGCAGCGCCGCACGGCAAAGCGGTCGCAAAGGCAAAGAAGCGCACACCTGCACGGAGGCGGAAGACCGGGACCTAGTCCTTACTTCTGATCGCGGAGGCCTCGATGGCGATCTACGCGGGCACGTCCGGCTGGGCGTACGCGGGCTGGAAACCGGATTTTTATCCGGCGAAGCTGCCGTCCAAGTCGTTCCTCTCACACTACGGCACGCGCCTGAACACGGTGGAGGTGAACTACAGCTTCCGGCGGCTGGTCGCGCCTAGCACCTTCGAGAACTGGACGGCGGCGACACCGGCGGAGTTCAAATTCGCGGTCAAGGCCCACCAGAAGATCACGCATATCCTCCGCCTGAAGAATGCCGAGGAGATGGTGCGCGCGTTTATGTCATCGGTCGGGCCGCTGCACCAGGCGGGAAAGCTGGGGCCCATCCTGTTCCAACTTCCGCCCAACCTGAAATGCAGCCTCGAACTGCTGGACGAATTCCTCGCGCAACTGCCGCGCACGCCGCGCTACACCTTCGAGTTCCGCCACGAGTCGTGGTTCGCCGATCCCGTCTACGACCTGCTGCGCAAGCACAACGCCGCGCTTTGCGTGGCGGAGAGCGAAGATCGCACCGTGCCCGACGAGACCACCGCGGACTTCAGCTATTACCGCTTCCGCCAGCCGGAGTATTCCGCCGAGCAGCGGCGCGAGCTGGCGCAGAAGCTTGCAGCGAAGATCGCGGAAGGGAAGGACGTGTTCGCCTACTTTAAGCACGAGGAAACACCGCAGGGCGCGCTCCACGCGGAGGAGTTGCTGCAGGCGGTGAAGGCCAAGGCGGCGTAGGTGGAGCAGGCTTCAGTTTGGATCTTTCATGCGCCTCGCTTTGAAAGGGCGCGGC
>JBIOFT010000151.1:0-9197 GCA_044447375.1 Terriglobales bacterium | reverse complement strand
TATTTCTTCCGCCGCGAGCAGCCCGCGGTGGCGGTGCAGCCGCGCATTTACGCGCAGCCGGCCGCGCCCAGCATGATGCGCGATCAAGGCTTCGAGGTCCCCAAGGGCTACTGCTTCCATCCCGGCCACACCTGGGTGCTGGATGAAGGCCGCCAGAATGCGCGCATCGGGTTGGACAGCTTCGGCGCCAACTTACTCGGCAGGATCGATCGCGTCGAAGTGGTCGGCCTGAACCGCTGGGTGCGCCAGGGTCAGAAGATCTGCACCATCTCGCGCGACGGGCTGGCGGTGGAGTTGCTGTCCCCCATCGAGGGCGTGGTGGTCTCCGTCAACCAGGACGTGGTCAACGATCCCGGCATCGTGCTGAAAGACCCGTACAAAGCGGGCTGGATCTGCGTCGTCAAGGCGCCGGAGATCAACCTCAACCTGAACAACCTGCTGCAAGGAAGCCTGGTCGGCTCGTGGATGCAAAACTCCGTACGCCGTCTTTCCACCATGACTTCCCAGCTCGCACCGGCGGCGGCAGCCGATGGCGGACTACCCGTCTCCGGTCTGCTCGCCCAGCTCGAGCCGGGCGCGCAGCGCGCCATGATTCACGAATTTTTCCTGACGTAGCGGGCCGATGGGAACACAAGCCCGGATGTGGTACTGCCTGGGAGGCTTGAGATGAGCAAGGAATCGAAAGGGCTGTTGATCGACATCACCAAGTGCATCGGCTGCCAGCAGTGCGCCGTCGCCTGCAAGACGGGACACAAGCAGCCGGGCGACCCCGAGCCGACGCTGTCGGCCACCGCTTTCACCACGGTGGAGCCGCGCGGCGACAAGTTCGTCCGCCGCATGTGCCTGCATTGCGAAGATCCCTCCTGCGCCAGCGTCTGCCCGGTCGGCGCCATCGTCAAGACCGCGCAGGGCGCAGTGCGTTACGACGGCCACAAGTGCATCGGCTGCCGTTACTGCATGATTGCCTGCCCGTTCAGCGTTCCCAAGTACGAGTGGAACAAGCTGGCGCCCTACGTCACCAAGTGCGACATGTGCGCCGAGCGCGTCCTGGCCGGCAACCAGACCCTGTGCGCCGAAGTCTGTCCCACCGGCGCCACGTTGTTCGGCAGCCGCGAAGACCTGCTGATGGAAGCGCACAAACGCATCGTGGAAAACCCCGGCGTCTACGTGCCGCGGATTTACGGCGAGAAGGAAGTGGGCGGCACCTCGGTGCTCTATATCTCCGACGTGCCCTTCGAGAAGCTCGGATTCGTCGAGCCTCCCCTGAACCAGCCGATGCCGACTCTCTCCGCCGCTGCACTGGGTGAAGTGCCCACCGTGGTGACCATCGGCGGATCGCTGCTGGCCGGCTTGTACTGGTTCACGCAGCGCCGCCGTGAAGTCGCCACCGCAGAATCGGTCGAACGGGAACAGAAGGAAAGGAGCTAGCCATGTCGCAGATCATGAAAAAAGTCACTATGTGGCGCGCAATTTCGGCGGTCATCTTTGCCGCCGGCATCTGGGCCACCTACCTCCGGTTTTTTGCCGGATGGCGCGCGGCCACCAACCTCTCTGACGGCCAGCCCTGGGGCATTTGGGTGGGCGTCGCTACGCTGTGCGGCGTCGGACTTTCCGCCGGCGGATTCGCCATCGCCGCCGCCGTGTACCTGCTCGGCATGGAGCGCTACCGCCCCATCTCCCGCGCCGCCGTCATGATCGCGTTCCTTGGCTATTCCACCGTCGCCGCCGGCTACGCCTGGGAGCTCGGGCTGCCCTGGAACTTCTGGCACCCGATCGTAATGTGGAACCGAAAATCGGTGCTCTTCGAAGTGGTCTGGTGCATCATGCTCTACACCACCGTGCTGGCGCTGGAGTTCTCGCCCGCGCTGCTGGAAAGAATTCCCTGGCCGCGGGTGCGTGCCCTGGCGCTGGAGTGGCACCACCGCATCGTGATCGCCCTGGTGCTGGTGGGCGTGCTGCTCTCTTCGTTGCACCAGTCGTTCTTGGGCGGCCTGTTCATCATCTTCAAGGGCAAGGAATATCCGCTCTGGTACAGCAGTTATCAGACGACGCTGTTCTATCTCTCGGCAATTCCCGCCGGATTCGCCATGGTCATCATCGCCCTGTATCTCAGCATGCGCTCGCTGGGCGTGAAGCTGGATACCGGCATCCTCAAGGATTTCAGCCGGGTGATCACTCCCCTGCTGGTGATCTTCGCGCTGTTCCGCTTCGTCGATCTCGGCCGCCAGGGCGCCACCCATTACCTGTTCATGGCGCGGTCCGAGACGTTCTACTTCTGGCTTGAGATCGCGCTGCTCATCGTCGCGCCCGTGGTGCTGTTCAATCTGAAGAAGGTGCGCGAAACGCCCGTCGGACTCTACTGGGCAAGCGCGGTCATGGTGATGGGGTTCATCACCCATCGCGTCAACGTTTCCATCACCGGGCTGGAACGCGCCACCGGCACGCACTACGTTCCCAAGTGGTCGGAGCTGGCGGTCACCATCATGCTGGTCGCCGCGGCTGTCATGGCCTTCCGCCTGGCCGTACTTCACCTGAAGATTTTCCCGCGTGTCGAGCGTGTCGAGCCCCGCACCCGCTGGCTGGCCGAGCCCGCGAGCGCGGATTAGCCATGGCATGGTGCCCCACATCTGCCCGGTTTTGGCAGATGTGGGTTTGCGGCTCCCGGGACGTGTCCCCTAGGCAGCACGTCCGGCGCGAGCCGACAGCCTCCGGGCGGAGCCCTTCACAGGGGGGAACAGCTCCGCCCGGAGCGGTTTTTGACCGACGTTTAGGAGGTCGCTATGAATTCGACTGATCTCCTCCCTCCCGAAATCATGGAAGAGGATCCCCTCCTCGATTCCGCTGCGCAACTGGAACAATCCGCCCGCGCGCTCGACCTGGAAGACTGGATGGTGCAGCGCCTGAAGCACCCGGAACGCGAGGTCACGATCAATCTCCCGCTGCGGCGCGACTCCGGAGACGACTTCACTTGCGCCGCGCTTCGCGTCCAGCACTACCACCCGCGCGCCGGCTGCCTTGGTCCGGTGGTGCTTGCGCCCGACGCCCACTTCGCCCAACTGCGCCCGCTCGCCCTGCAAATGACGCTGCAATGCGCGCTCTTCGACCTGCCGCTGGGCGGCAGCGCCGGCGGCATCGTCTGCGATCCGGCGCAACTCTCGGAACGGGAATTGCGCCACCTGGTCCGCGATTACGTGGTCGCGCTCGACATCCGCGGCGACATCTTTGCCCCCGCCGAATTCGCCGCCGCATGGACCGCGGCCAGCCGCCATCTTGAACCCGCCGCCCTGGTCGGCAAGCCGGCGATTCTCGGTGGACTTCCCGATCCCGCCGCTGCCCTCGCCACCGGTTGGTTCACTTTGATTTCCGAAGCCTTGCGAACGCAAAAACCAGCCGCCCGCCCGGCCCAGGCGCCCACCACCGGCCAGCAGCCTCCGTCCGCTCTGGACGGCTGCCGCGTCGCTCTCCAGGGATTCGGCCCGGCCGCAGCGGCGCTCGCCAACCTCCTGCACCACGCCGGCGCGCGCATCATCGCGCTGGCCGACAAGTCCGGAGGACTGTTCGCCGAGCGCGGTCTGGACTTGGCCGCCGTCGCCGCCCATCTCACAACCCACGGCATGCTTTACGGTTTCGACGGCGCCGAAGCGGTGCGCAACTCCGAGGTCCTGGAATCTGACTGCGACGTTCTTGTCGCCGCCGCTGCCGAGCGCCAGGTCAATTGCCAGAACGCCGCTCGCATCCGCGCCTCGCTGCTGCTGGAAACCATGCCCAACGCCATCACTCCCGCGGCAGCGCCCATGCTCGCCTCGCGCGGTATCGCCATCATCCCTGCGCTGCTGGGCGCGGCGCCCCGGATGCTGGCCTGGTTTACCGAGTGGCAGCACGGCCTCCACTACGCCGCGCCCGAGCAAGCGGCCACCGAATCGCTGATCCGCCACAAACTCATTGAGAGTTTCGAGCGGACGCAATCGTCGGCGGCAACGCACAAACTTTCTTTCCCCGACGCCTGCCGTCTGCTGGCACTGGAAAAGCTGGCCGCCAAGTTGCGTCTCACGCAATAAGAACTCCTTTTTTGGGAATCGCAGCCGCCGTTCTGAACCGATTGTTGCGTTCCATTCGTGCGGGACGGATGCACACTGGTCGAGTGGGTTTCTTCCCCAGGAGCTCGCTATGCCAGCCCGCGAAATCCCGCCCCCGCAGTGGTCCAGCTTTCTCGGCAATTTTGGATTCCGCCACTTCGGCTGGAACGTTACCTTGGAGCAAAAATCGCGCCGACGCGGCAAGCACCTTGTCGTCAACCATTCGTTCCTGGAGGAACTCACCACCGACGTCGCCGGCGGACACCAGCAGATCAGCATCGTACTCGGCACGCCGTTCCATCCATTCCATACCCACGTGATCCGCAAACCAGTTCACGTGCGCGTCGTCGCGGGCGCTGGGGCCGCACTCGAGATCGACTCCGCCGACGGCAGGACCGTCGTGGTGCATCTCCGCCGCCGCGATGGCGGCAACTGAAATTTGCCAACCTGAATTTTCGCAACAGAAATGAAAAAGGCACGGCCGCAGCCGCGCCTCACCGTCCTGTTTTTCCTAACGCCTAAAACCTAACGCCCAAAACCTGTTTTACGATCCCACCAGCTTCTCCAGCCCCGCCTTGTTCTTGATCAGCAGCGTCGATCCCCGCAGCGATGCCATCTGTTTCTTGCGGAAGGCGCCGAGCAGCCGGGTTACCGTCTCGCGCGACGTCCCGATCACCTGCGCGATCTCCTCGTGGGTCAGCGCCAGCTTCACCCGGATGCCTTCCCTGGTGGCTTCGCCTTCCCTGGCCAGCTCCAGCAGCATGCGGGCCAGCTTCTCGCTCGCCGAGTGCGACAGCCCGATGGCTCGGATCATGTCGTACGCGTTGTGGCAGTTGTCGCTCAGGTGCCGCGCCGCCTGCAGGCACGCCGACCCGTGCTCTTCCAGGAATTTCTGGAAATCTTCCCGCTTGATGAACACCACCTGGCAGGGCTGCACCGTCTCGGCGGTCAACTCGTAGGGCTGGTTGCTGACCACGGCGTGCATCCCCAGCACCTCGCCCGGCTCGGCGATCTTCAGGATCATCGTCTTGCCGTCGCTGGAACTCACCGACAGCTTCACCCGCCCACGGCACAGCAGGTAGAGCCCGCGCGGCATCTGTCCCTCGACAAACAGCACGCTCGCGCGCGGCAGGGCCGACGGAAACTTGATTTTTTCGAAGGCTTCCAGGGTCTTGGGCGGCAGCGAGCAGAAAAAACTCTCGTTGCGCATCTTGCACAGCAGGCAGTTTTCCACCAGCTCCATGCCATACGGAGCAGCGTTCGGCATACATTCTCCCGGCCAGAAAGGACCCCGCGACGCTGGTCCTGAACTTGTGGATTCCGGCGTCAAGAATAGCACGGGATACGCGCATTGATAGCAGAAGCAGCGGATCTACGGGTTGCTTTCGAGCACAACCGATAGCGCTTCCCACTCCGCCACCAGCGGCGCCAGCTCCGACCTGCGCCGCTCCAGCAACTCGCTGAGGCGCGCCGTCTCCTGCGCGCTGACGAAAGTCTGCAGCCCGCTCTCGCAGTGCGCGATCTCCGCCTCCACCCGGCTCACCTCTTCCTCCAATTCCTGCTGCCGCTCCTGCATCTGCCGCAGCTTGATCGGATTCAACCGCTTTTTGGTAGCCCCGAGTCCCGAGTCGCGAGTCTCGAGCCCGTTGCCATCATCAGCATCGTTGTTTCGGAGGGGCACGACTTCAGCCGTGCCGTTCAATCCCGCAGCTTTGCCGGCTTTAGCCGCCGAGGGAATGTCTGTGCCCTGCTGCTCCTTCCGCCACCTGAAGTCCTCATAGTTCCCGGGAAACACCGTCACCGTCTGCTCCGCGACCTCGAAAATCTTGGTCGCCAGCTTGTCGATGAAGTAGCGGTCGTGCGACACGAACACCACCGTCCCGGCAAACTTCTCCAGCGCTTCCAGCAGCACGTCCTTGGCGCGCAAATCGAGGTGGTTGGTGGGCTCGTCGAGCAGCAGGAAATTCGAGGGATACATCAGCATCCGCGCCAGCGCGTAGCGGTTGCGCTCGCCGCCCGAGAGCACGCCGATGCGCTTGAACACATCGCCCTCGGTGAACAGGAACGACCCCAGCAGGCTGCGCAACTCGGTCTGCGTGGCGCGCGGGGCCAGCTTCTCCAGATCGTCGAACACGCGCTGTTCCGGATCGAGCTGCTTGTACTGGTCCTGCGCGAAATAATCCGCCTCGACGTTGTGTCCCAGCCGACGCTCTCCGCCGGTCACCGGCTCCAGCCCGGCCAGAAGCCGGATCAGCGTGGACTTCCCTGCTCCATTCACGCCCACCAGCGCGATGCGGTCGCCGCGCTCGATCAGGAAATTCACCTCGCGCAGCACCAGCTTCTCCCCGTAGCTCTTCTCGACGCCGATGAACTCGGCCACCGTGCGCCCGCTCGGCCGTGGCTGCGGGAACTTGAAATGGATGGTGCGCTCTTCCGGCGGGATCCGGACGCGCTCCATCCGCTCCAGTTCCTTGATCCGGCTCTGCACCTGCTTGGCCTTGGTCGCCGTGTAGCGGAAACGGTTGATGAACGCCTGCAGTTGCTCGACCCGCTCCCGCTGGTTGCGATGCGCCGCCTGCAACTGCTCCAGCCGCTGCGTCTTCTGCGCCAGGTACTTGTCGTAATTGCCGGGATAGAAGTGGACGTGCTTGTTCCATATCTCGACGATCTTCTTCACCGTGACGTCGAGAAAATAGCGGTCGTGGGAGATCAGCACGTACGCGTTCGGGTACGCCTGCAAATATTCCTCGAGCCAGTTGCGCGATTCCAGGTCGAGATGGTTGGTGGGCTCGTCCAGCAGCAGCAGGTTGGGTTTCTGCAACAGCAGTTTCGCCAGCGCGATCCGCATCTGCCATCCGCCGGAAAATTCTTCGGTGCGCCGTTGCCAGTCTTCTTTTTGAAAACCGAGTCCCGCCAGCACCGCGCCCACCTGCGCTTCAATGGCGTAGCCGTCGCGCGCGCCGAACTCGTGGTCCAGGCGGTGGTAGCGCTCGGCGACTTCCCCATATTCGGCGCTTGCCGGATCGAGCTCGGAAATCTTTCCCGCCAGCGCGTGCAACTCCTGCTCGATGCCCAGCAGCTCGGTGAATACCGACATGCACTCGTCGAAGACGCTGCGGCCCGCGAGCGCCAGCCCTTCCTGCGGCAGGTAGCCGAAGGTGATGCCCTTGGCGACGGAGATGGCGCCGTAGTCGAGCGTCTCCAGCCCGCCGAGAATCTTCAGCAGCGTGGACTTCCCTGTCCCGTTGGCGCCGACCACGCCGACGCGGTCCTGCGGCGTGACCAGCCAGTCCAGGTCGTCGAAGAGCAGCTTTTCGCCGTATCGCTTGCCGGAGGAGGAGAGTTGGATCATGGGAAATTGGCAATCTGGTAATCGGGTAATTTGGTAATTGAAAAAACTCCCTACGTGACAAGTTATCAAATTCGGAGGTATCGCTCACCAACAGTGTGTTTTGGGGGTAACGGGACCTCGGGTGAAGTGGTCCTTTTTGAACAGACCCCCAAGTCGTACCTGACTAGCATGATGAAGAAGAAGGACTGAGCGCCAACGGAACACGCGCGCTCATAAGGAGCACCGATAAATGAAACGAGTTGGCGTTATCAGCACAGCAATTCTGTTCTTGCTTCTCGGAACCACTGCCCCTGCCTACGCACAGCACGAACAAAAGGGTAAGGAGCAGGGCAAATCGCAACAAGGGCAGCAACATCAACAGGCGAAACCCGCGCCGCAACAGCATTCGCAGCAGGCTCGTAAACCCGCGCAGCAACAACATCAGCAGGCCAGGCGATCGCAACCTCAGGAAAAACCGCAAGGGCACTACGGCAGCGTCTATCACGGCGGCGTCAAGCCCAACGGCCCTACCTATGGCGGCGTCCACCATAGCGGCGTCCCGCAACACCAAGGGCAGGTGCACGCCGGTTTCGCCCAGTCTCGCGCCCGTTCGTGGGATAACGACCACCGCTCATGGGCGCAGCGCGGCGGCTACAACGGCTACCGCATACCTGATGACCGCTTCCGGCTCTACTTCGGCAGTAACCACTACTTCCGCTTGAATGGCCTTCCGATGCTCTTCGTAGGCGGGTATCCACGCTTCCAGTACGACGGCTATGGGGTCACATTCGTTGATCCATGGCCGGAAGCGTGGCCTGCAACGTGGTACCAAACCGACGACGTATATCTTGATTACACGAACGATGGGTACTACTTGTACAACCGCATGCGCCCCGGCCCCGGAATCGCAGTCACCTTCGCGTTCTAACCAGGTGGAAGGGAAACGGGACGGGATTAAATGGCAGTCTTCAGTCGTCAGTCTTCCGTCTTCAGCCTGACGACTGGAGACTGACGACTGAAGACTAGACTACACCGCCATGAGATTCGGCTGCAGTTTGGTGTAGCCGTGCTCCTGCGCCCACAGCGTAAGTGGCAGCGAGGCGAGTTCATCTACCACCGGAATCGCCAGGCCGTACTTGGTCAGGTCCACGGCCTTGAGGTAGCTCTTGCAGGTGTCGCAGGCTTCGACGCGAACGTGCTCGAAGTATTCCGAGGTATAAACCGCGAGCGCGTTATTGCGGTCTTCCCCGCAACCCGGACACACCAGCCGCGGGAATTCCCACTCATTGGCGCACAGCGAGCAGATGAAGGTGCGCTTGGCCCCGAGTTGCTCCTCGCGCAGCACGCCGACCACCGGCTCGGAATCGCAGATCGGGCAGGTTGCGCTGTTGCCGGTGCGCGGCGGCTCGCCCAGCCGGTCGGCGACGAATTCGGCGTAGGGTTGGAGGAAGGCGCGGGCGAAGAATGATTCGGTGTAGGGGAGCTCGCTGGAGCGCTGCCAGAAATCGCGCAGCAGTTTTTCCCAGCGCGGCTCTTTCTCGCTGGCCATCTGTTCCGCCAGCGACGATAGCGCCGCCGGCGCGGCTTCCCTGACCACCTTCAGGAATCCCGGGAAGCGCGGCAGCAGCAAGACGAGATCGAGCGAGTCGCCAAAGGAATGGCCCGGCAGCGGCGATTTGCTCCGGGCCTGTTGGATGTAGCCGTACAACGCTTTCTGATAGCGCGCCACGCCGGCGTAGAAACCGAGAACTTCCGTCGCGAAGGGAAAAATCTCCGCCAGTTCCCCGGCG
>JBIOFT010000150.1:0-9213 GCA_044447375.1 Terriglobales bacterium | reverse complement strand
GTGGGGGTGCTGCGCGTGAACTCCATCTCCGACATCGTTTACATGTCGGAGGTGCTGGCCAAGCAGCCGCTTCCGCGTGGGCCGCGCTTGGCCATCGTCACCAATGCCGGCGGTCCCGGCGTGCTGGCCACCGACACCCTGATCTCCCTGGGCGGCCAGCTTGCCGAACTCTCTCCGGAAACCATGGCGGCCTACAACAGCTTCCTGCCCCCGCCGTGGAGCCACAACAATCCCATCGACATCCTGGGCGACGCCGAACCCGAGCGTTACGCCAAGGCGCTGGAGATCGCCTCCAAGGATCTCGGCATCGACGGCATGCTGGTGGTGCTGACCCCGCAGGGCATGACCAATCCCACCCAGATCGCCGAGCAGCTCCGGCCCTACGCCCACTCCACCGGCAAGCCGGTGCTGGCCAGTTGGATGGGCGGCGCCGATGTGGCCGGCGGCGAGGAGATCCTGAACCGCGCCGGCATCCCCACCTTCCCCTTCCCCGACACCGCCGCCAAGGCCTTCTGCTACATGTGGAGGTACGCCTATAACCTGAAGGGCATCTACCAGACGCCGTCGTTGCGCTCCGAGCCCGGCCAGGGCCACGACCGTGCGCTCGCCGACAGCATCGTGCGGAAGGTCCACGAGACCGAGCGCACCATCCTTACCGAGTACGAGTCCAAGCAGTTGCTGGCGGCCTATGGCATCCCCACGGTGCGCACCGAGATCGCGGAGAACGCCCGCGAAGCCGCGCGCATCGCCGGCGAGATCGGCTATCCCGTGGTGCTCAAGCTGTACTCCGAGACCATCACCCACAAGACCGACGTAGGCGGCGTGCTGCTCAACCTGAAGAACGCCGAGGAGGTCCGGATTGCCTTCGACGAGATCCACTCCCTGGTGGAGCAGAAGACGGGCCCCGGGAATTTTTTGGGGGTCACCGTGCAGCCCATGGCCAAGCTCGACGGCTACGAGCTCATCATCGGCAGCTCGATCGACGCGCAGTTCGGCCCGGTGCTGCTGTTCGGCGCCGGCGGGCAACTGGTTGAGGTCTCCAAGGACAGCGCGCTGGCGCTGCCGCCGCTCAACTCCACCCTGGCCCGCCGCATGATGGAGCAAACCAGGATCTTCACCGCGCTCAAGGGCGTGCGCGGCCGTCCGCCGGTGGACCTGGAGGCGCTGGAAGCCCTGCTGGTGCGCTTCAGCGAGCTGGTGACCGAGCACCCCCGCATCAAGGAGATCGACATCAACCCGCTGCTGGCCTCACCCGAGCGCCTGCTGGCGCTGGACGCGCGCGTGGTGCTGCACGGCAGGGAAGTGGCGGAGGACAATCTGCCCCGGCCCGCCGTCCGTCCCTATCCCGCGCAGTATGCCGGGGAGTGGACGATGAAGGACGGCACCCCGGTCACCATCCGCCCCATCCGCCCCGAGGACGAGCCGCTGATCATCAAGTTTCACGAGAAGCTCTCGGCGCGCAGCGTGTACCTGCGCTACTTCCAGCCGATGAAACTGAGCACGCGCACCGCGCACGAGCGGCTGACGCGCATCTGCTTCATCGATTACGACCGCGAGATGGCGCTGGTGGCCGAGCGCCGCGATCCCTCCGGCGGCGAGCCGCAAATCCTGGGCGTCACCCGGCTGAGCAAGATCCACGGCACCGACTCGGCGGAGTCGGCGGTGGTGATCCTCGACGAAGTCCAGCACCAGGGGCTGGGGACCGAACTGGTGCGCCGCAGCATCGACGTGGCCCGGGCGGAGAAGCTGAAGAAGGTGATCTCCAACATTCTTCCGGAGAACTTCGAGATGCGCGCCGTGTGCCAGCGGCTCGGCTTTACGATGCACCACGAGATGGAGGAGAACATCGTCCGCGGCGTGCTGGAGCTGTAACAAACACTACGTTTTCGGCGGGTTGTTCAGCAGCAGCCAGTACATTCCCAAGTCCTGCATAGCCTTGGCGAAACCGTCAAAGGCTACGGGTTTGACGATATAGCTGTTGGCCCCCATCTCATAACTGGCATGGACGTCCCGATGTTCTTTGGACGAAGTCAGGACCACCACAGGGATCCGTTTTGTCCGCGGATCGCTCTTGATGCGCTGCAGGACTTCCAAGCCATCGACTTTGGGCAACTTCAGGTCGAGGAGAATCACCCGGGGAATGTCTTCAATGCAGCGTTTTTCATGCGAGTTCTGACAGAAGATGTAATCCAGCGCTTCCGCGCCATCCCGCGCCACATGGACGCGGTTCAGCAGATTGGCTTTCTTGAAGGAACGCATCGCCAGTTGGAGATCCTCTTCGCTGTCCTCGACCATCAAGACCTCGACGCCAGTCAATTCATCCATGGTTACTGTTCTCCTTCCAGCGTGAAATAAAAAGTCGCTCCCTGATCGGGCTGGGCTTCCGCCCACACCCGGCCGCCGTGGCGGTGAACGATGCGCTGTACCGTTGCCAGGCCGATGCCGGTGCCCTCGAACTCGTCGGCGCGGTGCAGGCGTTGGAAGACGCCGAACAGCTTGCCGGCGTACTTCATGTCGAAGCCGGCGCCGTTGTCGCGAACGAAATACACGTTCCGTTGCGCTTCCGCCAGCGCGCCGATTTCGATCCTGGTCGGCTCGGTGTTACGTGAGTACTTGATGGCGTTGGAGAGCAGGTTCATCCACACCTGCTTGAGCAGCGCCGGATCGCCTTGCGTTGCGGGCAAAGCTCCGTCCAGAAACTCGATCTTTCTTCCATTGCGCTCCGGGCCCAGCTCCTCCAGAACGCCGCGAACCAGCGCTTCCATGTTGACGGGCTGCCTGGCCAGCGGCTGCCGGCTTAGGCGCGAAAACGCCAGCAGGTCATCGATCAGGTCCCCCATCCGCTGCGCCCCGCGGCGGATCGTCTGGAGATACTCCCTGGCCTGCTCCGGCAGTTGCGGGCCATAGTCCTCCAGCACGGCATCGGAAAAACCATCCAGCGTGCGCAATGGCGCGCGCAGATCGTGGGCCACCGAGTAACTGAAGGACTCCAGCTCCTTGACTGCGGTTTCCAGCTCCGCCGTGCGCTGGGCCACGCGCCGCTCCAGATCGCGGTTCAGGAGCTGGATTTCTTCTTCCGCGCGCTTGCGCTCGGTAATGTCGCGGGTGATTTCCAGTACGTAGGCGTGCTCTCCATCGCGGACCAGGGCCATGCGGCTGTCCACGGTCATGCGTCGCCCCTCGCCGGTCGTGTGCTCTAGTTCGCCTTCCCAGTTGCCGTCGTGTTCCAGGGCGGAAAGAAACGGCGCCGTGCTGCCCAAGGTCTTGGTCTGCAGCAGATCATGCGGACTCTTGCCCACGGCTTCGGCGCGGCTGTAACCATAGAGCCGTTCCGCCGCGCGGTTCCAGAAAGTGATCGGTCCCTTCCAATCCCAGACGAACACTGCATCGTAGGTCTGCTCGAACAGGGCAGCCTGTCGCCGCAGGGTGTCCTCCGCGCGCACCAATTCGGTGACATCGCGCGAATTCACCACCACGCCCCGCACGTCCGCATTGTCCAGTTGGTTCGAGCGTATCGATTCAATGATCCGCCAGGAGCCGTTCTTGTGCCGCATGCGAAAGCGGGCGGGCGCCGGCCTTGAAGACTCGAGCGTCATCCGTCGGACTTCCAAATACCTTTCCCGATCGTCGGGATGGACCAGGTCGAGGATGCTGTCTCCCACCATTTCTCCCGGGCGATAACCTAGCATCTGCTCCGCTGGAGGGCTGGCGTAAACAATCTTTCCCTCGGCGTTGACAACCGTGATCCCGTCGGCGCTGTTTTCGATGAGACTGCGAAAGCGGGCGCCGCGGGAGCGCAGCGCCTCCTCGGCGGTCTTACGCTCGGTAATGTCGCGCACGATGGCGGTAAACAGCGTCCGTCCTCCCACCCGGACCTGGGAGATGGAAGCTTCAATCGGAAACTCCTGGCCGCTGGCGCGCAATCCGGAAATCGACCCCAGGTTGGCCATCTGCCGGCGGGTCATCTTGGTTTCACCGAACTGGCGCACGTACTGGGTGTGCGCCGAACGAAGACGCTGTGGGATGAACTGATCGAGAGGGTGGCCCAGGGCCTTGGCGGCAAGACAGTGGAACATCTGTTCCGCCGCGGGGTTAAACAGCACGATCTTCTGCTGCTCGTCCACGGTGATGATGGCATCCATCGCCGATTCAATAATGCCGTGCAGCCGCGCTTCGCTCTCCAGCACGGCTTCCTTCACCAGTTCGGCGCTTCGATCGCGTGCCGCGGCCTCGGGCTGCTCGCTTGACTCCTCGTGCGCCGCGCGCGCATAGCGGCGGCGCAGGAGATCGTGGCTGATTACGAAGAGAGCCACCAGCACCAGGGCGCAAGCTAGGGCGATGCCTGCAATGGTTGCCACCACCATCTAGTTTGTAGAGTAGAGTGCGGTGCGAGGCGTGCCAACGGCAGGGAAGGAAAGAACTAATGATCCCTGTCTCCGCTCCGGAGACGGTGCCGGAATGGAACTGCGCTTGTAAGTGCCGAACGACTCGCTTAGACGATCCATCCTCCGCCCACGACAACGTCGCCGTCGTAGAACACGGCGGCCTGCCCGGGCGTGATGGCGCGTTGCTGCTCATCGAAGGTCGCGGCCACCTCGCCGTCGCTGGCCGTCTCGATGGTCGCGGGCGCGGGCTCGTGACGGTTGCGGATCTTGATGGCGACGCGCATGGGCTCGCGCAGTTCGTTTACAGCGATCCAGTTGACGTCGCGGGCGCGCAGCGTGCGCGAGTAAAGTTCGTTCTGGCTGCCCACCACCACTTGGCGCGAATCGCCGCGGATCTCGAGCACGTAGAGCGGCGAGCCGGTGGCGACGCCCAATCCCTTGCGCTGTCCGACGGTGAAGTTGTGGATGCCGGCGTGCCTGCCGATCACGTCGCCATCGGCGGTGACCAGTTCGCCAGCGGTGTCCGGCACCCGCTCGCCCTGCTCGGCCGCGTAAGCGTCGAGGAACGCCTTGTAGTTGCCGGTGGGGACGAAGCATATCTCCTGCGAGTCGGGCTTCTCGGCCAGCGCGAGGCCGTGGTGGCGCGCCAGCTCGCGGACTTCCGTCTTCCGCAGCTCGCCCAGCGGGAACAGCGTGCGGCTGAGTTGCTCCTGCGTCAGCCCGAACAGAAAATATGTCTGGTCCTTGGCGCGGTCGGAAGGACGCTTGAGCAGCCAGCGTCCGCGTGTCTGGTCGAACTCAACGCGGGCGTAATGCCCGGTGGCCAGGCGCTCGGCGCCAATCTGCCGCGCCGTCACCAGGAACTGGTCGAACTTGATCGAGTTGTTGCACAGGCTGCAGGGGATGGGCGTGCGCCCAGCGAGATACTCGGAGACGAAGGGCCGCACCACCTCCTGCTCGAAGCGCTGCTCGTAGTTGACCACGTAATAGGGGATGCCGAGGTGCTCGGCCACGCGGCGCGCGTCGTAAACGTCGTCGAGCGAGCAGCAGCGCCCGTGCGCCACCTCGGGCATGCCCGCGCGCCCGGCCAGCCGACGCTGGTTCCAGAGCTGCATGGTCAGGCCCACCACGTGGTGTCCCTGGGCACACAACATCGCCGCGACGGTGGAGGAATCCACACCGCCCGACATGGCGACGGCAATAGAGCAAGCACTTAGCACTTGGCAGTTAGCACTTGGCCCTTAAGCGTTGCTCTCAGGGCTAAATGCCAACTGCTAATTGCTAATTGCTGCTTTCTGGTACACCGGTGACAGCTCCCTCAACCGCGCCACCGTCTCCGGCAGAATCGAGAGCGCGTAGTCCACGTCGTCGGCGGTGTTCTGCTTGCCCAGGCTGAAGCGCAGGCTGGCGCGGGCGCGCTCCGGCGCGAGGCCCATGGCGCTGAGCACGTGCGAAGGCTCGAGCGCGCCGGAGGAGCAGGCCGCGCCGGTGGAGACCGCCAGTCCCTTCAGGTCAAGGGCGATCACCAGCGCTTCGCCCTCGATGAAATCGAAGTGCAGATTCGTCGTGGTCGGCACACGTGGCGCGCCTGCGCCGTTGATCCCGACGGTATCTACATTTGCCAGGATCGTCGCCTCCAGACGGTTGCGCAGCGCGGCGAACTTCGTGTCATCGCCGTGGGCGAGGGACTCGAGCGCGATCTCCGCCGCCTTGCCCAGCGCGACGATTCCCGGCAGGTTCTCCGTGCCGGCGCGGCGCGAGCGCTCGTGACTGCCGCCGACAAAGAGCGGATCGACGAGCGTCCCGCGGCGCACGTAGAGCGCGCCCGTACCCTGCGGCGCGTGCATCTTGTGTCCGGAGATGGAAAGCAGGTCGCAGCCAATCTTCTTCGCGTCGATCTTCACCTTGCCCGCGGCCTGCACCGCGTCGGTATGGAAGTAGACATCGGCCTCGGCGGCGATGCGTCCAATCTCCTCCACCGGTTGCAGCACGCCGGTCTCGTTGTTGGCCATCATGATGGTGATGAGCCGCGTCGCCGGCCGTAGCGCGCGCCGCACGTCTTCCGGATCGACCACCCCGCGCCCATCCACCGGGACGAACGTCACCTCGCAGCCGCGCTCGGCCAATCGCTTGGCGGAGTTCAGCACCGCGTGGTGCTCGATGGTGGAGGTGATGACGTGGTCGCCGGGGCGTACCATGCCGAAGATTGCGAGGTTATCGCCCTCGGTGCCGCCGCTGGTGAAGACGATCTCCGCCGGCCGCGCGTTGACCAAGTCCGCCACCGCCTGCCGCGCGCGCTCCACCGCCGCCCGCGCCTGCTGTCCGAAATGGTGGATCGACGATGCGTTGCCGAAGCTCTCGGCGAAGTACGGACGCATGGCCTCCAGCACTTCCGGCAGCACAGGCGTAGTCGCGTTGTTGTCCAGATAGACCCGGCGCATGGCCCTATTTTACGCTGCCCGCAGGAGTACAATGGTCGGCTTTTCAAACGCACGAGGAGGAGCCAGATGGACGCTGTCACCCCGATCGGCCCGCCGGTGAACGTCGAGACCGCCAAGAAGGCGGCTGCGGCGGCGCTGGCCGAGGCGCGCAAGAACAACTGGCTGATGGCCGTGGCCGTGGTCGATGCCCACGGCACCCTGGTCTATTACGAAAAGACGGACCACACCCAACTGGCCAGCGCCGAGGTGTGTATCGACAAGGCGCGCTCAGCGGCGCTCTACAAGCGACCGACTAAGGCCTTCCAGGATGCGGTGGCCAGCGGCGGCGCCGGACTGCGCGTGTTTGCGCTGCGCGGCGCGGTGCCGGTCGAGGGTGGCGTGCCCCTGGAGATCGACGGCAAGCTCATCGGCGCCATCGGCCTCTCCGGCGGCCAGAGCGACGAGGACGGCAGGTGCGCCACCGCCGGCGCCAACGCTATTAAGACGCCGTAATCGCTTAAAGTTTTACTTTAAGCTCTACTTGAGCCCTTCCACCAGGTAGAGGTCGGAGAGCAGCCGCCGGTAGCCGTACACATACGCGTGGCCGTCGGGCGTGGGCAGGATGGGTCCCACGTACTCGACGCCGGCGGGATCGGGTGGCATCAGCTCGCGCCACGGCTTCCTTTGTCCCGTGACCAGGTCCAGGCGATAGACCTTGGCCGGCAAGTCTCCGGGCCGATAGACGAACAACGTATTGTCCTCGGTGCCCCACCTGATCGGCACCTCTCCTGGCTCCATACCCGGGATAGCACGGGACGAGCCTCCGCCGATCGGATAGAGGTAGCCTCTCCCGTCGGACGCAGTCGCCGCCACCGTCTTGCCATCGCGCGAGAGCGCGAAGGAAAGCGCATTGACTCCTTCTGGAGTAACCGGTTGTGGCTTTCCTCCCTGTATGTCCTGGAGATACACTCGCGCCCCTTTTCCTTCTTCCGCTCCTGACGACAGAAACTTGGTGCCATCCGGCAGCCAGGCGGCGGCGCTGTGATTGATCGGGCCGCTACCTAGCGATTTCGCTTCGCCCGGACCGGTGGGCAGCAGGAAGAGTTCCGTGGGGCGATCGGCGCGGGTGCACAGCGCCCATTTGCCGTCGGGAGAGAGTGCCAGCGAGGCGCCATCGCCCAGCCGAATTGCCGCCGAACCGTCGGTTTTGCGGATGTAAGCGGCGTAGGTGGATCCGCCCGCTTCGCCTTCCTCGCGGAACAGCAGCGTCTTGCCGTCTGCCGAGAGTGTAAGGGGATACGACCAGTCGAGCCAGGTCAGATCATGTTCGGTGCTCTGTCCCGGGGCTTCGCCGATGATGCCTCGGCGCCAACTGTCGCGGGCCAGCAGCACACGCCCGTCGCGCCACGTGTCCTGCACCGTCAAATCCGCCGGGACCCGCGTCACCAGGCGCTGGCGCCCGGAGGTGGTAACCCCGTACAAAGCGCGATCGATGCCCACCGTTGCCGCTGTGTACCAGATCTCGTCGCCCGACGGTGACCAGGCCAATCCCATAGCGCCGCCGGGAGCTTCCGCGGTGAGGTTCTTCTTGTTTCCGTTGAGGTCAACCACGGCGACCGAACCGATGCTGTCGCCTTGCACCGCGTGATCGATGAAGCCAACCTGATCGCCTTTGGGCGAGATGCGCGGATGGCTGATCCAGCCGCTGGTCTCGTAGAGGACTCTGCCGATCGGGAACTCCAGGCGGTCCTTGCCGCCGATGTTACGCACCACCGCCAGCGAGCTTCCGTCAGGCGACCAGTCGGCCCAATGCACGTTCTCCAGCACCTGGCGCGGGGCGCCGCCTACCAACGGCATGCGCGCCAAGGTGCCGTTATAGGTCATGTTCTTGACCTGCCGGCTGTCGAGCGAGATCGCGAGTTCCCCGGTGGAGGAGATGGCCAGAATCTCCGACCCGGCCACCCCCAGCGAGCGCGACTCCGGGCTGCCCACGCGGGTGGTGAAGACGTCCGAGGGCTTGCCTTCCCAGGCGGCGCTGTAAACGATGGTCTGCCCGTCGGGCGCGAAGCGCGCCATGCGGATAGTGCCGCGACGGTAGGTCAGCAGGTGGTAGAGCGGAGGAGGCGTCTCGCCCATGCGGCGTCCCACCAGGAACGCGGCCGCTACCAGCGCCAGGGCGACCACCGCACCCGCAATCAGGGCCCAGCGACCGGCTGCTGCTTTGGGCTGCGCGACCGCCGGCGCGGCCGCCACCACGGTGCCGGATTCTGCCGCCGCTACCGCCGAAGCCGCAGCCGTGCGCGAGGAATCGCTCTCCCGCTTCAGCCGCTTCAGGTCAGCGCGCAACTCGGCCGCGCTCTGGTAGCGCATCTCGAGATCCTTGTCGAGCAGCTTGCCGACGATCTCTT
>JBIOFT010000149.1:0-9219 GCA_044447375.1 Terriglobales bacterium | reverse complement strand
CGAGGTCGAGCAGATGCGCCCCTTCCTGCCGCCTGGCGTGGAGCTGCGGCCCTTCTATGATCAGTCGGAGATCGTCCGCGCGTCCATCGGCAGCGTGCGCGACGCCATCCTGATCGGCCTGATTCTCGCCGGCGCCATCATGGTGCTGTTCCTGCGCGACTGGGGAACCTCGATCGTCGCCGGCCTGGTGATCCCGGCGACCGTGCTCGTAACCTTCATCGCCCTCAAGCTGCTCGGCGAGAGCTTCAACCTGATGACCCTGGGCGGGCTGGCCGCGGCGGTCGGACTGGTGATCGACGACGCCATCGTGGTGGTCGAGAACATCGTCCTGCACCGCGATGCCGGCCAGGGACGCCTGGAAGCCATTCACAGCGCGCTCCACGAGATCACGGTTCCGCTTATCGGTTCCACCATCACGCCCATTGTGGTGTTCCTGCCGCTGATCTCCATCACTGGCGTCACCGCGACCTTTTTCCGCGCGCTGGCCGTCACCGTGGGAGTTTCGCTGCTCACGTCGCTGGTCCTGGCACTCACCTGGACGCCCAGCTTGAGCCAGGACCTGGTGCGCGCGCGCGAACCCGAGGCCGCCGCCGAGCCCGCTCCCGCGACTCCTGCGGAGAGTCTGCTGCAAGCGGAAGAAGCCACGCTCTCCGGACGCTTTGGGCGGGTAGTGCGCTTCTACGAACGCGCACTGCGTTTTGCGCTGGAGCGGCCGCGGTGGATGGCCGTGTTCAGCGCTCTGCTGATCGTGGCCTCGTGGGCCTCCTACCACGCGCTGGGCACCGACCTGCTGCCGGAAATGGACGAAGGCGGTTTCATTCTGGACTACCTCACGCCCGCCGGCAGCTCGCTCCAGGAGACCAATCGCATCCTGACGCACATCGAGCGGATCCTGCATTCCACGCCGGAAGTCGAAAGCACCTCGCGCCGCACCGGCATGCAGCTCGGCCTCGCGGCGGTGACCGAAGCCAACCGCGGCGACATCGCGGTCAAGCTCAAGGCTAAGCGAAGCCGCGACATCGAAGAGATCATGGCCGGCGTCCGCTCCCAGATTGCCGCGCAGGAGCCCGCCATCAACGTGGAGTTCATGCAGGTCCTGCAGGATATGATCGGCGACCTCACCAGCGCGCCCGAGCCGGTGCAGATCAAGCTGTTCGCGCAGGACCCGGAACTGCTGCGCGTGTGGGCGCCGCGCGTGGCCGAGAGCATCCACAACATTCCCGGCGTGGTGGACGTGCTGGACGGCATCGAGAACACCATCAGCGGCCCGGCCACTACCTTCCAGGTGAATCCCACCATCGCGGTGCGCGCCGGCTTCACGCCGGAAGAAGTCGCCCTCGATGCTGGCGCGATTCTCGAAGGCGAGCCCGCACCCACGCCGGTGATCACCCACGACCGTGCCTACACCATCCGCGTGCGTTATCCCGCAGCCAACCGCGCGTCGCTGGCCGCCATGAGCAACACCCTGCTGAACAGCGCCAGCGGCAAGACCGCTACCCTGGGATCGCTGGCCACGGTCTCGGAATTGCCGGGCCAGACCGAGATCCTGCGCGAGAACCTGCAGCGCAATGTTGCCGTGACCGCCCGCCTGGAAGGCCGCGACCTGGGCAGCGGCATCGCCGCGGTGAAGCAGGCGGTGGCCGGGCTGCACCTGTCCTCCGGCATCCGCGTGGTCTACGGCGGCACCTACCAGGAACAGCAGCGGTCGTTTCGCGACCTGGTGTTCGTGCTGGTGCTGGCGGTGGTGTTCGTGTTTATCGTGCTGCTGTTCGAGTTCCGCAGCTTCGCCGCGCCCATCGCGATTCTTTCCTCGGCGCTGCTTTCGACGTCAGGCGTGTTCTTCGCGCTGCTGATCACGCGCACCACCTTCAACATCTCGTCGTTCATGGGCCTGATCATGGTGGTGGGCATCGTGGCCAAGAACGGCATCCTGCTGCTCGATGCCGACCAGAAGTTTCGCGCCCTGGGCTTCGCTCCAGAAGAAGCGATGCTGCAGGCGGGCCGGCGCCGGCTGCGGCCGATTGTGATGACGGCATTGGCGGCCATAGCCGGCATGTCGCCGCTCGCCCTCGCCCTGGGCGCGGGATCGCAGATGCTGCAGCCGCTGGCCATCGCCGTCATCGGCGGCATCCTGATCTCCATGGTGCTGTCGCTCATCATCACCCCCGCTGTGCACTTCTACCTCACGCCCATACGGGTGCAAGCGAACGCACCCGCGCCGCCCCAGTAATGCGCGCGCGGCGAAGAACCGCGCTCCGCCGCCACTTCCAGCCCGGCGCTCCGTGCTGACCACTGCTGAATTACGCAACTCCAAATTTTCTAAGAAACAAATTTTTTACATCTTTTCGATTGACACCAGATGAAAGGCTGTGCACACTGGGCCATCCTCTTACGTGCCGTTTCAGGCGAAGGCAGCGCCCGGCTTCGTCTCTGAAACAGCTCGGAATCGTACGGAATTTCCGGCCCCATTTCATAGGCTTCGTTCCGGGTACCTCACCGATGGTGGGGATCGGCGCGCAAGTGAACCCAACCTCCCCTCACTTGAGCCGGTCTTGAGCCCGGTAGCGGCGCATCAGAGTCCCAACGTGGGAACCCCGGCAGTGTCAGCTGCCCTGCTCGCAGCGGCGGTAGCTATTAGTGTGGGGGGAGGCAGCGTGAATACGCCGATGTCAGTCTTACCGGAATCCAGATTTGCGGGGAAAAGCAACCGGCCACTGAGTGGGTCGCGAAGCCTGCCGGCCCTGGGCTTCCTGGTGGCCGACTCAACCTTGAAGCCGCTGTCGGCTAACCACGAGGCCATCGCGATTCTGACATACTCGGGAAAGGACAGCACCCCCCTGAGTCTGGCGGAAGCCTTTGACAAGAAGATCCGGCGCCAGCTCGCCCGCGGCCAGGGCGCATTGACGATGGCGGCCGCGCCCATCCAGTTCAATTCCGGACGCCGCGTCTACTTCTGCCGCGCCTTTCTGCTGGACAGCAACCGTCCCGCTCCCGGCGCCGCCGCCGTGGTCATGGTGCTGGAGCGGGGCATCTCCGGCGCGCTCGCGCTTTCCCAGGTGGCGGAACAATTCCGCCTGACGCGGCGGGAAAAGGAAACCGTCAATCTGTTGCTGCAGGGCCTGGGCAACAAGGAGATGGCCGATCGCATGGGCATCAGCGCCAACACCGTCAAAGCCCTGCTCCGCCTGGTGATGGTGAAGATGGGAGTTTCCAGCCGCTCGGCCGTCGTGGCCACCGTTCTCGGCCTGATGATGTCGGCTACCCCACAATAAGAGAACTAGCCCATCTGGAGAGTGGAAGTTCTCCGCGGTTTGCGCCATGATAGGGAGATGGACGACAGCAAGGACCGGCGGCATCACGCCCGGTTCCCTCTCTTGCTGAAGGCCGCGGCTCAGTCTCTCGCTTCGTACGGTGCACGGAGTGCACCCGGTGTCAGCGCGCGCGGGCGGCTGCAGAACATCGGCCAAGGCGGGGTGAGCCTGGTGGCGGACCGCGAACTTCCGGTTTCCGCGGTGGTCGAGTGTCGCATCTTCCTGCCCGCGGTCCCGGTTCCTATACCAACTCTTCTGAGCGTTCGCTGGAGCAAGAAACGTCCGTCGGGTGGCAAGCACGATATCGGCTTGCAATTTCTGGTGTAGCGGATTCCAGCTCCCCGCCCACTTCTACCCCATCGCTCGCGCCCAGGAAAACCGGCGTGGTCCAGCGCACCACGAACTCCGGCATCTGCCGCAGCTCCTCGCCGCGGAAGGTCTGGCGAAAATATTCGATGACCGGCGTCAGATCGCATAGCAGGCGGACATCGCCGGACGGTTGGTTCTGCGCGATTGCTGCTGAAGCCATAGAATTCCTCCCCCGATAACCTGGTTTTCTCCGGCGCCGCGGCGTGTGGGGACGAACCGCACGGGGCCTCCGCTTCCAAAGCATGGCAGACATTTCACTCCGCTTTTGTTACGGGGAAATGAACATCAGATGAATTTTCGAGCCCGGGCGGGGCCGCTGCTGGCGGTGGTTTGCCCTGCGTTTCCGCACCCTGCCCACAGCGCGGACCAGATGCGCCTTTCCGCGCCGCTGTTGAGTAAGACGGATTCCGGAGCGGCCGGTTTACAAGAGAAGGGTTCCGATGGATTAGTCCAAAAGGATTAGGCCATCTGAGCTACTGCCAATGACGCCCGCCATTCTGGCTAACCCGCCTGCGCTAACCCTTTGGCTTTAGCCAATGTCGGCAATTGTACGCGCACCCCTGACATGTTGAACTCACTGACCCAGATCAGCTTTCTCACAGGGATGTGGGTGCGCGCCCCGACAAACTATGTCCGTACCTCTGGCGATCGTTCATCATGCCAATCAATTCCTCATCACTGAGGGATATGAGAATCGCCACGGCCTGGCCGCCACTCTGGGATCGGTGGAGGACAAGAGTGGCTTTGCCTGGATCCTGGAACTGCACCGCAGCCTGAAGATCCCCGTCAATCTGCACTTCAGCGGCACCCTGCTGGAAGCCATCGCCTGGCATCAGCCGGAGTTTCTTTCCCAGCTCCAGGGGCTGCACCGCGAGGGACTGCTCGAGCTGGTGGGGAGCTGCTACGGGCAGAACATCATGCGGTTCTTCGGCTACGAGCACAACCTGCGCCAGTTAAACGAACAACTGCTCCTGTACAAGATTCACCTGCACATCGACCCCGCGGAAGTAAAAGTGTTCTGGCCTCCGGAGCGGGTGTGGGACACCGAGCGCATGGCGCCGGTGCTCACCGACCAGCGCCTGCTCAACCACGGCTACAAGCACTTGCTGGTGGATGACCGGCTGCTGCTGCCGGTGAATGGAACGCAGTCGCCGCGCCGCCGCTACGACCGCGAGCCGGGCTGGAAACCGGAGTTGTTCCAGGTGTGTCCCATCGAGCAGGGGCACGGCCTGATGGCGCTGCCCATCGCCTTCAACCTGCGGCAGAACATGCCGCCCGCCAACGAGGAACAGTGGCAGCAGATCCGCGGGCAATTGCGCTGGCTTGCCGGCCTGGGACCCTCGGCGTCCGGCGATCTCATCGCCATCTACGGCGACGACCTGGAGAAGACCGCCGGGGTGGGCAGTTGGAACCCGCAGGGCATCGTCAATTATGAGAGCCTGCTGCGCTGGCTGGCGGACAACACCTGGGTGCAGCCGGTGCGTTTGTCGGAGCACTGCGCGCAGAGCCGTCCCGCGGCCCCGCGCAAGATCGAGACCGGCACCTTCATCGAGCTGGCCAATCACTTCGGCGCCGGGGAAGGCTACGAACGCTGGTTCTTCGATCCCAAATGGAGCCGCTATCGCCAGTACTTCTCCTGGGCCGAGAACCGCGTGAACGAACTCTCGCTGCTGGGGGCGGACGAAAAGCTCATCGACCTGGCGCAGAAGCACCTGATGGTCTCCAGTTGGGAGAGCGCCTGGCACACCCCGCGCGAGGGCGCGTTTGGCGATCCCGAATCCTCCGGGCATCCCAGCCCCTGGATCAAAGCCGTGGGCAGCCACAGCCGGCATGCGGCGGTGGTGGCCGAGGCGGCGTTCTGGATGCGACACCGCGATGGCGCCGCCCACGCCTATCTCGAAGACCTCGATGGCGACGGCGAGCAGGAACTCATCCTGAAGAACGACAAGCTGCTGGCCGTGTTCTCCCCGCGCTGGGGCGGACGGCTGGTGGCGTTGTTCAGCGTGGATGGAGAGTACGGCTCCATGGTCATCGGCAATCCCTCCGATGACTGGAACTGGTGCGAAGAGCTGAACCGCTACATGGAGGTTCCCGCCAACCATCCGGGAGCCCTCACCGACGTCGGCTTCGAGCACGACGCCTACGAAGCCAGCGTCCTGACCGCGGACGGCCCCCGCGTGGTGGCCGCGCTGCACAACCGCCAGGACCAGAGCCAGGCCCACGGCCTGCTCAAAGAACTCTGCCTGGTGAACGGCGAGAATGCGCTGCTGGTGGAGTACACCCTCCCCCGAGCGCTTCCCGCGCTGACGCTCGAATTTGGCTTGTCGCCGGATTATCTCAACCTGCTGCGCCATGGCCGCCCCTTGCTCCGCGAATCCGTCAACGACGGAACCCGCTCCTGGAGCGCCAACGGCACCTCGGTTTGGGTGAAGCCGGAAAGCGCCAGAAAGATTTTCTGGTCCCAACCCGCGGATCGCCAGCCCGGCCACGTCACCGTAAATCGCCTGGCAGTGGCCACCGGCAGATTCAAGATCCAGATCGGAGTGCAGACCTCATGAGCAGTGAACCCCGACCATCCCTGCCCGCTCAACCTCACCCGCCGGCCGCGGCGCCTAACCCGGCCGAGTCGGAAGTGTTGATCTCCATCTGGGAGCACTTGAACGGTTCCCTGGGCGGCGGGAAGCTGACCGTCGAGCACTGCCGCATTGAACCGCTGCCGCGGCGTCCGGGCAGCCGGCATGTTTCCGCCTACCATCTGCTGGTTCACGATGAAGGCTCGGGGCAGAAGCGGGTGCTGGCGCTGATCGCCAAGCGCGACACCACGCGCGGCGTGGGCAAGGCGGCCCGCGAGTACGCCGCCCTGAATTTCCTGTGGGACGAGGGGTTTGGGAGCGAGCGGCAGCTCAAGATTCCCAAGCCCTTCGATCTTTTACCCAAGCAGAACTTGATCCTGCACGAGAGCGCGTGCGGGACCAAGCTCACCGGCTCCATCGGCGGCGATAGCGCTGAATCCACTTCCCACTTCCGCATGTCCGGATTGTGGCTCGCCAAGCTGCACGGGATCAAATTGTCACCACCGGCTACCTGTTCCTACGATGCCGAACTCGCCTCCCTGGACTTGTTCGTCAGGGAGTTGAGCGGGGTCCTCCCACCGGCACCACTTCCCAGAGTGCAGAGGCTGGCGGAAGCGATTGGCCAGCGGCTGGCCTCGTGCACGGACGTAACCGCGTCCCTGGTGCATGGTGACTACCATCCCGAGCACATCTTCGTAGCCGACGACAGCATCACGGTAATCGACTTCGAGCGCTTTGGATGCGGGGATCCCGCGAAAGACGTGGGCTCGTTCCTGGCCCACACCCGCAGCAGCGGCTGCCTCGCGCGTAAGCCCCCACGAGTGGTTGACCAGGAGACTGGGGAGTTCCTGGCCAGTTACTTCAGCGCCCTCCCCTTGGCCACTGGGGCAGCCACTGCATCGCGGATTTCGGCCTTTGACGCGCTCTCCTCGCTGGAAGCGCTCTACTACGTGGCCGCCGTCCTGAAGGTGGACGACCAACCCAAGCTCGCAGCTTACCTGGAGTGCGCCGAACGATCGGGCGTGCTCCTCACCCACCACACCGCCATACAACGGCGGCGCGCGATCAGCAGTACGCAATATCAAGCCGCCGCCGGCGCAGGAGCCTAAAGCATGTCCCACGCAGGGACCCGAGCAGAACGAGAGTCGTGGAAGCAGCAGTGTGAGGCCAGGTTCGCCGAGCCCGGCTTCATCCGCGGCCAAGTGGAGCCGCTGATCCCCGAGCTGGCCGGCAACGGAGATCGCGCCGCCACCGCCACCTTCGCCCGCGCCAAAGCCACCGGTCGCATGACGCTGCGCTACGACTTCGAAGAGACCGCCGCCGTTTACGCCAAGGCGTATTACGGCAACGGGCTGGGTCTGCGGGCCTATGAGTGGCTGCGCCTGTTGTGGAAGGACGGATTCGATTCGGAATCCTGCTACCGCGTGCCGGAACCCCTCGGGTATCTGGAAGAAGACGGCATGCTGTTGATGCGCGAAGTCCACGGCACTCCGGCGTCCGAGCTGGCGGCCGAGGGCCCGCGCGAAGAGGCGGTGGAAGCGATGCGCCTGGCGGCGCGCTGGCTGCTGCGATTCCACCAGTCCCACCTGGAAGCGCTGGACGTCGAGCCTCCCTGCGAACAGATCGAGGTTCTCAAGACCGCTGCCCTGCTGGCCAAAGTGGCGGCGCAGTTTCCGGAGCGGGCCTCGGCGCTGATCGACATGGTGCACCAGCTCCGGGAGTTTGCGCCCTCGGGCGCTTCCCCGGTGGGGCTGGTTCCGCTGCACGGGCAGTACCGGCCCGCGCATGTGCTGATCAACAGCGACTCGGTGTGCGTGATCGACCTGGACAAGATACGGCTGTCGGATCCGGCCAAGGACGTATCGCGCTTCGTGCATGTGCTCAAGAAAACCTGTTACGAGGCCGGCGGCGACGCCGCCCGCGCCGATCTGCTGGGACACGAGTTCGCCGACGAATACCGCAAGGGCGCTCCCGCGAACCTGGCCAACCTGGCGTACTTCGACGGGCTGTACGCCCTGAAGGCCTTCGCCAAGGTGGTGAAGAGCGCCAAGGTGGGAGAGCCGGCGCGCGAAGCCATGGAGCGGCTGTACCTCGACGACTTCGAGCGTGCGACCCAGCAGCCGGCCGCCAGCAAAGTGGCATAAGTTCCAAACCCAACGAGGAAAGACGGTTTCATGCAGGCCAATGTGGAATTCGACGGCGGCAAACAATTGGGGGTGATCCCCGCCAGCGACCGGCACAGCAAGGACGCCCTGGCGCGGAAGGCGGCCGAACTCACCGCCAACGAGTTCGTGCGGGAGCGCATCCTGCCGCTGCTCAACGGATCGGTGGCCGAGCGGCCGTTCACAGCCTCGGTGGCGCAGAACACCGGCACCGGCCGGCTGGCGCTGATCTACGAATTTGCTCCCGATTGCGGGTTGGTGGCCAAGCTGTACACCGACGAACTGGGCCCGCGCAGCTACGCCGCCCTGAAAGCTTTGTGGAACGGAGGCTTCGGGCCGGAGTCGCGCTACCAGGTTCCGGAGCCGCTGGGATTCCTTGCCGACCACAACCTGCTGCTCATGCGCCGGGTGCCGGGGGTGGCGATTTCCGCCGCCATCCGCGGCGACACCTCCATCGACCTGGTCGAGTCCTGCCGGGAAGCGGCGCGCTGGCTGGTGGCGCTCCATCGTTCCTCGCTGGACATCGGCCAGCGTGAAACCGACTGGGATTCATTGAAGCTGTTCCGCATGAGCACTCGTTTCCTGAAGGCGGCTGCGGCCAAACCGGAGCACCTCGATACCATGCGCGACCTCCTGGATGCAGTTGAGGAGCGCATCTTGAATCTGCACCACGACCGCCGTCTGGTGCAGACCCATGGCCGTTATCACTCCGACCATGTCCTCATCAGTCCGCAGGCCACTTGCGTGATCGACCTCGACCGCGTCGGCTGGTCCGATCCCGGGAAGGATATCGCCGAGTTCGTG
>JBIOFT010000148.1:0-9353 GCA_044447375.1 Terriglobales bacterium | reverse complement strand
GCTTAAAGCCGCGCCCCTCCGAAAGAGTTCCGCAGAAAGTCTAGACAAACTGCTTCAGTCCAAAGAAAAAGGCACAGGGGGACTACCCCTGTGCCTCCGTGGCTACATGGCCACTGATTATTGAGCCGGTTTAGTGGCCGCCACCTTCTCCGTGGCCTGCTTGTCGTTCACGCGCGTCAGGTAAGGGAAGACGGGCGTGACCTCGAAGAACATCTTCTCGCGCGCCGAGAGCAGCGCCACTGGCTTGGCTTTGGACATTTGCGCACGGTCGTTCCAGGGGTCCACCTTGATGCGCGCTCCCATGGGCAGGGCGGCGATCTGGTCCACCTTGTTCATCTCCAGCGACGGCGCCGAAGCGATCAGGTCGGACATGCGCGGGTTGCTGCCCAGCGTCAGGCCGTTGCCCAGGTGCGCGCGGATCAGGTTAGGCAGCGCAGGGCCACGCTGCTGCAGGGCCCGCATGAACAGTCCCGCATTCGCCAGTTGGTCCTTATAAGGCGAGTTCTTGAGCAACTCCAGCGCCTTGGCGTCCGCCGCCTGCTCCTGTGCCGGGGTATGGGCCAGGGTCAACTGGGTGAAGGTCTGCTGTTCGGAGAAGAGCATTCTGTCGCTGAAGCCGTACATTGGGTTCTCGCCATGCGCCAATAGGATGTGCGCCATCTCGTGCGCCAGCACCGCGGCCAGGGTGGCCTCGTCGGGCAGCACGTCGAGCAGGCCCCGGCTCATCACGATGGTGTGGCCGACGCTGAACGACTCCAGGGGCGCGGTCAGCAGCACCCGGCAGCGGAACTCCGGTTGCAGATCGATCTTGTTGGTGATGGCGATGTTGTTCACCACCGTTTCCAGCACCTTGTCCACTTCGCCTTCATGCGCCAGCAGGCCGACGCGCTCCAGCTTGTCCAGCACGTTCTCCTCGGACTGCCGCGCCCACATGCGATTGGACTGCACCGGCGACAAGTCCTGGTTGTTGTCGCTCTGGTCCTTCACCGTGGGCGCCGGATCCACCAGCACCTGCGTCAACTCGTCCTGGCGTCCGCGGCTGTGCACGTTGTAGGCCCAGAAGCGGGTCTGCGCCTTGAACCACAGGCGCTTGTGCGGCATGGCATACTTCAGGTCCTGCTCTTCCGAGTAGGTATAGGCCGGCAGCCACAGGTTGGGACCCATGTTCAGGCGCCAGCTATCGAAATGGAAGTAGTAGCCGAAGCGCGGCCGCGGCGCGAACGTGCCGTTGAAGCGGACGATGTTGTAGTCCTGGTCTTCCACCCACAGCCGTCCCAGGAAGCGCCCCTGGCCGGTGTTCCTGCGGGGCACCACGTCGAACACCAAGCAGCGCACCTCGCCCAGGAACTCGCGGCGCACGAAGGTGAAGTCGTAATGCGCGGGGTCCAACTCGCCCTCATCGGGAGAGACCACGGCGAAGCCGGCAGCGTTATATTTCATGGCCGCCAGCGGCCCGAAGAGGCGGTGCAGCCAGCCGCTGTGGTCGGGGACGAAACTGGCGGTGCTGGTGCCGCGGCTCAGGTCCAGCCGCCCCAGAAAATAGGTGTCGCCCGCGGGCACTTCGCCCAATTCGACATCGGGTTTCATGTCCTGGATATAGGTCTCCACCATGGGAGAGTAATTGCGCATGTTCTGCGCGAACTGCGTCTCCCGCTGGTTGATGCGGCTGACCACCTGGTCGAACGAAGTCGGCTGGCTGGCCCCGGCCCACGCTGGCGCCGCTACAGCCAGCAACAACAAACTCGTGATACCCCACACTGTTCTGCGCATAACGTCCTCGGTTCTCGTTCTCGAGCGGTCTGAAGCACCCGCTACGCCAACTGGAAAATGATGTGCAACGTGGCGTTTGAATCCACCGACTGGCCCTCGCGCTGCGCGGGCTTGAACTTGATCTGCTCGGCGGCGCGCACTGCCTGCTCATCCAACCCATGCCCCAATCCCTGCACCACGCGGATCACGCGTACTTCGCCGGTGGCCGTGAACTGCACCTCCAGGCGAACTTCGCCTTCGATCTTCAGCTTCCTGCCTTCCTCGGTATATTTCGGTTTCGGCTTGGACAAGATCTCGACCGGAGTAGTGGGCGGCTCCTTCGCCGCAACCTTCTTGGGCTGTGCGTCCGGCGCCGGGGTGGAATCGACGAAGCCGGCCGCTTTCACGCTTCCACTGCTTCCGGTTTTGGGACCGCCCACGGCCACTCCATTCCCGAATCCCGCGCTGGCCACGACGCCGGGAACCCCGTTGACCCCGCCCGTGCCGTTGCCGCGTCCTGGACCAGAGGGCAACTCCCAGGCGCCGAAGGCGTTGATGTTCACGCCACGTCCATTGCTATCGCGCGCGGGCACGCCATTAGGATCGCCGAAACCGCCGGTCTGCACCTGTGATGCGGGGCGGTTGGTGGTGGGCATGGCCGAACTGCCGGTGGAGAACATGTTGGTCGCAATCGCCTTGACCACCGGGCGCTCCGCGGGCAATTGCGGCAGGCGCACGGCGGAGTTCTTCAGTTCCGGCGCCTGCACCTCGGCTTCGCGATTCTTCGGCTTGGGCAGCGGTGGGAGCGTCAAGCTCGCCGTCGACGGCGGTTCCTGCGCCACCGGCTTGATTATCTTCGGCATCAGGCGCGGATTCTCCGGTTGCGGAGTCTGCGGAACCGGAGGCTCATACGGCACCAGATTGGTGATCATGTAGCGGTGGGGAAGTTCCAAGCGAGCTGGGTACAGCAGATTCAGGTTGATCACCACGAGGAGCGCAACTGTCTGCACACTATAGCTGCTGAGAAACAGTGTCCAGCGCGACTTTGGCTCAGGAAGCGGACTAAACAATACCTTCATGCGAACTCCGAACTGCGTGGTTTCACTAACAGAGGAGTGGGGCCCCCACGCCGCATGTTGTTGAAACCAGTCGGGAACCTCAGCTTAGCACCGTGTCCGACTGGTTCTGCAGGTCGTTGCCCGTTAGTTTTGTTAACTTTCGTGGTCCACGGCAACCATTGCACGTGAACTTCCACGCCAACGGGGATGGCTTATGTCCCAGAAACACGCAATTCCGGGGCCGAGTTGTGGAATCAATCCTCGACGAAGCGGATCTGGCGGTGTGAGTTTCTGTGGCCCCTTTCGGGCATCAGTCCCATTTTGGGACAAACGAAATCGCGGACTCTAGCCCCTCAGAACACGGCCAGAGTTCCGCGATAGTTGTCCGTAATTGCTGGTTATCCAGCTGGTCCGGGCGCGACCTGAAACCAGCCTGCCGACAGCGCTCAATTAGCGTGGAACGATCAACTGCCGATCCAGTTGTACTTCCAGTTGCGTGCCTTTGTCGAGCGTGAAATTGCGATCGCGAGGGCTGCGCTGGCTCCCGATGCTGCGCCATCACGGTGAGGCTCGCCAGCTCTCTCCTCATATCACCGACCCTCGGTTGGCAACTTGAACGTGTGTATAAGTTGGATGTGAGCAGCGGCCTAAACGCTGCCCGCGCCGCGAAAATCCACCACCGGCGGGACAGCGGCTCTGGTAACCACTTCGGCCGCTGGCAACGTTACTGACGCTGGGGTGTCTATGCGATGATGCGAGTGGGGGTGCGGAAAAAGGAGATCGGCGCCATGCGCAGATGGTACTTACCTCTGACCGTACTCGGTTTAGCGAGCCTGGGAGCTTTGATCTTGACCCAACGCGGCCGTCAGGCGCTAGCCTGGCTGGCGGATAATTTCGACCAGGCGGACACGCTATTCGAGTGGAACGACACCCAGCGCGAACTGGAGCGCCTGCGGGCGGCGGTCAATGAGCTCGCCGATTCTCTCGAGACCGGCTGCTGAGCATTTCCGCTCATACCTCATACCGCCTGCCGCGGCATCGGCGTGACTAGGGGCTGCCGGCGCTGGCCAGTTGCGGGACCTCGGGAACGCGGAAGACCTGGGAATGGACCTGCACGCGCACTCTCTCCCAGATGCTCTGCGGCATGGCTAGAAATACCCTGACAATCACCGGGTCGAACTGCCGTCCCGACCATTGTTCGATCTCTTCGCGTGCCGCCTGGTAGCTCTGGGCGGCGCGGTAGGGGCGGTCGGAGGTGATGGCGTCCAGCGTGTCGGCAATGGAGAAGATCCTGGCCCCCAGCGGAATTTCTTCACCCTTGAGCGCGCGCGGATATCCGGTGCCGTCCCAGCGCTCCTGGTGGGCGTACACGATCTTGGCGGCATCGGCCAGGAAAGGGATCTTCCTCACCATCTCGTAACCGCGCAGGCAGTGCTCGCGCATGATCAGGACTTCGTCCGGGGTCAGGGGCCCGGGCTTGCGCAGCACCGAATCGGGGATGGCCATCTTGCCGATGTCGTGCAGGAAGGCGCCGTGGGCGATGGACTCCACTTCCTCGTCCGGCAGCCGCATGGCCCGCGCGATGGCGATGGTGAATGCCGTGACCCGCTTGGAGTGCCCTTCCGTCTCCGCGTCCTTGAGGTCGAGTGCGTCGCCCAGCGCTTCCAGCATCATGTCGTGCGACCTTTTCAGGTCGGCGTTGGCGCTCTGCAGGTCGGCCAGCGCCCGCCGCAATCGCTCCGTCTGCTCCTCCACCCGCGACTCCAGGTGCAACTGGAAGGCGCGGTTTTCCACCTTCAGGCGCCGGTTTTCCAGGGCCCGCTTCACGGTGTTGAGCAACTGGTCGCGCTCGAAGGGCTTGAGCAGGTAGTCGTAGGCGCCGTTGCGGATGGCGCTCAAGGCGACGGAAAGATCGCTGACCGCCGTCACCATGATCACCGGCATGTTGGGAAATCTTTCCTTGGCGCGCTCCAGCAGGATGTCGCCTTGCATCTCCGCCATCATCAGGTCGGAGAGCATGAGCTCGAATTCTTCGCCCGAGGCCAGCAGGGCGAGGGCTTCGTTTCCGGAGGCGGCGGGGGTGCAGGGGTATCCGGCCGCGCCCAGCATCGAGCACACCACCTCACGGATGGGCTCTTCATCGTCCACCACTAAAACGCGCTCTTGGGTCGCTGGATCCCGCACCGCGGGCTCATTGTACACGGTTTACCTTTAAGGCATCCCCGGAAACTGCCGCCCCGGAGGCGGGGGCGTTCCATGCTATACAACAAACAAGAGAGATGATTGCGCGCGCGCTGGCGGGATCCCACGGGCTCCAATTCGGGTTCGAGGACCTGTTCCCGGAGATTTCCGTGGTCCTGCTGCTGCTGGTTACCGCCTTGTTGCTTTACCGCAAAGTCCGCGAAAAGTATCGGCTGCGCTCGCAGCAACAGTGGGCCGACACGCTGGATTCCTTCGGAGACTGCATCCTGGTGCACGACGATGCCTTCCGCATCATCAAGGTGAACCGGGCCCTGCTGCAGCGGCTGGGACGTGAATCTTCCGCCGTGCTCGACCGGCCCTGCGAAGCCGTGCTGCCGCGCCTGCAGCCGTGGCAACACTGTCCGTATTGCGGCGACCAGTTCTCCAGCGGCGAGGCTGCCGATCCCGCGCTGGGCGGCTTCTCCCAGGTCTCGACTTCATCCTATGTGGAAGCTGCCAGCGGCCGCCGCGGGACCCTGCACGTGGTCCGGGACATCACCGAACATCGCGCTGCCGAGGAGCGCTACCGCCTGTTCTTCGAGCGGGTTCAGGAGGGCGCTTTTGTCTCCACGCCCGAGGGCCGGCTGCTGGATTGCAACCAGGCGCTGGTGCGCATGCTCGGCTACTCCAGCCGCGAAGAGTTGCTGGCGGTGGACATCACGCGCGACCTTTACCTTTCGCCCACGGAGCGCAGCGATGCCCTCCGCCACATCGAAGGCCAGGATTACCTCCGCAACTTCGAGGTGACGCTGCGCCGCAAGGACGGCACTCCCGTGCACGTGCAGGAAAGCAGCTTTGCCATCCGCGACAGCTCCGGCGCCGTGGTCCGCTACCAAGGCTTCCTGCTCGACGTCACCGAGAAGAAGCGGGCCGAAGAAGACATGCGGCGCCGCAACCGCGAACTCTTCGCCTTGAACTCTATCGCGGTGATCGCCAACCACTCGCTGGACCTGGAGGAAATCCTGCGTCTCACCTTCAACCAGGTGGTGGAACTGTTCCGCGCCGATACCGGAGCGGTGTACCTGTTCGACGAAAAAAGCCGGCGGGCGCACCGCCGCGCCGCCTGGGGACACCTCAGCGCGCCGCCGCTCCTCGAGCTCGAGGTCTCGCCGGAATTCTGGGAGCGCCTGCAACGGACGCGGCCGCCGCTGATCACCCGCCAGCATCTCCCCGAGCTGCCGGAAGCGGTTTCCGAGCTGGTGCGCCGCGAGGGGCTGAAGTCCTGGATGTGGGCGTTGCTGTGGACGCAGGACCGGGTGGCCGGCGTGCTGGCCATCAGCAGCCGCACCCCGCGCGAGTTCACCGCCACCGACGAGAACCTGATGATCGCCATCGGCCGCCAGCTCGCCAACACCATCGAGAAAGTGCGTCTCTACCAGGAGACCCGCCGCGCCTATGACGACCTCACCCGCACCCAGGAGCAGTTGCTGCAGAGCGAGAAGATGTCGGCGCTGGGGCAGATGATCTCCGGCGTCGCCCACGAGCTGAACAATCCCCTTACCGCCATTCTGGGATATGCGCAATTGCTCGAAGACGAGCCGCTCGAACCCCGCCATCGCGTCTACCTGGACAAGATCTTCAAGCAGGCGCACCGCACCCACCGCATCGTCCAGAACCTGCTCTCCTTCGCCCGCCAGCGCAAGCCCTTCAAGCAGCTCCTCGATCTCCGGCGGGTGTTGGAGGACACCCTGGCGCTGCGCGATTACGACCTGAAGGCCAGCAACGTCACCATCGAGCAGGAGATCGCGCCCGGCCTGCCGCAAGTCTTCGGCGACGCGCATCAGCTCGAGCAGGTCTTCCTCAACATCGTGAACAACGCTCTGGACTCCATGCTGGAAGGGGCGCGCGGCGGGCGGCTGCGTCTGCGCGCCTTCCTGGAGCACGAGCAGGTCGCGGTCGAGTTTCACGACAGCGGCGCCGGCATCCGCGATCCCAAGCGCATCTTCGATCCCTTCTACACCACCAAGCCGGTGGGCAAGGGCACCGGCCTGGGGCTGAGCATCTGCTACGGCATCATCAAGGCGCACGGCGGCGAGATCCTGGCCCGCAACCATCCCCAGGGCGGCGCCGTCTTCCAGGTGCGTCTTCCAGTGGCGAGCCCGGCCGCCGAATCGCAGGTGCCTGCGCGGCCTTCCTCTTCCAGCGTGCGGCTGCGCGGACGCATTCTGCTGGTGGACGATGAAGAACCCATCCTCGAACTGGAACGCCAGGCACTGGTCTATGCCGGCGCGGATGTGGTGGGCGTAACCCGCGCCGAGGATGCCATCCTTCGCCTTCAATCCGAGAGCTTCGAGGCAGTCATCGCGGACGCCGGTATTGCTGGCGGCGCAACTGCGGCCGACCTCCACCGTTGGATCGCCATCAATCGTCCCGGACTGGAAAAGCATTTGGTGCTGGCTGCCTCCAGCCCGGGCGATCCCGAACTGCGTCTCTTCGTCGAACAGACGCGAACCCTGTGCATTGCCAAGCCCTTCACCGTTCCCGAATTCCTCGACTTGGCGCGGCGCGCCTTGGAAACCAGCGATGATGCTGGGGTTACCGAGCGCTCTGCAATTTTTACCTAGGGGCGGTAACACTGGGCATCCCGATTCCCGCCAGGGCATCGCCCTGCCCGAGTTGTGTTGTAGGCATCCCTGCTCGGCAGTGACTTTTGCTTTGTATTTCCATGCATCTCCAGGGGTTGGTAAAGATTTGTAAGCAAGAAGCAAAGCTAGGGCACTTGGGCACGGAGATTGCATTCGGAGGGTGCGGGGTGCAAGGCCAAGTTTCCTTTTTCCATGCGAGGGGCTTGGGAGTGGGTGGCGAGACCCCGTGCATTTCCAGACGTCACCATCATTTACCAGCGAAACTTCCAGCGGGATTGTGGGTTTAGAGAAGACAAGGGCCTTAGCCGGTGGGGAGAGTTTTGTTCCGATTTTGGCCCCGTCGGTTCCATGCTGGGACCAGGCCATGCGACGAATCCAACACTAGGGGGCACCATGGCAGCGCGACTCCAGGAAGCAAAGCTCACCGGGTTTCCCGCCTGTAGCTCCAGGCCCGAGGCGGGGGTTCGGGCATACCAGGAGGCGTTCGAGGAGAACCGCCATCGCGTGTACTCGCTGGCCTTCTGGATGACCGACAATGAGCTGGCCGCCGAGGAGTTGACGGTGAACACCTTCTGCCGGGCCTTCGCGCTCAGCCCCGATTCCGACCCCGAGAGCGTGGACCGCGCGCTGGTCGCCGAGTTGCGCGAACTGATGCCGCTGGGTTCGCTCACGCTGCAGTGCGCCGCGTGTTCGCAGGTGGTCGGCTTGCGGCGAAACACCAAGCGCGTGGAGCTGGAGCGCGCCGTGGTCCAGTTGCCGGCCACGGAACGGATGGTCTTTCTCTTTCATGATGTCGAGCGCTACGAGCACGCTCGCATCAGCCGCATCCTCGGGCTCAGCGAGCAGGAATCCGCTTACGGACTGCACCAGGCCCGGCTGCGGGTGCGTGAAATTCTCGCCGCCATGGCCTAGGCCTCATTTAATTTCCTATCTCCTCTCTCCACCACTCGCCCCTCGAAAGAGGGGCTTTTTTTTAGGGAGCAGCAGGCGGGGGGCAGGAAGCAGGAAGAACCAGGCCCCTGCCTCCTGCCTCCTGCTCCCTCTGCTCTCAAGGCCATGTCCCGGCGTACCTGGATAGTCTCTGTCCGGGGCCGGATTCTCGCGGTACGCTGCTCCAAGCCCCCGGGGTAGTGTGCCGAGAGCGCACGGCGAAGGGACGACGGGCCACGATTCGTATCCAGCCAATACGCAGGCCAAGGTTTGTGCCGGTGATCGCGCTGCTGGTAGCGGCGGTGGCTGCCCTGCCGGCGGGCGCGCAATCGATGCTTCCGTCAGGAACGCAGCCCGCACGTTCGCTCCCCGCCAAGGTAACGACCCAGCCCAGACTAGCGACCGTCGAGCCGCGCATCTTGCTGCGCAACGTCACGGTCTTGCGCGGCAAGACGTCGGTGGAAGTCCACATCGAATCCAGTGGCCCGGTCAAGCCTGTGGCCATGGTGCTTTCCGGCCCGGACCGCATCGTCATCGATCTGGCCGACGTGGGTTACGGTGACAGCCGCCGCATTCCCGTCAACGCGGGAGATGTGCAGGGCGTGCGCGTGGCGCTGTTCCATGCCGATCCGCCCGTGACCCGCGTGGTCGTCGATCTGGCCCGCCCGCATGAGTACCGGCTGCTGTCCGCAGGCAGCACGGTGATCCTCGCCATCGATGCCAGCGCGAAGCCGGCCGCCGCGGCGCCAACCATAGTGGCGAAGGTCGCCACCGTGGCCATGCCCAACTC
>JBIOFT010000147.1:0-9363 GCA_044447375.1 Terriglobales bacterium | reverse complement strand
GGGTGGGGTGGTGGTCAGGTCCACCATGGTGACGCTGGCGGTCGTGCCCCTGCACTCCGCACCACAGTTGAGGATGTAAGCCTTAGTCCCGTCGGTCGAAAAAACGGCCGATACCGGCTTGTCGAAGGCCGCTCCAGCCATCAGCGTGCCCGCCGTGGCGGGCGTGGTCTCGGCGAGACCGGTGTCGATCACGGTGAACGTGTCCTGGTGGTCGGCGGGGCCGCCGAAGAGTAGCAACTTGCTGTCCGTTGGGCTTTTCAACAGGGTGGTGGCTACGTTCAACGGCTTGTAAGACATACTGGTGGTGTCCAGCGCCACGTTCACCGTGCCGGTGATGTCAAAGTTGGTGAAAACGTCTACCACCTCGACCACGTTGGAGAATCCGCCACAGGCAGCCAGCGGGCAATTGGGCACGGCCGCGAAGCCGACGGTGTCGTCGGACATGGCGGCGTACCCCGTGCTGAGGTTGGGCAGAGTGATTCTCCCCAGGGTCGATTCCATGGAGTTGGAGACCACGGCCAGCGAGTTTTCTCCCGCATTGAACACCAGCGTGATCGTCTTGTCGGGCGAGAGCACCATGGCGCCAGGCTGGCTGCCGGTGGAGATGGTGAAACCGGACTCCACGTCGGTGGCCGCATCCTCGATGTGCAAGGTGCCGTCGAAGTCGTCGGAAACGAAGGCGCGCTTGCTCAGGCCGCTGACCGCCCCACCGCTGCTCCCGCAGGCGGCCAGGCCCAGAATGGCGAGAGACAGGGCGACGACAACGGCTCCCTTCCAATTCGTGCGATGACTCATCAAGATAAGGTTCGTCCGCAGAATTTGTGATTATAACAAAGCGCCGCTACGGACGCCGGGCGACCAGCCACATGCTGTCGCTGGTAGGAAAGCGGTCGAGGATGCCGAAGCGCAGCGCCTGGAACCCGGCCTGGGCGAGCAGCGCCCCCAGCCCTGGCGGAGTGAAATAGTTCACATGGTCGGGAAAACGGAACCCGCACCAGCGTGCGCCCCGCACGGCGCGGTTCCACGAGCCGTAATTCGGCACCTTGACGATGAGGCAGGAACCCGGACGCATCACCCGGCCGGTGGCCGAGAGAACGGCGCGCGGCTCGGGTTCGTGCTCGAGAAAGCTGGTCATGATCACGCCGGTGAAAAAGCCGGCGTCGAACTGACGCAGCGCAGACAGAGCGTCCCCTTGGACCACCCGGCCGCCGCGTGCCGCAAAACGCTCGTGAGCCAGGCGGCTGAGCTCGGCGGAGATCTCGATTCCATAAGGAACGAACTGGGGCGCCAGCCGCTCCAGCGTATGCCCTCCCGAGCAGCCCACATCCAGCACCGGTCCGGGAGCAAAGTAGCGGGCCGCCCAGGAAACCAGCTTGTCGCGCCCCAGCAGGCGCTGCCACGCCGCCTTGGGAAGGCGCGCGGCGCGGTAGAGGAACGGGTTGCGCCGCCGCCGGGTTTCCGCTTCCGCCGCGAACGTTTTCTCCCAAGCCAGTTCGTCGGCGAGGGCGGAATACTGGGCGGGGTTTTCTAGGTACACCATCCCGCATTGGGAGCAGCCCTTCAGGATCCAGGGTGGCCGGGAATAGCGGTGGGGCGGCCGCGAGGCGTTGTCACATCCGCAGAGAGGGCAGGCCCGAGGCACTTTGGTCAGCCCGTCGCCAGCTTTTCCAGCCGCTGCAGCGTGTCAGGATATCGGCGGACCAGCAGGACAAGGGCAGCAGCTTGCGGATTCGGCTTCGCCCGCCCCTGTTCCCACTTCTCCAGCGTCCGTTCGTTGATGTGAAGCTTCCGCGCGAAAACGGCCCTCGAACAGCGGAGCCTCTGCCGCGTTTGCCGGATGAGGTTGGAATCCACCTTGGGGAGCGGCTTGGCTTCGACCTTGTAACTGCGCAGCGTGATCTTGCCTTCACGGTGGGCCTTCATTGCGGCCACGCCTTCCATCAGCTCATCGAAGATCTTTCTCTTTGCCATCACCGTATCCTCCTCGGCGTGCCACGCCGTGCGGCTCGCGCCTCCGCACGTGCCTGCAATTCCAGTTCGAGAGCGGTCCGCAGCGCTTTCTTCTCCTTCGCGCTCAAGTCTGCGGCTTCATCTTTGCCGTACAGCGCGACCAGCCAAATCTGCTGCTCAGACTCAAAGTAGAAGTAAATGATCCGAAGTCCACCCCTGCGACCTTTGCCGCGCCGGGGATCCGCTCAGCGGACTTTCCGGAGGCCACCGGTCCCCGGCATCATGTTCCCAAGGTCCGGGTTCGTCGCTAGCTCAACTTGCAGTGCCCGATAGCCCTCATCATCCAGGTACTCGGGCAGATGTCGAGTGAAGGCCGGAGCTCCGATGAATTCCATCGCGCACACTAAGTGCGCCGCTAACGTAACATTATTATCCTACGCTACCGGCGTATAATCGTCAATCGGGGGTTATTTCGCGCCCGCAGCGACCGCCTGGCGGAAGTAATCCAAGGACAGCTTGAGGCCGGCCTCCAAGCCGGTCTTCGGCTCCCAGCCGAGCAGGGCGCGCGCCCGCGAGATGTCCGGCCGGCGCTGCTTAGGATCGTCCTGGGGCAAGGGTTCGAAGGCGAGCTCGCTCTTCGATCCGGTGACAGCGAGCACGCGCTGGGCGCACTCCACCATGGTGAACTCGTTGGGGTTGCCGATGTTAACGGGCTGGTGTTCCTGCGAGCGGGCCAGGCGCAGGATGCCCTCGATCTCGTCGGTGACGTAGCAGAAGCTGCGGGTCTGGCTGCCGTCGCCGTACACGGTGAGGTCTTCGCCGCGCAACGCCTGCTTCATGAAATTAGGGATCACGCGGCCGTCGTTGAGCTGCATGCGCGGGCCGTAGGTGTTGAAGATGCGTACGATGCGCGTATCCAGCTTGTAGTAGCGGTGGTAGGCCATGGTGGCGGCCTCGGAGAAGCGCTTGGCTTCGTCATAGACCGAGCGCGGGCCCACCGGATTCACGTTGCCCCAGTAGGTTTCCTTCTGCGGATGTTCGAGCGGATCGCCGTAGCACTCCGAGGTCGAGGCCAGAAAGAACTTCGCGCCGTACCGGCGGGCGACATCGAGCGCGTGGAAGGTGCCGAGCGAGCCCACCTGGAGCGTCTCCACGCCGTGGACCAGGTAGTCCACCGGGCTGGCGGGGCTGGCGAAGTGGAAGACGTAGTCCACCGCGCCCGCGTCGAAGGGTTGGATGATATCGAGCCGGCGCAGTTCGAAGCGGGACTCGCGCGCCAGATGTGCAAGGTTGATCTCGCGCCCGGTCAGAAGGTTGTCCACCGCAACGACGGAGTAGCCTTCCGCCAACAACGCCTCGCAGAGATACGATCCCAGGAAGCCGGCGCCTCCCGTCACCAGCGCGCGCATAGGTTACTTCTTCTTTCGCGCGGCGGATTTCTTGGCAGGTTGTGGCTTGGCAGGCGCCGCCGGCGTTTTGTTGGGAGCGGGTTTCGCCACAGCCTTAGCGGCCGGCGGAGACGGAGGAGCTTGCTTCGGGACAGCCTGCTTTGACGGCGCAGCGACTGCCGCGGCGGCCGGTTCGGCGAGCTTGCCCTTCTTGCCGTGCTTGGCGTCGGCGGACGCGGGAGCGGGCGCAGCTTCGGCGCCTTTGGCTGCGCGTCCGCGCTTGGGCGGCGGAGGCGGCGGAGCCGGTGGCGGCGGCGCAAACGGCTTCAGGAATTTCAGGATCTCGGTGCGCGAACGCAGTTTGCCGTCGAGCAACAGATAAAAGGCATCTTCGGCCAACTTGGGATAGGCCGGCAGTTCCGGCGTGATGTGCAGCTCGGCCATCTCCGGCAGCGGCAGCTTGTCCTTCATCTGGCGCCACTTGGTGAAGAAGTTGCGGATCTTCTGCGCCACGGCCTGGTTGCCGGTGGTGGTCTCGAGGAACAGAATGGTCTCGGGACGCGCCGTGGAAAGCAGCTTCCAGGCCAGCGACGGCGTGGCCGCTTCCTTGCCGGCGAGGCGCTTGGCGAGTTCTTTGGCGTCATCGTCCAGCTTGCGCCAGGTCTCGACGAAGCTCTTGCGCGGCATCAGCCGCTGCATGGCCGCAATGTCGCGGTCGCCCAGGCGATGGGTGAGGAAGTACATCACCGCCGGCGCCGGGTCCAGCGTGTAGCCCAGGTCCAGCATCTGCTGCTTGGTCTTGAGCAACTGCGCCAGCGACGCCGTATCCACCTTGCCCGCCGACCAGTGCGGGTTGAGCACCTTCAGCCAGCCTTCCTTCTCGTACAGGCGAAGCAGGTGCAGGGGGTCGTCCTCGTAAGCGACCTGCTCGATCTCGTAGCCGACAGCACGGTCGGAGATGTTGTCGATGTAGCTGCCTTCGCGGGCGGCGTCGAAGCGGGCCTGGGTGCGCTCTTCCAGCGCGAAGTGGAAGCGGATGGTGAAGCGGCTGGCCCGGATCAGCCGTGAGGGTTCTTCGTAGAAGGCGTAGTTGTGCAGGATGCGGATGAGCTTGGCTTCGATGTCGGCCACGCCGTTGAAGGGATCGAGCAGCAGGCCGCGGGAGCCGGGATTGAGCGACAGCGCCATGGCATTGACGGTGAAGTCGCGGCGGCGGAGGTCGTCGATGATGGTGCCGGAGGCGATCTCCGGCGGCCGCCCGGGCTTCTCGTAGCGCTCCGAGCGCGCCATGGCGATCTCCGAGCGCACGTTGCCGGGCAGCAGCACGTACATCGAGCGCAGGTCTTCGTCCACGCCCTGCAGGACGGCGCCGGCCTTCTCCAGCTCGCGCTGCAGCTTCAGCGCGTTGCCTTGCACGGTGAAGTCGAGGTCGCGGATGGGAAAGCCGCTGATGAGGTCGCGGATGGCGCCGCCCGTCAGGTAAACGTTCATCTCCTGCGCGCGCGCCAGGTCCTGCACCAGGGCCACGGCCCGCTGCTGGTCCGGCGTGAGCCGGCTTTCCATCATGTAGATGTAATCAGCCATTCTGCAACGCCGGGCTACCGTGCCGGCGCGTTACGGACACACCAAAGGCCCCCCTGCCGTGTCCCTTTTTTGCACGTGGGCGCAGGCCGGGACCAAAGCAGGTTGAGTGGCCAGATGTAAGTGACTCCGGGCAATAGACTTAGCCGCATGTTTCCCAGGGCCCGCACAAACGAAACACCATAGCACAAAGGTTTACAATTTGGCTACAGGTTGCAGCCCAAGCGCGCAAGCGGCGGCAAAAATGCGACAATCGCCGGGCGACCCGTTGCAGGCTACAAGAACCGGAAACACAACCTTGAAATCCTCGACCCACAAGAAAGTGATCGTCCGCAAGATGGATCGCGACACGATGCAGGGCTACGTCGCGCCCGCCAGCTTCGTGGTCGAGGGCAAGCTGGAGCTGATGAACACTGCCGGCAAGGTGGTGCTCATCGAACTGGCCGACGTCAAGGGCGTGTACTTCGTGCGCGAGTTCGCGGATGTGGACGCCTCGGCGCGCAAAACCTTCGCCACCCGGCCGCGTACCGAGGGACTCTGGGTGCGCCTGAAGTTCCGCGACAACGATGTGATGGAAGGGCTCATGCCCAACGACCTGACGCAGCTCACCAGAGACGGCTTTCTCATCAACCCTCCCGACAGCCGCGGCAATCTGCAGCGTATCTTCGTCCCCAGAAGCGCGCTGGCCGAGCTGACGGTGCTGGGCGTGATCGGAGGGCCAGCAGCCCGCCGCCGTCGCCCACGTGCCGTGCCCGCCGGCGATTCCCGCCAGGTGCCGATGTTCACGGAATAGCCTAAGAGCCGTACAGAGTGAGCCAAGAGCGAGGACGACGCCCCCCGGAAGGCCATCAATATGTCGGAAGAGCGCAGCGCAGAGCAGGTCGAACAACACTACATTTCCGGGATGGGGTCGAGGTTGGGGCGCCTCTTCTTTTGCCTATACAACGAATGCGTATGGCTCAACTGGACCTGGAGCGAGTTCGTAACGCTGTTCGGCAGCAAGCCTGAGCGAGTCGATCTTCTCAACAGTACCGCCCCTCTGTTCTTCCGAATTATCCAGGATTGTCTGTGGGAGAGCATTCTTCTTGGAATTGCCCGGTTCACAGATCCGCCAAGCGCTAGGGGAAAGAACAGGCAGCACCTGACTCTCCGGCAATTGCCAAGCCTTCTCGACGGGGATCTTCGAGTTCAGATCGGAGATCTCCTCGCGAAGTGTCTTGGGGAGTGCGAATTTGCCCGCGATTGGCGAGACCGGCATATAGCTCACCGGAATCTCCAACTCGCTCTGGACGACCCTGTAGCGCCTCTTGCTTTCGCGAGCCGCCAAACAGCCGGAAGCGCCATTCATTCGATCTCAGCGCTCCTCAACGCACTCGAACTTCACTATCTAGGTTCCACCGTGGCATATGAGCCTAGTGCGCCGAAGAGCGCCGAGTCGTTGCTCCTTGTTGTGCAGGATGGCCTTCGCGCGGAGGCTCGTCGCCGAGACCGTCTCAGGTCAGGAAAGTACGAACCCGAGGAGTGACGACATGAGACGTAGCAAGCTACGTCTCTACGTCAGCAACTGCGCCAAAATAATCTTCGCGATCATGGCCACCGGATACACAGCGGCGTAGGCGAGATTGGGTGCGTCGGAGTTGGCTTCGCGCGTGGCGTACGCCAGGCACGCAGGCTGGGTCTGGATGCCCGCGACCAGGCCCATGAGCGAAGCGAACGGGATCTTCAGCAGCTTATATCCCACTACCAGGGAAACCACGGTGACGGCCAGGGTGATGGCGGCGCCGGCCAGCAGCATCTGGAGGCCATTCTGGCGGAGGGTCTGCGCGAAGGCGTAGCCGGCGCGGATGCCGACACCGGCGAGAAAGAAGAGCAGCCCGATCTGCCGCAAAGTGAGATTGGAGTGCAGCGGCATGATCCAGGTAATGCGGCCGGTGCGCTCCAGCTTGCCCAGGATCAGGGCGACCAACAGCGGCCCGCCGGCGAATCCCAGGCGGATGTTCTCGCCGGGCAGCGGAATGGGCACCAGGCCGACGAGCACGCCCAGCACCATGCCCAGGGCGACGGAGCCGAAATCGGTTTCAGCGGTGCCGCGGATGGAGTCGCCGAAGAACTCCGAGATCGCAGGGAAGTTTTCGCGATGGGTGAGCACGCGGACGCGGTCGCCGAGTTCGAGGCGCGTGTCACGTGTGGGGATGAAGTCCACATCGCCGCGGCGCAGGCGCGTTACCGTGGCGCCCATGCTGTTCTCCAGGTCGAGTTCGCGGATGCGCTTGCCCACGATCTCCTGGCGGGAAACGAAGACGCGGCGGAAATCGAGCTGCGAGCGGTCCAGTTCGATGTGGGCCTCGAGGGGCTGGCCGAAGATTTGTTCGGCGCGCACCAGGCCGTCGTCATCGCCGACACCACGATGTCGCCCCGTTCAAGCTGGGTGTCGCCGCGTACGATCTCGCTCGCGCCCCCATGCTGGATGCGGCTGACTACGAAGCCAGGGTCACGGTGGGGACGCAGGACCTCCTCGACCGTGCGGCCCATGACGGCCGGATTCATGACCGCAAAATCACGCGCGCGGATCTCCGCGCCTTCCGCCGGCGGCTCCATCCCGGGCTTCCAGCGGCGGCGCAGCACGGCGAACGAGACCAGCACGCCGATCACGCCCATCGGGTAAGCGATGGAGTAGGCGACCACCGGCTCGTCGGAGGCGGCGCGAAGCTGCTCAGGAGAAAGCCCGGCAGAGCGGCCACGCTCGCGCAGCAATTCGCGCGCCGCGGCCAGCGCCGGCGTGTTGGTCATGGCGCCGGTGTAGAGGCCGGCGGCGCGAGCGCGCGTCAGGTGCGCGGGACGAGACACCACGAGCGTCACGCCCGCGCCCAGCACCACGATTGCCAGCGCAAACACGCTGTCGCGATAACCTCGCTGGCGCAACGAGTTGAAGAACTCGGGGCCGCTCTGGATGCCAATGGTGTAGATGAAAATGATCAGCCCCAGGGTGGGAATCACTTCTGGGATGGAGATCGCCGGCCCCAGCGAGCCCACCGCCAGTCCTACGAACAGAACCCCGGCGGGCCCAAACGAAACCCGAAGACGGAGATTTCGCCCAGCAGGTATCCCAGTCCGATCACGACGAAGAGCGTGAGGATGGGGTTTTCCGCTAGCGTGGTGACAATGGAGCCCAGCATGAGGTGGGTTCAGTTTACAGGACGCCGGAGGGAGGGTTCAGCACTCGTCGCTTAGCCCGGCAGAAAATGAGTGTCATTTGGAAACCAGTTCAGCGCTGATTGCTGAGTGCTGACCCCTGAATGCTCATTTAGAATCGACGCGTCTTTGAGGTCCCTCATGAAACTTTCCGAGATCGCATCCGCCGTTCAGGCGCGCCTGGAAGGCACAAACGTGGAGATCACCGGCGTCGCCGGCATCGAGCAGGCCGGCGCCGGACAACTGACGTTCGTGGCCAATCCCCGCTACGCCAGCGCGGCCAGGACCACCAAGGCCGCGGCGCTGATCGTGGCCGAGGACTTTCCCGCCCTTGCGGCGCCGACGCTGCGCAGCGCCAATCCCTACCTGGCGTTCGCCCGGGCGCTGGAACTGTTCTATCATCCGCCGCGCTACGCGCCCGGCATCCACTCGACGGCGGTGATCCACGATACCGCCCGCATCGGGCCGCGCGCGCACCTCGGCGCCTACGTGGTGGTCGATGAGGACGTCGAGATCGGCGAAGGCTGTGTGCTGCTGCCGCACGTGGTCATTTATCGCGGGGCGCGGATCGGCAACAATTTCTTCGCGCACGCGCATGCGGTGGTGCGCGAATACTGCCGCCTGGGCGGCAACGTCGTGCTCCAGAACGGTGCGGTTGTCGGTGGCGATGGCTTCGGATTTGCCAAGGATAATCAGGGTGCATGGCATAAGATCGTGCAATCCGGGCCGGCGGTGCTGGAGGACGACGTCGAGCTCCAGGCCAACGCCTGCGTGGATCGCGCCAGCGTGGGCGAGACCCGCGTTAAGCGCGGAGCCAAGATCGACAACCTGGTGCAGGTGGGACACGGCTCGACCGTGGGCGAGAACAGCCTGCTATGCGCGCAGGTGGGACTGGCCGGGTCCACCGAAGTGGGCAAGAACGTGATCCTCGCCGGGCAAGTGGGGATCGCCGGGCACTGCCGCATCGGCGACGGCGTGGTGGCCACGGCCCAGAGCGGCATTCCGTTCAGCATTCGACTTCCAAATGACCAGGCCGGGACCGGCTCAACCGTGGCGGGCACCAGCGGCGACGGCCAGAGACCTGATTTCAAGCCGGGGCCCGGATGCTCGTCACCGGACGCGATCAACCCCGGCATTTGGGCCCACTACATCAACATGTCGTGCTTCGCGTTTCCGGCGCCGGGTCAACTGGGCAATCTGGGACGCAACACGCTGCGTGGCCCGAGCCTGAAAGACTTCGATTTTTCGCTCT
>JBIOFT010000146.1:0-9470 GCA_044447375.1 Terriglobales bacterium | reverse complement strand
GGCGGCGGCACCGGCCAGCGCCCGCTCGCACTGCACGCCAGCACAGTGGGCGTTCGACAGCAACTTCGTTTACTTCTGTGTGGCGACGGACACCTGGAGGCGTGCCGCCCTATTAAGTTGGTAGCGGGCTACTCACGCTTGCTTGCCGACGTGGTGTCGGCCTCATCCGGAATCAGTTGGGCCACCCAAACCTGATAGGCACTGTTGAATGGCACCGGGCCTTGCCATTCGCGAGCTTGGGGAAAATTCTTCCGGATAATCTCGCCCTTACCGCTACCTTCAAAATGGACCGGCAGCACGACTCCAATGCTCATCGGAACAGACGTGTGGTAGGTTTGGCTGCGAAGCATGCTCTCGGGTTCGAAGTCGGCCGCTGTAATGACTTTGCGACCGTCCAGGCCAAATGCGATCACAGGATCGGCGGCATAGACGACATCCACCTTTGGGACGGGCCGAAGCAGAGAAACGGAATCGCGGCCCCGTTTGCCCAAAACCGTAACCGCCCCATAAGCCGTCGGAACCACGAGATAGGCCAAGGCGGCCGCAACCAGTGCGCACCGAGCCCTGCGGGAGATGGAGGGCCATTTCCTGTACGCCGACGCGGCAGCCAATGGAATGAGCGCCATGGCTGCACTCGCGATGTAGCGTACCTCGTAACCGACAGTACTTACCGTGAGCCACAAAGCGATCAATGAAACCATCGACGCGAGCGCAACCGAAATCGAGAGCCATTCCTCATTGCGAGATGGGCGCAGGAGCCATGCCAAAAGCAGGACGCCCGGGAGGCCGGCCAAGTAAATCACGGCTTCGGCGTGCTCCAATGGATGTTCCGGATTCATGAAGAGATAGTGAAGCATTGCGTCCAGATCGGCCATCCCGAGCGGCACAAATGAAAACGGCGCAACCAATACACGCCAGTTCCACACAACCCGTATGGATCCCTGGCTCACGATGCTGGCCGCCGCCCCCATCGTTCTGTTCAGTTCGTTAAGCGCAAGCATGAGAGCCATGCACGGAATAGCTGCCCACAAGGCTCTCCAGCGCACGCGCCAGAACAAGAAAGCGAGCGCTCCTACCGAAATGAAAGCGAGGCTGTATTTGGCCCAGTAGGCCGCTCCGAATAGGACGCCGGTGGCAACCGCCGTTGGCAAAGCCCACCGCCGGACCAGCCGTTCAGCACATATGAGCATCCATGGAGCCATGGCAAAAGCCAACCCCTCGGTGTAATACGAGAAAACCGGATTGTTGGCGTAGCGGATGAACGGAGTTCCGGCTGCGATGCAATAGACGACCCAGCGCGGCACTGCAAAGCGCTCCGCCCACAAACCCCAGCCGATCGAGCCGACGGCGAGCCCGGCAATTGCAAGCATCCGAACTCCCAGGAGAATTGAAATCCCTGCCCGGGTGAGGGCCAAAATGATCAGACCCATGAGGGGAGGCCATTGGCTTATCCATCCAAAGTGATCCCGTGAAAGGTCCTTCGGATTAGCCTGCACGAGCGTGTTGAAGTTGGGCGACTGGCCCGCCAGGTATTGGCGCAAGGCGTTCAGTTGCCATGCCGGATCCATGTAGACCGACTGTGGCGTATGCCAGGTGAGCATGGCCACGACCAGCACAGAAGCAAGACTGACGATGACAACACGCGAGGACACATCCAACCTGGGTTTAGAGGAGCCGGCCGCCGGACCTTTGAGGTGAGTGCCAATGACCCAAACTGACGGCGCGGCAGTTTGCAAGACTTTCATAGGCGCTCAAGAATCTTACGGAAATGTGGTTTCACGCGCCGGGCGCCGGCGAACAGGGTCCACGACTCGGCCGACCACAAGGCCATTTCCCAGGCGGAGTGGCGCAGGCTGCCTTCGGCCTTCAGGGCCGCGACCTTGCGGCGGTAGTTCCTCATCAGCTCGTGGTGCTCGCGCAGCATGACTTCGACGTAAGGACACTCCTCACCGCAGCGCCAGTACTCGTAGAGCTGTACCAGATCAGCCGTGACCCTTTCGACGTGCCAGCGCGTCCAGGCATGTTGCCGGGTGGAGGCCCGCAGCGCCGGTAGGAGGCTGCGATCCGAGCTGAAGCGGAGGAGCGCCGCGATCGCCTGCGCCGGGGTGCCAACCAGCTCTCCGGTAACGCCCTCCAGCACCTGCTCGACCTGCCCGTTGTCCTGGCACGGATTGACCCCGGCGATGGTGGGCGTGCCCATGCCCGCGGCTTCGCAGATGGTGCTGGCGAAACACTCTCCGTGTTGGCTCCAGAACAACTGTACGTCCATCGCGGAGAGCAACCCGGCGAGGAATTGATAATCGGCGGTCTCCGGGAAGTCGCGGAAACGATCACCCCAACGCTGGCGCAGCTTGCACCCGAGATCGTCGGGAAAGCCGATGGAGATCCACTGCGCGCCGGGGTCCGCGCTCAGCACGGCGTCGATGATCCGCGGGTAGCAGGAATGCCACTTCCCTCCCTGGCTGCGGCCCACCCTGCCGAAGACGAAGGCGTCCTCGGGGATGGCCATGGCGCGCCGCGCGGCCTCGCGGTCCACTTCCGCGGCAGGCGGCTGGAAGGGCGTGAGCGGAACGTAGCCAATCCCATTGCGGACCATTTCCGCGGGCTGCCGCTTCAACCATCGCCCCAGCCGATAGAAGGTGAACACACCCACGCAGCAAGTACGGGTGAGCTCCAGCAGGCGGCGATCTTCCGGCGGACGGCCGAACACCGGCGTGGTCACCAGCAGCGGCGGCTTCTCCCCTGGCCGGCCGGCGAGGCCGCGGATCAGGTCTTCAGGATATTCAGGGCCGTGAAGATGAATGACGTCAGGCGCGAACTCGCGTGCCGCTTCGGCGAGCGCCTCCTGCCGCGGACCCCGCAGCAGGCGATGCCAGGAGCAGGACGGCTGGAAGCGCGGCCCGGTTTTTTCGGCGAGCAGCAGGACCTGGTGTCCGGCGCGGACCATGGTCTCGGCCAGCACGCAGCCTGCTTTCTGAATGCCGCCCAAACCAAAATCGGGGATGACCTGGATGATCTTCACGCGCACAGCCCTGCTGCGTACCGCATTACAGGAACCGCCGGGGCACCGGCAGCGGCATCCGCAGCCCACCGCCAAGGCGCGGGCTGGTCTCCGGCTGGGAGGCGTTCTTCCCTTCCCGGAAGCACACGTGCAACACCGGCCATAGGACGAGTAGGACGACAACAACGCACTGAAGGATCCCCGCCACGTACTGCGCCAACTGGGACTCAATGGCGAGAAAGTTGGGGATGAGAGCGATCCCGACCGCGTTAAACACCCACCCGGAATCGCGCGCCAGGAAGGCATGCTGGAAGTAGTCAAAGAAGATGCCCAGGGGAATCATGATCAAGAAGGGGCCCCACCAGCCGAAGTTGATGAAGCTCTCGGCCGCGGTGCCCACGGCGATGGATACAGAGCCCAAGCGCTCCGGGTCGGTTAGTCCGTACGCGACCTGGTAGAACTGATTGGCTTCGTTCACCGAAGGCTTATCCTCCCAGAGAGCCCGCGGGATGAATGTGACCAGCATGTAGGAGTACAGTCGCCCATGCTGGTAGGGGACAACTTCGGGAGTGAGGTCGATCACATTAGCAGTCTGTTGCAGCAGGGACATGCGGCCCAGACTCTTGTCGGCCAGGCGTCGCCAGTTGTCGACATCCGGATTCTCCAGGGTAAGTTCCCAGCTGCGCAGCGACTCGCTGGACCAGAAGGAAATTCTTTGGCTGAGCGTCGAGTCCACCCGCTCCCCCCAGAAGGTCTTGCGGAACGCCTCTTTGCCGGCCTGGAAGAAAAGCACGTAAACCAGCACCACGACCACGGCCAGAACGGGGATCCTGCGCCGCTCATAAAGGTAGGCAACGCTGCAGATAATCATGATGGCCACGCCGGTACCCAGCCAGCCAGAGGCAATCCCCGCCAGGAACCTGCCGATGAGGAAAACCGCGATCAGCAGCACTTCCCCGTGGTTCGCCTGGCGGCGCAGCCACTTGCGAAAGAGCATCACGAACAGCGCCATGGGGACGGTGGAGGTCAAGATCATTACCAGTTGGCGCCCGCCGCTGCCGAACAGGTAAGCGCGCGACTGCACCCCGAACGTCAGGGGAAGACTGAGCAGCAAGGCGGTGCGAATGTACGACCAGGTGTTCTCGCTCCGGGGGTGAATGTCGAGCACCCGGGGGGAGGCCAGCCGGTGGCCGATGCCCGTCCACTTTCCAACCCACAGGCAGACCACACCCACCACCGCCAGCAGCATGGCTTGTTCAATCGCCTGGTCGGAAAGCTCTCCGCGGGAGGTGTAGCTACTGCGCGTTCCCCAAAACAGCCCCAGAGCGTAATACACCCAGTACATGAAGCTCAGCATGGGGAAGAGGGGCAGGTAGCGCTCCCCGGCCCTTCTCCAACTGCAGTAGGGCCCCCAGGCCGCGGTCAGCAGACCCGCTGCCCCCAGGAACTCAAACAGCGTGAGCTCATTGAGCCGCGCGAGCCACATAAGGAAAGTCGCAGCCATCGGGGGAAGCACCCACATGAGCACGCTTCCGCCCGTGTCTTTGACGAAGGGTTTCATCTCGTTTGCCGGTTCACGGTGACCGCCTCCACCGCATCGACGACACCCTGCACCGCGGCGTCGTGAGAATAGGGCCGTAGGCCGGCGCGGCCGCGCTCGCCCATGATGCGCAGGCGTTCCGGGTTCCCGGCGAAAGCCATCAGGATTCTGGACAGGGCTTCGACATCGCCCAGCGGGAAGATCGCGCCCGTCCGGCCGTCGCGGACCAGATCGGGAGCACAGCCGACGGCATCGCTGACTATGGCCGGCCGCGCGCACGACATGGCTTCGTTCACCACCAAACCCCAGGTCTCACGGCCGTCGGACGGGAGCACCAGGCAATCGGCGGCGATGTAGGCGTCCACCATCCGCGACTGGTTCAGGAAACCGGCAAAGCGAACCGGAAGTTTGCGCTGGCTGGCAAATTGCTCGCAGGCGGCGCGCAACGGACCATCGCCCACCATCAGTCCTGCAATCGCCGATGGTTGCTTCGCGGCGCCTTCGATGGCCTGCAGGAAGTCCATGGGCCGCTTCTTCTCGATGAACTTGCCGGCGAAGACGAACACCGTCTGCTGGTCCTGGAGTCCCCACTGCTGGCGCAGCATCAGGCGCCGAGGCTGCGCTTCCTCAGCCGCGCGCTGGAACAAATCATCCTGAATGGCGTGGGGCACGTGGAACACACGCTGCGGACGGGCGCCATAGTGCAAGTAGTAGTCTCGCGAACGAGTGCCCACCGCGAGGCAGGCGTCAAACCTGGGGATAAAGGATCGGTACACGGGATATTTCAGGGGCCGCTTCAGCGCGCCGCGCGGAGAAGCCAGCTGGGAGTCGCCCCGCGCCATCAGCGGGATCCGCATCCTCCAGCAAGCGAAGATGGTTTGCCAGGCGGCCTGGTAGTGCCAGCCGTTGACCAGTACCGCATCAAAGTTTTCTCGCGTCAGCATCTGCGCCATGCCCGGCGCCCGGAGAGCGAAAAAGTTTCCCGGCTTGCCGCTTCCGCCGTTCAGGAAGGTGTAGCGATAACCTTCGAGCAGCGGGATGTCCCAGTCGAATTCGACGCCGAAGCCGGCTTGTGCCTGGTCGGCGGGACTGCCCTGGTAGCAATAAAAAACGCTGAGGTCGAGCTCGGGACGCGCCGCCAGCGCGCGGAACCAGTGGGCGTGGTACTGGATGGGGTGGGTGCTGAGGATCGCCAGCCTGCGGTGGGGCGCCGGGGTTCCAAAGTTCCCGAGAGTCGATTCCGGCGAAGCGAGCTGCGTCAGTGGGCTCATGGTCAGCTTTTCTGCCCCGCGAACTCGATCCAGCGGGCGCGGACGCGATCATCGGAATAGAGTTCCTGGAACCGGCTCAGGGCACCATGAGCGCAAGACGATCGGAAGCGCGGGTCATCCAGAAACCGGCGTATGTTCGCAGCCAGGCACTCCGGCGTTTCCTCCTCACACACCAACCCTGTCTTCTCGTGCACAACCATCTCCTGCAAACCGCCGCTGCGAAAACAGACCGTCGGCACTTCCTGGGACATGGCTTCCAGCGCGCCCCGAGGAAAACATTCATGAAATCGCGAAGGCGGGCTGGGATGGATGTAGAGATAGGTCATGCGAAGAAAGTCGTCCACGTCGTGACGGTATCCCCACAGGTGCACCCGCGAATCCAGCCGCGCAGACTCGATCCTACTGCGCATCTCCTGTTCCTCAGGACCGCCGCCGAGGACGTGCAGGTGAATATCGGAATAATGGGATGCTAAGGAGCCAAACGCCTCCAGCAGGAGGTCGATCCCCTTGTGATGGGATACCTGTCCCACGAAGAGCAGGTTTCTCTTCCCTGCCAGCGCGCGGCGGACCTGGGGATCGGAATCGCACAAGCGCCAAGCCTGGGTCCGCGTGGGACAGATGAATGTCTTTTTGCGGGCGAGGTAGGGATTGGTGCGTGCGCTGAAATCGTAGCCGAAGCGGGTTTGATGTACGCAATCGGTCGCCAGCATCGAGACCAGGCGCAGGCGGAGTTGCCAGGTCCGCGGCAGGTCGTGGAACTCGAACACCACGCGTTTTCGGCGCAGGCGGCAGTACAGCGCGCCGAGCAGCGCGAAATATCCGTAGCCCGTCGCGGGCAGGTAGATGGCGTCGCAATCGAGCGAGCGGCGCAGCACGTCGCGGTTGCCCTTAATCATCGCCATCGCCATCTGCCAAGTTTGGCGCAGCGAGCGCGGGCGTCCGATCTTCGGCCAGTCGGTGCGATCGCTGAAAAAGGAATGCTCGAGGCCGCGGCGTTCAATCTCCGTCAGCAGGGGTAGCTGCTTGCGATACGTGGTGTAGGAGAGCAGAAAGTGCGGTTCCACCTCCGGCCGCAGGAGATCGAATGACTCGATCACCTGTCGTTCCATACCGTAGAGGAACACGGTGTTGAACACGATGAGAACGCGGACGGGCCGCACCACCTGCCGGCCATCCGCCTCGGCGTCCACCTGGGGCTCTACACAGTCTGGCTTGACACCTATAGTCGCCATCGGGTGTGGTCCTCGGTCCGGCTAGGCATGAACGGCGGCAGCTATCTCGAGCCGCGTACCCGCGCGCTGGAATGCGATCACCTTCTCCACGATCTGGTCCACGTCGATGGTCGGCCGCCACCCGAGGAGTTGGCTGATCTTGGCAATGTCGGGCACGCGCCGCGGCATGTCCTCGAAACCTTTTTCGTAGGCCTGGTCGTAGGGCACGTGAACGATCTCGGACGAGCTGCCGGCTTTCTCCTTCACCAGCAGCGCGAGCTCGTTGATGGTGATCTCGCGCCCGCCGCCAATGTTGAACACTTCTCCCACTGCGCCAGGATGGCCGGAGAGCGCGAGCAGCGCCTTGACCACGTCGCCCACATAGGTGAAGCAGCGCGACTGGTTGCCGTCGCCGTAGACGGTGATGGGACTTCCCTGCACCGCCTGCTTGACGAAACTGGGGATCACCATGCCGTAGCGGCCGGTCTGCCGTGGCCCCACGGTGTTGAACAGGCGCACCACCACCACCGGCAGCTTCTTCTCGTGCCAATAGGCGATGGCCAGGAATTCGTCGATGGCCTTGGAGCAGGCGTAGCTCCAGCGTCCCTTCGAGGTGGGGCCGAGCACCAGGTCATGGTCCTCGCGGAAGGGCACACGCGTGCTCTTGCCGTAGACCTCGGAGGTGGAGGCGATGATCACCTTCTTGCGTTTCTTGTTGGCGTGCTTGAGCACCAGCTCGGTGCCGTGCACGTTGGTCGCGATGGTGTTGACCGGGCTTTCCACGATGAGCTTGACGCCCACGGCGGCGGCCAGGTGGTACACCACATCGCAGCGATCGATCATCTCCGCCAGCAGGTGCTCGTTCTCTACCGAGTCGATCACATAGTGGAAACCCTTACGGGCCTTCAGGTGTTCGATGTTGTCGATGCTGCCGGTCGAAAGATTGTCGAGGACATGGACTTCCTGCCCCTGGCGCAGGAGTTCTTCCGCGAGATGACAGCCGATGAAGCCGGCGCCACCCGTGATCAGTGATCGAATCGCTGCCATGGAGATCGTTCCCTCCCTCTATTCGCCTTGTTGTTGTGGACCATCAACCTTCCACAGTCGCTGGGTCCAGCGGAATTGGGCAGATGGCAGCCGCAGGAACCGCCACCGTGTTCCACACCGCAGTGTTCACCGGTTTGCCACGCTCGGTGTCGAACAAGGTGTAACCCCCCGAGGCACGCCGTGACCGCGGATGCATTCTCTTTCGCCACTTCGCAGATGACGGTAGGACGGGAATAATACCAACCAGTCTGAAAAGGACTCGTTTATCTCGCAAACGGTCTTTGTCAATCATAGCGGCGCGAATTATACGCCTGGGCGATTGTCCCGGATGTGTTGCATCCAACACACTCCGCAGCCGCTCCGGTGCCAGCCGGCAATAGCCTGCCGTCGTCAGCAGTTTCTCCTGGCCAAGTAGGGCCTTGATGGTTCGCAGGTCCGCTCCGCGGTTTAGCATGTGCGTGGCCCCGGCCCGACGCAGGGAATGCGCATGGATCGCCTTCGACAACCCCAACCCGATACACACCCGCTTGATGGTGCTCGAAACCCGCGGCACGCTCATGCGACATCCCGCAGAGTACGGTCCGTGAGCCGATGCCCTTGGGATGACCGATAGGCGACGGACTGCTTACAAACAGGGCGCTGGTTTGCGGCCTCTTGAGCTTTCGCAGCAGCAAGTCACGTTCGCGGAGATAGGCCATGAGAGCCAGCGCAGCCGGTTCGCCAAACAGCACCAGTCTTTGCTTGTCGCCCTTCCCGGCGACGCGGATCGAGCGCAGTGACCAGTTTGATGTTCCCCCACGTTCATCCCCGGCAATTCATCCACGCGCGCCATCGTGGCGTGGGCGACTTTCAGTAGTGCTTCATCGCGGGCTGGTCAAACGGAAAAGTGGAAGTAGACGCGAAGGGCCCATTCTTCGACTGGGCGATCGGTTGGCTCGCCCGCGAAGACAAAATCGTGATAACCCCGAAGAAACGTTCCTTCACCATCCGCGTGAAATAATTTTCATACCCCCAGGGCCATACGAGAATCCATATCCGGACGTCCCCTTCTACCGATTTTGGGATACCCACAGCATCTAAACCCAATGTTTGCTGTCAGGAGTTTGGACCCCGCATTGCGCAGGCGTATGGTGCGCCACTTTGGCGCGGAGCTCATCATGCTGCCCGCGCTCTTAAGGCTGTTCTTTGGATGTAACCATGAGTTTGGATTTCCGGTCACCGACACCGAAAATCACCGGACCTACCAGGTCTGCGTGCATTGCGGAGTTGAGTACGAATACGACTGGGAGCGCATGACCCGTCTCCGCCGCGTGCCGCCAAAGTTCGTGGCGCCTTCGGACAGCACAACCCACCGGAGAACAGGGACACATTAGGCGCGGTCCCGCACGCCTTTTCCGTTC
>JBIOFT010000145.1:0-9491 GCA_044447375.1 Terriglobales bacterium | reverse complement strand
GCTGCTCACAAGCCGGGAAGACCGAGATCGGCTGTACCGGAGCCAACTTTCAAGCTACCGCGCAAACGACCTCGCGGCGCGGCGGGGCCAAACCCGCCGCTGGCCGTGCCGAAAATCCGCTAGTTACACCACAGGCTGCTAGGGAGACTCCGACTAAGTCAGGGGTTCCCTGACGTGCCGGAAACGATGCATCCGTTTGACTTGAATGTCAAGCGTGGTGGTGTTGGGAGGGGGTCGCGCTACAACGCTCGAACCCGCACCCCGGCGGCCTTGAGCCGTTCATTCACTGCGCGCGCGATGGCTGCCGCGCCCGGGGTATCGGAATGGATGCAGATGGTCTGGGCGACCAGCGCCAGTCCCGAGCCGTCGCCGGCGACGACTTTGTGGTTGAGAGCGATCCCCAGGGCCTGCTCCGCGGCGCGCTCGGGAGTGTCGAGCAGGGCGCCGGGCAGAGTTCGTTTGCGCAGGGTGCCGTCGCGCTCGTAGGCGCGGTCGGCGAAGGCTTCGGGAGCGCAGCGCAGTCCCATCTCGCGCCAGACTTCCAGCGCGGACGCTCCCGCCTGTCCCACCATAATCAGTTGCGGATCGATTTCCTGGACGGCGCGGCCGACGGCCAGCGCAATCTCGCGGTCCTTGTTGGTCGCATGATAGAGCGCGCCGTGGGCCTTCACGTGAATGAGGCGCACGCCGAACCGCCCCGCCACCCTGACCAGCGACGCAATCTGCCGCCGCACCGAGCTTTCGAGCGCCGCCGGCGGCAGGGGCGACTCGAGGCGCCCGAAATGCTCGCGGTCGGGATAGCTGGGGTGGGCGCCGACGGCGACGTGCAGCTCCTTGGCAGCCGCCACCGTCTGCCGCATGGTGTTCTCGTCGCCGGCATGGCCGCCGCAGGCCACGTTGGCCGAGGTGATGTAGCGCATCAGCTCGAAGTCGGCGCCGCTGGCCAGGGCTTCGGCAGATTCTCCCAGGTCGGAGTTGATGTCGATGATAGTTTCCATTGATGTGATCCTTCTGTACACGATCACGTGTCAGGGCATGACTTTAGTCGTGCCGTCATGCGTCCCCTTTGGGTCGGGCTTCAGCCCCTGCGCGCGTTTTTCCTCGAGTCTGCCGATCCAAGGTCCGGACGGTTCTGGCTCAGGGGCTAAAGCCCCATTCCTAATATTCCGCTATCGGCACGACTAAAAGTCGTGCCCTGACACGTGATCCCCTCCAAATAATGTTCTTCCGCAGCCGTCAATGCCCTTTGAGGGCGTCAGCATTCTAAACAAGAGGGACTGCAGCAGCGAAGGCAAGATGCCGGCGATACTTCACGCAACAAACGCATTCTGCAGCCAGCGCTCCTGCTCTTTCAAGAGCGTGATCGCCTGCGCGATTGAGACCTCATGGAAGCGCACCTGCTCGTGAGGCCGTAGCTGGCCGACGTGGTGCATGTCCGCCATGATGACGTTGGCGATCTTGGGATAGCCGCCCGTAGTTTGCTGATCGACGAAGAGGATGATGGGCTGTCCATCCTGCGGGACCTGCATGCCGCCCAGCGGAATGCCGTCGGTCAGCAGTTGCGATTGTTCGCGCGGCCGGAGCGCTTCGCCCTTCAGCCGCAGCCCGGTGCGGTCTGACTGGTCGCTGATCGAGTACGGGCTGGAGAATAGAATCTCGAACGTTTCCGGAGCGAACCACTCCTGCTGCGCGCCCCTGGTGAGGCGAATCGTATCGTGGCCGGACACCGCATCGAGAGCGCCCGGCTTCAATCTCCGAGCGCGAGCGTTGCGCCCATCCAGCACCGGCAGGATGTCACCGGCTTTGAGCCTGCGTCCTTCCAGTCCTCCGAATCGTCCGCGGACATCAGTGGCCGTGCTGCCCATCACCGCGGGCACCGCAAAACCGCCTTGCACCGCGAGATACGAGCGCGCCCCGGTTTTCATGCCGCCGCACTTCAGCACGCCGCCGGCAGGCACTTCCACTGCTTCTCCCAGCCGAACCGGGCTGGTTCCGAATTTGGCGTCGCAATCGGCGCCGGCCAGCGCCACGATCCGCGGTTCGTCGAATTCGAGCGTTGCACCGAGCAGGGTCATCTCCAGCGCCGGCGCATTTTCCTGGTTGCCGGCCAGCAGGTTGGCGATGCGCAACGACAGCCGATCGGCCGCGCCCGCGGGCGAGATGCCGAGGTGAGTGTAGCCGTAGCGGCCCAGGTCCTGGAGGGTGGAGAACATGCCCGGATTCTTGACGCGTATCGCCATATCTCAGGGCTGCGCCATGGCGCTGAAGGTGGCGCGGTCGATGGCCGAGAATCGCACCGTGTCGCCGGGCTGCAAGCGGGTGGGCGGCTGGGCATGGGGATCGAACATGCGCCAGGGGGTGCGCCCGATCAGCCGCCAGCCGCCGGCGGAATCCACCGGGTAGATGCCGGTCTGGCTGCCGGCAATTCCGACCGTGCCGCCCGCGACGTGGCCGCGCGGCGTCGCCAGCCGCGGCATGTGCAGCTTCTCGGGCAGTCCGCCCATGTAGGCGAATCCCGGCGAGAACCCCAGGAAATAAACCAGGTACGCCGCGGAAGAATGGATGCGGATCACTTCTTCCGGAGAGATCTTCGCGTGGGCTGCCAGATCCAGAAGATCGGGACCAAACTGGGGGTCGTAGCACACGGGAACACTGACGAGGTTGGGTTGGGGTTCGGCGTGCGCTCCCGCCGCCGCGGCCGACTGCTCAGCGATCGCGGCCAACTCCTCGTGACTCATCCGCAGCGGATCGAAATCGACCAGCAGGGAGGTGTATCCGGGATGCAGGTTGCGGATCCTGGAGTCCTGCTTTGCCCGCAGCGCCTGGAACAGCCCAATCACGCGAGCGTGGAGCTCGGGTGAGATCGCGTTGCCCAAAACCAGCAGCAAGGACGAATCACTGGCGGGAATAACCTTCATGCCGAATTCCGGCGACATCATAAAGGATCAGGCGCCGGGGACGGCAGAAATCCATGCCCAGCTTCCCCCGCCCGCGGCGCCATCGCGGTTCATCCTCGATGGCGTCGGAGCCGGGAACTGCTGGCGTTATTGGGGGTAGGTGACCCAGGTCAGCCGTTGCGGCTGCGAAGGCGTAACCAGAGGCGCCTGCGCGTTGGTGATGTCCTGCTGGGGCAGCGTGGTGGAGGGGAACCAGGGCGGAGCAAACCCGGCCCGCGACGTGAACCTGCGGTCGAAGTAGGTGTTAACGGCATTCAGGCTCACGCCGTGAGCGTTGGATTCGATACGCCCGCCCACGATGGTTAACGTATTGATGCTTCCGCTGGTGGCGAAACCGCAAATACTCGACGAGGAGCTCGCGGTGCAACTGGAATTGATAGCGGCCATGCTGGCATCGATTTCCAGGTTCTGGTTGCCGTAGCTGCTGCTCTCCACAATGTCGCCATTGGCGGTGAACAGGCCCAGCACCTGGTTGAAGTCGTTGTTTGCAACCAAGGTATCACTGGTGTTGAGGGTGACCGGCTCGTGCTTGTAGATCAGGTCGCCGGTCACGTTGATACTGCCGTTGGCCGCAATTGTGGTGGCGTAGTAATCCTGGAGCGACGCCTGGCCCTGGCCGGGCCCGCTCAGACCAGTGATGGTCCCGTTCACGTAGACCATGGCCGCCTCCTGGGGCGTCGCGCCGCTGAGATTCGTGGGCACGCCGGCCAAGTTCAGGGTGGTGCCGCCGGACACGACCGTGGTGGTATTGGCAGTGATGTTGAGGGTCACCGTAGTGGTGGTGCCGCCTTGCGTGATGGTGTAGATCTGGGTGGGGTTGCTGAACGTATCGGTCCCCAGCGACAACTGAATGCCGGCATTACCTGCGACGTAGATGCCGCCGCCCAGCACTTTGTTGGGAGAGTTGATCCCCGAAACCGGCGGGGGATAGGTGACGCAGTCAATCGTGCAATATGCCAGGTAAACTCCGGAGGCTGCGCCCCCGCTCGGGTACGTATTTTGGCTGACGTTCTTGAGGTAGGAATGGAAATTGGCGTTGGTGGGAGCGGGTGGGGCGGAGACGCCGCAGGTGCTGCCGCCTTCTCCGCAGCCTTTGCCGTCCAACACCGCCCATTGCTGGCCGAAGTCGTTGGTCGGCAGGGCCACCAAAGCCTGGTTGCGATTGAAGCCTGACTGGAAAGTCGGAGCGATGGTCTGGCCGCCGGAGCTGTCGGTGGCGGCGTTCTTGCAATCGCACCCCGACACACCGCCGCACGACGTGCCCCCGCCACCGAAAATGAAATCAGCGGTGGTGGCGTGTTGACCGACCGGATCGGTGAAGATGTAAGAGCCGCCGGTGCCAAAATTCCACTGACCGTTGGTGAAGAAAGGACCGGTGCTGGTGCCATAAGCCAGCGGACCTTGGCACTGGGAGAAGTTGTTAATGTAACCGCCGAAGGCGGCGAAGCTCACCGTCGCCTGCTGGGAGGTTGACGTCTGGGCCAGGATGTTAACGGTGACACTGCCCTTTTCCTGGGTGGCCACCTGCTGCAGGGCTTGCGCCCGGCCCACCGAGCACAGCGTGTAGGTGTACACGTAGGTGTAGGAGTTGTTCTGTCCCTGGGCGTTCTGGGTGGTGGTAGGATAGCCGGCCGCCAGGGTCGCGCTGTTGGCGCAGTTCCCGTTGTTGGCAATCACGAATTTGCCCATCCAGGAGTTGGCCGCCTGTCCGGCGTTCAACGAGGTAAAGCTGCCGTAGGTGGTGGTGAGGTTGGTCATGGCGATGTAGCCGGGGCTGGAGGTGCCGGTGGCCAGGGACAGCGGCGGGTTGGTGCAACCCGAAGCCGGACTGCCGGTGACCCATCCCGTGCACGGTGTCATGGTGACCTGGCCCACGATGTTGTTCACCAGTTGCGCGCGCGCGATATTGAGCCCGGAATCGGCAGCATAGAACGAGCCGCGATAGCTGCCGTAGTAGCTGTTGATCATCATGTCCGAGTTGGTGGTGACCGCCATGGTCAGTCCCAGGATGCTGACCAGGATCAGCAGCAGCAGGGTGGTCAGCAGGGCGATGCCGCTTTCGTTGCCGGCTCGGCGCGCTGCCGGGCCGGACTTGCGTGCGCGGAGGATGCGGGTGCGGAATGGCAATGATTGAATGGTCATAACAGCCCTCAGTCGTTCATGCTCATGTCGCGTGGATTTACCACCACGGCCGTGCCTTGAACCTGGTAAGCACCGTTATCGAAGGCGTTGCGGAACTTGTAGTTAGGGTCGGTGCTGGGGGTGGTGCGCCCGATCAGGGAAACCCGTACCGAGCGCACCAGGGTAAAGTTGTAAGCCATGTCGTTGGCGGTGCTGTTGGTGTAAGTGGAGGCGGCGTAGTTGTAGCTGGTGGCATCCGTACCCGAGGCCGCGTTCCAGATGGCCGCTCCCACCTTGAACCCGACCACCTGTTCCATCACCGTCACCGTGCTGCCGTTCTGGGTGCGGGTCAGCTTGGGATTGCTGGGGGTGGTGAGGTCGACCTGGTAGGTGATGGGCGCCAGCTTCAGGATCCAGTCGGTGCCGCAAAACTGCTCGCCCAGCTTGCTGCCCGGCTGGCCCTGGGCCGCGGTCGAGCAAGTACTGAGGCCGTCGCAGGCGGTGATGTCCAGCGGGTCGTGGGCCAGGGCGTTATAGCCTTTGTAGTTGATGCTGCTGACCGTCTGATCCAGCGTCGCATTAAAGGTGAATTTGACGGCCGACCCGGCCACGGTGGGAGCGGCGGTCAGCACCACCGAGGTAATGTAGTTGCCGGTGCTGGTGAGGAACAGCAGTTGGTCTCCGGAGCTAAACTTGGCCGCGGTCTGCGCCAAGGTTAATCCGCTGGCCGCCTGGCCATAAGCAATGCCGGTGTTGGTGTTGGAGCAATTGCCCACCCCCGCCGCCCCCGAGCTGTCCGTGGCATTGACGGGCGGATAGGTGGCGGGATTGGCGGCCGCGATGATGTTGACCTGGTCAAAGCAGGAGGCGCCGTAGGTGCTGCTGCCGCTGTTGTAGCAGGACGATCCCGACGCCACCACATTGTTGACGATGGTCACGCCCACCGGCCAACTGGGGACGTTCGACCCCTGGAAGTAGCCGCTGCCGGCGTTGGCGAGATCGATCTGCAGTTGGGTGGCGGCATTGCGCAGCGCGATGTTGAGCCCCACCTGCCCCTGCACTAACTCGGAGGCGAGTTCCTGCTTGCTAAACAGGGTGAAGGCCGTTCCGGCGATCAGCATAAACACCGCCGTTGCCACCAGCAGTTCGAGCAGGGAGAACCCCTGCGCTTTGGCTGCGCCGCCGGCCTGATCCGTTGCTTTGATTGTTCTCTTCATGGCCGTACCAGACTCATCTGGAAGGTGGGGCTAAAGGGTGAAATGTTGGCGCTGGAGATCGTCACCAGGACGGTCACCCGCCGCACTCCGGTCACCGGGGAGTCAGCCTCGATGACCCAGCGCCGGTGAAAAGTCATGTTGGGCGGGGCGGTGGCGGTGGTGGCGGTGTTCACGGTGCCGTCCGGGGAGTGATAGGTGGTGGTGTACTGGGTGCTGCCGGCGACTTGGCCGGCCACCGTCTCGGCGAAACAGCCTCCCAGCGAACTGACGCAGTCGGTGCTGCTGTTGGAGAAGTTGATGTTGACATCGTCATAGTAGGCCATGCTGGCCGTGGCCCCGAGGGGACAGGTGGTGGTCTGCAAAACGTCGGAGGTCAGACTGCCGGCCGAGGCGTTCCCGGTGGGCACGCAGACCTGCGGCTCCTTCGCCGACCAGTGGTTCAAGTCTTCCAGCTTCTCCGACGCCAGGGTGGCCTCCAGCGACAGGTACTTGGAACGGTTGCCGGTGGTCATCATGGTTCCCGCCAGCGCGGCCACGGAGACCACGCCCACCGTCAGGACGAAAATTGCCACCATCACCTCGAGTACGGTGAATCCGGCTTGGCTACGGGCTCGTGACTTTGACATTACCCACTCCTGAAACCGTAATCGTTCGGGTTGCACCCTGGGTATTGGAGAGCACAAAGGCGCACGGCATGGCGCAGTTGCTCCCTCCCTGGCTGGCGCTGACGATGCCGTTGGCCGTGAACGTAAAGGTGGTGGAAGGGCTCACGCTAATGCCTCCGCCGGAGGTCCAGGGGACTGCCGATCCCGAGTTGGTATAGCTGCCGGCGCACACCGGAGGAGTGCCGGAGATGGCCTCGGTCTGCACCTGATAGGTGGTCGAGCCCGCGGTGAAGGCGACGCTATAGGGGCAGCCGATCATCACCGACTGATAGCGGTTCTGCTGGATGGCCCCGGTCGCACTCGAGGCCGCCGCGCTCAGACGGTAAGCCAGGATCGTGTTCTGAATGCTGGGCAGGGAAATCTTGAGGATCAAACCGATGATCGCCACCACCACCAGGAGTTCCATCAGGGTCCATCCCCGGGCCGCCGAGCGCCGGCTCCTGGCCACGGGTGGATCTCCGGGTGCCGCCGGCCATGCGCGCGGCCCGCAACCTCTGACAGGCTTGCTTGACATCTGTTGCGCCTCTTACGAATCGTAGTATGAAAGCAGGGGATCAAGATCGTTACGAGAGGACGAGTTGGGTTCTAACCAAGGTAATGAGGCCAGGCGTCTCGACGGACGATGCCTTGCCTGCCGCCCGCGCCGGTTACCCTGGTAACCGGGTGGCGCCCGCTCCCCGCACCGGTAACTTGCGCGATTATCTCCACCCCGAGTGTGCATCGGCAGCCTTCTGGCGTTGCCTTAGCCGACTGCGTTAAGATCACTGCGGGCCGTGACCCTAGTCACTGCCGGGCGTGGCTGAACCGGACAAGAATTAGCGGGGAAGAATGAACTTGGACGGGTGGTTGAAATCCGGCATTGAATACGGCTGGGATTTGCTGCGCTCGGCGGTGGAAGGCGCACGTTCGGCCGGGGAACAGATCCGCGAGGAAGAGTCTCCCGGTGCGGTGCTGAAGCGCTCCGCTCTGATCTCCCTGGCCCCCACCGTGGCCGCCGCGTCTCTCGGCCTGGCGACCGGTTATCTGGTGAGCCGGCGCAAGTCCGGCCACCGCGCCGCCGCCGCTTTCGGCATCGCCGGAGCGCTGATCGGGTTTGCCGGAGGCATGGCCTGGAGCACCCGCCACGTGACCGGGGACATGGCCCGCGGCGCAAAAAAGAAGGTCGATGCCACCCGCAACGCCCACTGGCTGAGCAAGCATCCCGTCGATTACGCGTAGCCGGTGCATTGCAACCGGGTTTGCGGCGGTGGTAACCTTCCCTGTCGCTGTGAGCGGGAGTAGTTCAGCGGTAGAACGCCAGCTTCCCAAGCTGGAATCATCCAGACTCCTGAAATCAACAGTTTCCAATTGACATAAGCCTTTACTGTCCACGATACTGTCCGCAATCGAAAGGGCAGGGGGCTTCTATGGCACGCAATTCCTACTCCGACCGCGTCAATATCATCAAGTACGTCAAGACCGGCAACGCCTGGCGCTTCGCGCCTGTCGCCCACAACAGGAACGGCGCGATCCGTTGGGACCACGTCGTTATCGCGGGCAGGGAAGAGCATCATCCCGAGGGGAAATACTTCATCGAGTGGCGCGAGAACGGTACGCGCCGGCGCAGGTCCGTGGGCGCCATTCCCTCGGACGTGCTCGCCGAAGCGCAACGCAAACGCGCCGCTCTCGACGCGCAGGCCGCCGGTATCGAGATCGTGGCCGAAGACCCTTCGGCGCATGCCCTCTACCTCAAGGACGCCATCGACAAGTTCCTGGCCGAAATCGAGATGAACAAGGCGCGCTCGACCTACATCCACTACCGCCACACGCTCAGCCTGTTCAAGCAGTCCTGCCGCAAGGGCGATGCCCGCAAGATCGACCGCGACGACATCATGGCCTTCCAGAAATTCCTGCACGACCGCGGCCTTGCGCCCCACACGATCCGCAACAAGACGATCGTGGTCCTCTCATTCCTCAACACCCTGGGCGTCGAGGACCTCATCACCGGCCGCGACTTGCCGGAATTCACGCCGCGCGAAATCGAGACCTACACCATCGACGAGCTGCAGAAATTCTTTTTCGCCTGCAACGACGAGGAAAACACCATCTTCCAGTTCTTCCTGCATAGCGGGGAGCGGGACCAGGAAGTCCGCTACACGACCTGGGCCGACATCGACTTCGAGCTGGGCGTGGTCCGCGTCACCCGCAAGGAGAAGACCCGCTCCCGCGCCTGGAAATTCCAGCCCAAAGGCAAGGCCGTACGCTCCATCCCCGTGCCGGATTCCCTCCTGAAGATCCTGCGCGCGCGCAGGCAGAACGCAACCGGCGAGCTCGTGTTTCCCTCGCCCGCGCACTGGAAATCCCCCAACGCCCGGCCCGGCGGAAAACCCGCCGATCACTTCCTTGAGATGTGCAAGAAGGTTGCTTTGCGCGCACGCCTCAATTGCGGCCGTTGCGTGGACGGGCAGGGGAATACATGCGCGAAGGAACCGATCTGCGCGAAGTTCTACCTGCACAAGTTCCGCCACACGTTTGCAACGATGCAGCTGCGC
>JBIOFT010000144.1:0-9633 GCA_044447375.1 Terriglobales bacterium | reverse complement strand
CTGCAGGCCCAGGGCATGGATGTCGCTGATAAAGATCAGCAGGCCCGCCAGGGTCTGCTTTTTGGTGATCCCGAACTCCGAGGCCGCCTTCACCGAGTTGATGGTGTCGCCGCCGGCATTGGCCAGCCCGATCACCTGCGCTCCCGAGGCCTGCGCCTGCAGCAGGAAGGAGGAGAAATCGGAAGCGTTGAGCGGGTGCAGCACCGAGCCCAGCACTTTTCCACCGGCCGCTTGCACAAAGTTGGTGGTGTCCGACTGCAGCGATTTGCCGAAGGCGTAGTCGGCCGTGAGGAAGAACCAGGTCTTGCCGCCGTGCGCGACCACAGCCTTAGCGGTGGTGGTGCCGGTGGCATAGGTGTCATATTCATAGTGGATGGTGTAGGGATTGCAATCCTCGTTGGTGAGCCGTGTGGAACCAGCGCCCGAATCGATAAACAGGCGGTGCTTCTCATTGGCCACTTTGCTGACAGCAATGGCCACACCCGAATTCACCGTGCCCACGATAATATCCACGTCCCCGTCGAACCATTCCCGCGCCTTGCTCGCCCCCACGTCGGGCTTGTTCTGGTGATCGGCGGAGACCACCTGGATGGGGGCGCCCAGCAACTTGCCGCCGACCTCGTCGACCGCCATCTGCGCGGCCACCACCTCGCCCTTGCCGCCGATATCGGAGTACAAGCCGGACATGTCGTCCAGCACGCCGATCTTGACTACGCCGCCGGATATTTTTCCTGACTTCGCCTGCGCCAACGCCCCGGTGGCGGCCAAAAACACCAGAGCGCCGGCCAGTGCGACCATAAGTTTGCTTTTCATTTCCATCTCCCTCCTTTTGATTACGTGCCCGGAATATTCAAACGCCCAGTAATTCTTCCAGTAACGATTGCTTTTCCTCGACTTCGTGCCGCTGCACCTCGACCGCGATGCGGCCGCGTTCCACCACGTACATGCGGTCGGCCAGGGGAGCCGCAAAGCGGAAATTCTGCTCCACCAGCACGATGGTGAAACCCTTCTCCTTGAGCTGGCGGATCACCAGGGCCAGCTTCTTGACGATCACCGGAGCCAGGCCTTCGGAGATCTCGTCCAGCAGCAGCAGCCGCGCGCCGGTGCGCAGGATGCGGGCCATGGCCAGCATCTGCTGCTCGCCTCCGGAAAGCCGCGTCCCCTGGCTCTTGCGCCGCTCTTTCAGGTTGGGGAACATGGCGTAGATCTCTTCCACGCTCATGCCCTCGCTGGTGAACCGCGGCGGCAGCAGCAGGTTCTCTTCCGCGCTCAAGCTGGCGAAGATGCCGCGCTCCTCCGGACAATAGCCTACGCCCAGCCGGGCGATGCGGTGCGGCGGCCAGTGGACGGTCTCGCGGCCATTGACCATGATGGAGCCGTTGCGCTTGGTCACCAGTCCCAGGATGGCCTTGAGCGTGGTGGTACGCCCGGCGCCGTTGCGCCCCAACAGCGTCACCACCTCGCCGCGATTCACGCGGAAGTCCATCCCGTGCAGGATGTGCGACTCGCCGTAGAAGGCGTGCACGTCGGTGACCCGCAGATACTCGAGGTTGGTGTCGCTATCCAATCTCCACTCCCATGTAGGCTTCCATCACCTGGGGATTCTCCGCCACCTGGGCGTAGCTGCCCTCGGCCAGCACCGAACCGCGCTGCAGCACGGTGATGACGTGGCACAGGTCGGAGACCACGCTCATGTTGTGCTCCACCATCAGCACGGTGCGGTCGGCGGCCACCTTGCGGATCAGGTCCTTCACCCGGTCCACATCCTCGTGGCCCATGCCCTGGGTGGGCTCGTCGAGCAAAAGCAGCTCCGGCTCCATGGCCAGGGTGGTGGCGATTTCCAGCGCCCGCTTGCGCCCGTAGGGCAGCTCGACGGCCACCACATCGCGATACGATTCCAACCCTACCTCGGTCAGCAGCTCCAGGGCGCGCTGGTTCAGCGAGTCCAGCGAGGTCTCACTGCGCCAGAACTCAAACGACGGCCCCCGCAGCCGGCGCTGCAGCCCGATGCGCACGTTCTCCAGCACCGTCAGGTGGGGAAACACCGAGGAAATCTGGAAGGAGCGCACCAGGCCCCGCCGCGCCACCTTCGCCGGCTTCTCCGCGGTAATATCTTCGTCCTTGAAAAAAATGCTGCCGCGGGTGGGGATGAGGAACTTGGTCAGCATGTTGAATACGGTGGTCTTACCTGCCCCGTTGGGGCCGATCAGTCCGTGGATCGACCCGCGCCGCACCTTCAGGCTCACGTCGTTGACCGCGACGAAGCCTTTGAACTCCTTGACCAGGTTTCTGGCCTCGAGAATGCAGTTGTCTTCCATCGAGCCTGGGATCGTGTCGCTCCTCAGCGACTCGCGACAGCCGCCGAAAAAGTACCCGATTGTACGTCTTCAGGCGCCGAAACGGTGCCCAAATGTTGAGGCAGCAATTGCCAGGTCCGGGAGGGGAGGCGAAGGCTTGTTTCTCGACCTCAGCTTCGGCCCAGCCGGGGGGCGTCATTCTAATCGGAGTGGGTGCGCGCGGCAACATTCCGGCGCCGGACCGTTTCGACATTCCTGCTTAAGGATCTGCCGGCGTCTGCAACCACACGCTGCCGCCGCCCTATGGTACGGTGGGTATTGCCATGAGCAACGCTCATCCCCAGCCTGCCCGCATCGCCGTGGTCGGCACCGGCAACGTCGGATCGACCTTCGCCTATGCTCTGCTGCTGAGCGGCCTGGCCGCCGAGATCGTCCTCATCGACGCCAACCGCGCCAAAGCCGAGGGCGAAGCCATGGACTTGCAGCACACCGTCCCCTTCGCCCATCCCACGCGCATATGGGCCGGCGACTACGCTGACTGCGCCGGCGCCATCGCTGCGGTCATCGCCGCCGGCGTCAACCAGAAGCCGGGCGAGACGCGCATCGACCTGCTCAAGCGCAACGCTGCCGTCTTCGCCGACGTAGTGCCGCCGGTGGCGCGCCACAATCCCGAGGGCATCCTGGTGATCGCCACCAACCCGGTGGACGTGCTCACCTACGCTTCGCTGAAGCTCTCGGGCTACGCTTGGCAGCGCGTCATCGGCTCGGGCACCATCCTGGACACGGCGCGTTTCCGCCACCTGCTCAGCCAACATTTCAAGGTGGACTCGCGCAGCGTGCACGCCCACATCATCGGCGAACACGGCGATAGCGAGGTACCGGTGTGGTCGCTGGCCAACATCGCCGGCATGCGCCTGGCGGATTTCTGCGCCGCGCAAAACCTCGCCGGCGACACCGCCGCTATGGACGAGATCTTCCGCCAGACCCGCGACGCCGCCTACCAGATCATCTCCCGCAAGGGCGCGACTTTCTACGCCGTGGCGGCCGGGCTGATGCGAATCGTCGAGGCCATCGTGCGCGACCAGCGCACCGTGCTCTCGATCTCCAGCCTCGTCCACGACTATTACGGAATCGACGACGTCTGCCTCAGCCTGCCCACGGTGGTCAGCCGCAGCGGCATCGAGTCGGTGCTGCGCCTGAATCTGAACGAGAAAGAAGTGGAGGCCCTGCAGCACTCGGCAGCGGTGCTCAAGGAAACCCGAGGGCAATTGGCGATTGAGTCAATGTCCCGATGACCCGATCGCCCATGTCCTGATGCTGCCAAAATGTTGTACTCTTCTCCCCATCCTGCGGTCGCCGAACCAACCAAAGCCGCCGCGCCAACATCTTGGTGAATATCGCTCTACGAATGAGGTCTGCTATGAAGCGCACTCTGTTGCTCGTCATTATGGTTCTGGTGCTGGTTGCGGTCCCCGGATGGGGAGCGGCGCTGGGCACGGCTGCCGGCTCGGTGATCCCGTCGCAGGTGCAGCAGATCATCACCGTGGACTACCGCCAATTGGCGGCATCGCCCACCGCCCTGGCGCTCAAGGCCAAGGTGCTGCCCGACAATCTGAAGGATCTGGAGACGGCGCTGCGCGGCGTGGGCGTGGATCCCGACAAGGACGTGGACTCTCTCAGCTTCGCTTCCTTCCGCACCGAGGACAAGGGAGTGCGGATCATCGGTATCGCCCAGGGACAGTTTACCCGCGCCAAGATCATCAAGGGCATGCGCGCCAAGAAGATCAAGCCCAGCAAGTACCACACTTCATTCCTCTACCCCATGGGCAGCGCTATGCAAGTGACCTTCCTGGATGAGGGCACCATGCTGTTCGGCGAGGAAGCCGCGGTCAAGGCCTCGCTCGATGCGCGCGATGGCAACGCCGAGAGCATGGTCTCCAACAGCCGCATGTCCGACCTGGTGCGCTCGGCCGACACCGGCGCGGTGTGGAGCGTGCTCGACGCCGCCGGCACCCAGAACATGATGCGCTCCACCCTGGGCGAAGCCGCCTCCCTAGCCGACTTCGACACTGTCAAGAAGCGTCTGCTGGGCTCCACCTACACCATGGACTTCACCCACGGCGTCAAATTCGACCTCAGCGTGCTGACCTCGGACTCCATGACCGCGGCCACCATGTCGTCGCTGCTGCGCGCCGGCATGCTGTTCAAGAAGATGAGCGCCACCGGGGTGGAGAAGGTGGCGCTGGACAACGTCACCGTGGACAACGACAACGAACACCTGCTGCTCCACTTCAAGGCCGACGACGACAAGTTCCAGTCGCTGCTGCAATCGCCGATGTTTACGGCGATCGCGAGATAGGCACTTGGCAATTGGCAGTTAGGACTTGGCCCGCAGGCAGCCGTTCCTCCCGAGCGACGCCGTCTTTGCGCCGCGAGCCGAGGGACCCCTACCTTAAGAAAATGTTCACGGGCTAAATGCTAACTGCCAAGTGCTAATTGCTCCCCGTGAAACTTCCTCCCTCCCCACACATCCAATAGCCGCATGCTTTTTGAAGGCAACGAGCGCAAGGAACTCGAGCGCAGGATGATGCAGGAAAGCCGCCTGCCGCCGGGCCAGGCCGCCACGCTGAAGTGGCCGGTGCTGCACTACGGATCGGTTCCGCACTTCGATCCCGCGCGCTGGGACTTCCACATCGCGGGACTGGTGGAACAGCCGGTGCGGCTCACCTGGGACGAATTCAATCGCCTGCCCAAATCCATCGTGACCAGCGATTTCCACTGCGTCACACGCTGGAGCCGCTTCGACAACCGCTGGGAGGGCGTGCTCTTCCGCGACGTGCTCAAGCTGGTGAAGCTCGTGCCGCGCGCCGCCTACGTGCTGGTGCACGCCGAGCAGGGATACACCGCCAACGTGCCGCTGGCCGACCTCGACCGCGGCAACGTGCTCTTCGCCACCCACCACGACGGGCAGCCGCTCCCGCCCGACCACGGCTACCCGCTGCGCCTGATCGTGCCCCACCTCTACGCCTGGAAGTCAGTAAAGTGGGTGCGCGGCCTGGAGTTCTACGACCACGACCTCCCCGGCTTCTGGGAGCAGAACGGGTATCACATGTATGGGGATCCGTTTAAGGAGCAGAGGTTCGATTCGGATTTGTAATTTCAAATTTGTAATTTGGGATGGGAGAAGGGCTTGCGCCAGCAACGCGCGCCCTGAATTTACAAATTACAAATTACCAATTACAAATTCTACTTCTTCACGATCGGGCTATACCCATCGCCGGCCAGGCGGCCACGCATGGCTTCCGCTTCTTTGAAGTCGTTGAACGGTCCCACTTGCACGCGAAACAGCGCATCGCTGGGGGCGTTAGCGGCCAGAAATACAGGATAGTTCTTTTTCTTCAGGGCGCCTACCAGCGCCTCGGCGTCTTCCTTCTTGCTCACCGCCGCCACCTGTACCACGTAGGCGGAGGCATGCGGCGCCTCCGGCGCGGGCGTGTTCGCGTCTGCGGCTGGGGCCGGGCTGGAGGGAGGAGTAAGCTGCGGGTTGGCGTCCTTCTGCTCGACCGTCTTGTAGAAGGTGAGGTCGTTGGCCGGAGCGGCGTTGGCGGCTTCCGCCGGAGCGCCGCTCGTGGCCTTGGGTTTGGCGGTATTCGCCGCCGCCGCTTCCGCCGTCATGGCCGTCGGGCCCATGCTGCGTCCCAGGGTGTATCCCAGCCCGAAGAAAATGCCACACACCACTACCACTGCGAAAAATAGTCCCAGCAGCCGACCCGTTCCCAAACTGATCTCGACATCCTGAGTTGCGGACATATGTCTCCCTCTGGCGGCATGATATTCCAGCCCGCGGCCGATGATTATTGCTGCAATTGGTTCGGGGGACTACAGGTCAAGGGCGGAGTGCTGACCGCTGACGGCTCCCCGCAGCCCGCGTGTTATGCTTTCCTTCTCCGTGGAGACATGCTGCAGAAGCGCATCGACGATCACGCCATCATCTCGCGCGAGGCCGTGCGCGAGGCCGAGGATATCTTCCACACTCACCTCAAGCGGGTGGGTCTCAAGCTGACCGGCCAGCGCGACACCATCCTGCGCACCTTCCTGGAGACCCGCGACCACCTCTCCACCGACGAACTGCACGGGCTGGTGAAGAAGAAGGACGCGCGCATCGGCATCACCACCGTCTATCGCACGCTCAAGCTGCTGGCCGCCTGCGGGCTGGCCAGCGAGGTGGCCTTCCAGGACGGCGTAGCCCGCTACGAGCACCAGTACCAGCGCCGCAGCCATCACCACATGGTCTGCACCACCTGCGGCAGCTCGGTCGAGTTTTTCTCCCCGGAGATCGGCCGTCTGGAGCAGGAGATCGGCCGCAAGCATCACTACTTCACCACCCGCCACACTTTCCAGATCTACGGCATCTGCGAGAACTGCCGCAAGAAGACGCCGGCGCGCACGGTGTAGGCAGAGCCAGGGATAGCGATGATGCCGAAAACATTTGCCGACAGGTTGCAAAAACTTGCACTTCACAGGAATTGGGGCAGTCGAATCGCAGGCGCTGCGGCTAATGAGTTTGATTCTCCGTCAGTTCCGCGGGCCGAGGGACGGCAAATGGCAGCAAGCATGCACCGATTCACCGGATGGCGCCGGTTCAGCTCGAGCACGAACAACGAGATGAAGTCAGGCCAGCGGCGTCCCCGCGGATTTCGCCCAGACTCAAAACCGCAATTTTCATCCTCTGGAATGTGGTGGCCATCGCGGCGGTCTTTGCCGTCCTCGAACTGGGAATGCAGGCCGTCCAGCATCGGCGGCTCGGACCCGGAGCCTACGAAACCGAGGCCCTGCGCGATCGCTTTACCGGCTGGCGCAACAACCCGGCCTTCAGCCGTGCCGACATCCACATCAACCGGCAAGGGTTTCGGCACGAGCGGGACGTCCCGGTCGCAAAGGCGCCCGATACGGTGCGCATTTTCCTGGTTGGCGGTTCCGCCGCCTTCGGGGCCGAGGGGCTTTATCCGGAGATCGACAACCGGTACTCGCGGCTCTATGGCAACCAGCTCATCGACTACTACCTGGAGCAAAAACTCAATCAGACCTTTCCCGGCAAGCATTGGGAAGTGATCAATGCCGGAGTGAGCGAATACCGGCTGCACCAGGACCTGGCGCTGATTGAATCCGTGTTGCTGCAATACCGGCCCGACTACATCCTCTTGTTGGACGGCCACAATGACATCGCGGGGCTGGCGGTGGCGCCGGCGAATTACGACGTCTATGCCTCCACCGGACACCTGGATGAATTCAATCAGCTCGCCAATCCCCGCTCCGTCCACGCCGCGGTTTTCTTCATGTACACCTGGCTGCGCTCCAACAGCGCGCTATTTCGCTTTCTCTCCGACCATCTCCAGTTCAGAACCATGCGCTCGAATCGCATGCATAGCGCCAGCAAAGAGCGGCAGTTCACGAGCCCGGTCAAGTTTTCCGATCTGACGCCGGAGGAGCGGGCGCAATTCACCAGCAGCCACAACCAGCTCTCGTTTTACCTGCGGGAAGCGCGCCAGATCCACCGCATCCTCGATCTGGACGGGGTCAAGACCGTTTTCCTGCTGCAGCCGGAATTGATCCTGACCCACAAGCCGCTCACCGATTCCGAGCGGCGGATGGCCGACTACCACCGCAAGGTGAGTGGTCCCTTGACGGTGTACAGCTACGAACAGTTCGATCCTGAGATCTCCGGAACCATGAGCTCGGCCGCAACCCGCGACGGCTTTCTCTTCCTCGATTTGACGGATGTTTTCGACCACACTCCCGGCCAGACCTTTTCCGATTCCTGCCATTTGACGGCGGAAGGAAACCGCGTCATTGCGGAACGAGTCTTTCAGTTCCTGAGCGACTCGTTTGCCGAGACCGCCGGAAAGAACACAACCCTGGCGCGCCACGACTGAAGCATCACACAATGGGATGTTAGCGTTTTTTCCGCCGCGGCAGGCGGCGCTGCAAATGGGACCGCAGGTCCTTGGCCGACATCGCAACAACCTTGTCACCAGACCAGACGTAAAGTGGGAGCCCTTCGCGGGCGTGCTCCTCGATAACTTTCTGGACAGCGGCCTTCATCGCCATCTCGGCGCGCTGCTCGAGTGGCAGTTCAAGCACTCGTCGGGGCAGATTCCTCATGTTCGCGGTTCGCGAGGCAAAATCAGTTCCTGATAAAGCTGCTCCTGTATTATACGGAGTTTCCCCTGTTTCTCGAAAGCGATGACATTTGGGACTGCGCCTGAGTTGTCAAACAGAATCCAGGAATCAGCCAGGCGGCGATAGTGCAAGCCGAAATTCCTGATCGAGCGGTCAAAACGCCGGCGCACAACTGGCGCAGGCACATCATGGCCGCCTTTGATGACGCGGCCTCTCACCCTTGAAAGCGCCAGTTCGACACTTCGCACCCACAGAAAGAATAAATGCACGACGCAGCCCCGCTTCCTAAGGTCACGAATCAGATTCAGATGAGTCCGGCCCGAGAGTGTTGTTTCGAAGCCAAAGTCCACGCGCCGCTTCGCCAGCAGTTCGATCTCTTCGAGCATCAGCCGCCCCGCGCGAAACGCGGCCGCCTCAGGTGAGAAAGGAGATACGCCCTGGGCGATGAGATCAGCGTTCACGAAGTTCTTGCAATCCGCATAGCGCGGGAGGAATTCCCGTGCGAACGTGGTCTTACCTGCGCCATTTGGTCCGGCGATGATGTATACGTCAGGGCTCAAACGCGGATGACCTGTCCCGATTGTATCCTCGCAGGCCCAGCGCACCCGCCCACTTGCCGCACTGAGCGACGGCCCGCTCTCACGCCGCTGAGCCGGCACCAGCTTTCACATCCGCCAGCGGCTGCAGCTCTCCGAGGATGGTCGGCACCAACTCCGAAACGGTGGGGTGTATGTGCATGGCCCGCTGCAGTGTGGTGTACGGCGCCTTGGCGTACATCACGTCGAGGATGCAGTGGATGACCTCGTCGCCGCCGGTGCCCAGGATGGCCGCGCCCAAAATCTCTTTGGTATCCGCATCCACCACGATCTTCATGAATCCCTGAGTTTCGCCCTTTTCGATGGCGCGCCCCACGCGCGTCATGGGACGCTTCCCTACCAGCGCCCGCCGGCCTGAGCTGAGCACCTGCGCGTCGGTCCAGCCGCAACGGCCGAGCGGCGGATCGATATACAACGCGTACGCCTGGATGCGGTCGCTCACGCGGCGCGGGTCGCCGTCCAGCAGGTTGGCGGTGACGATCTCGTAATCGTGATACGAAGTGTGCGTGACTGCGCCGCGGCCGTTGCAGTCGCCCAGCCCCCAAATAACGGGGACGCTT
>JBIOFT010000143.1:0-9660 GCA_044447375.1 Terriglobales bacterium | reverse complement strand
GTTGTACGCGGCGCCCGCGTTCATAACCTCAAGAACATCGACTTCGACATTCCCCACAACACCATGACGGTGGTGACGGGGGTGTCGGGGTCGGGCAAATCCTCGCTCGCCTTCGACACCATCTACGCCGAGGGGCAGCGCCGCTACGTCGAGTCGCTCTCCGCCTACGCCCGGCAGTTCCTGGAGCGCATCGAGAAGCCGGACGTGGACCTGATCGACGGCATCGCGCCGGCCATCGCCATCCGGCAGAAGAATTCCACCCGCAACCCGCGCTCCACCGTCGCCACCGCCACCGAGATCTACGACTACCTGCGTCTGCTGTTCGCGCGCGTGGGCACGAGCTACTGCGTGCAATGCGGCGCCGAAGTGAAGAAGGATACGGTGGACGAAGTCGCCGACGCCATCCTCTCGCTGGGTGAAGGCGTCCGCATCCAGGTCTTCTTCCCGCTGCACACCGCGCCCGCGCGTCCGGCGCAGCCCGAAGCCAAAGGCCGCGTCAAAAAGAAGAAGTCCGAGGAAGTCCCGCAACAGGAACTGCTGAAGGCGCGGCTATTCGAGCTGCGCAAGCGCGGATTCGGACGGCTATATCAGAATTCGCAGGTCTTCGAGTTCTCGACGCCGGAATCGCTCTTGGACATCAACTTCAGCGAGCCGGTGTTGGTGCTGGTGGACCGCATCAGCGTTTCCGCCGACGCGCGCTCCCGCATCGTGGACGCGGTCGAGACCTGCTACCGCGAAGGCGGGGAAATCATCCTCGAGACCGCCCCGACCGAGGGCGAGCCAACCAGCCTGCGCTTCGCCCATCGCTTCGAGTGCAAGCGCTGCCACTTGCGCTTCGACGAGCCTGAGCCGCGCCTGTTCTCGTTCAACAGCCCCTACGGCGCCTGCCCGCGCTGCCAGGGCTTCGGCAACACCATCGACTTCGACATGGACCTGGTCATCCCGGACAAGTCGCGGTCACTCGCCGAGGGCGCCGTCGAGCCCTGGACCAAGCCCAAGCACCGTCCGCTGTTCACCGACCTGAAGCGCTTCGCGCGCACCCACAACATCGCGCTCGACGTGCCGTGGCAGGAGCTGCCGTTCGACGACCAGCAGCTCATCATCGAGGGCGACGGCCACTTCCCGGGCATCAAGGGCTTCTTCGCCTACCTCGAGCGCAAGAAGTACAAGCTGCACGTGCGCGTGTTCCTCAGCCGCTATCGCGGGTACGCGACCTGCTCGACGTGCAATGGCGCGCGCCTGCGTGCCGAGGCCCGGCACGTCCGCATCGCCGGCAAGAACATCTGCGAAGTCTGCGCCATGACGGTGGAAGAATCCGCGCGCTTCTTCGAGGCCGTCGAGCTCTCGCCCGAGCAGGCGGAGATCGCCGAGCAGGTGCTGGGCAAGATCCGCGAGCGGCTGAAGTTCCTGAACGAGGTTGGCCTCGAATACCTGACGCTCGACCGCCTGTCCTCGACGCTCTCCGGGGGCGAGGCGCAGCGCATCCAGCTCGCCACCTCGCTGGGCTCGCGGCTGGTGGGCGCGCTCTACGTGCTCGACGAGCCCTCCATCGGCCTGCACAACCGCGACACCACGCGCCTCATCCACATCCTGCACGAGCTGCGCGATCTGGGGAACACGATCCTGGTGGTGGAGCACGACGCCGAGATCATGCGCGCCTCAGACCGCATCCTCGATCTCGGCCCCGGCGCCGGCGAGAATGGCGGCCGCGTGATCGCGACCGGCACCTACAACGAGATCCTCAAGATGCAGCACTCGCTCACCGGGCGCTATCTTTCCGAGGAGTTGCGCATCCAGATGCCGCCGCAGCGCCGCCGGCCTGGCGCGCTGCAACTCAAGCTCTACGGCGCACGCGCCCACAATTTGAAGAACATCGACATCACCATCCCGCTGGGAATGATTGTGGCCATCACCGGGGTCTCCGGCTCGGGCAAGTCCACACTGGTGCACGACGTGCTCTACCAGGCGCTGGCGGCGATGAAGGGACAGACCAACGGCGCGGGCTCCGCCGCCGGACTCTTCGACCGCATCGAAGGCGCGCAGCACATCCACGAAGTGGTGCTGGTGGACCAGTCGCCCATCGGGCGCACTCCGCGCTCCAACCCGGTCACCTACATCAAGGCTTTCGACGCCATCCGCGAACTATTCGCTTCCCTGCCCGAAGCGCACAAGCACGGCTACACCGCCGGCCATTTCTCCTTCAACATCCCAGGAGGCCGCTGCGACACCTGCCAGGGCGACGGCACGGTGGTGGTGGAAATGCAGTTCCTGGCCGACGTGGAGCTGATTTGCGAGGAGTGCAAAGGCACGCGCTACAAGCCGGGAATCCTCGAGGTTCGCTACCGCGGCAAGAACATCCACGAAGTGCTGGACCTGACGGTGAAGGAAGCGCTGCAATTCTTCGCCACCGTGCACAAGATCACGGAGAAGCTGCGAGTGCTGGAAGAGGTCGGGCTGGGGTATCTGCGCCTGGGACAATCCGCCACCACGCTCTCCGGCGGCGAAGCCCAGCGCATGAAGCTGGCGGCGCACCTGCAGCCGCGGCGCGACGTGGTACGTTTCGTCCCCCCCGATCCCGACAACCCGGACGCGCCCAAGAAGCCGCGCGGCGGCCATCGCGCGCTCTACATCTTCGACGAGCCCACCACCGGCCTGCACTTCGACGACGTCAGCAAGCTGCTGGCGGCCTTCCGCAAGCTCATCGATACCGGCGGCTCGATCGTGGTCATCGAGCACAACCTCGATGTCATCAAGACCGCCGACTGGGTGATCGACCTGGGCCCCGAAGGCGGCGGGCGCGGCGGCGAGGTGTTAGTGGCAGGCCCGCCGGAGGTGGTCGCCCGGACGCCAAATTCCTATACTGGTAAGTGGCTGGCCCGCATCTTACAGGGCAACGGCCACGCCCGTTCCAATGGACATAAATAGAACTCTCATTCTGCTGGCCCTTGCCGGCCTGCTCGCGGTGGCGCCGCGGTCGTACGCGCAGGAGACGGACCAAACCGTCCATCATGATCGTGGCGATGAGGAGCATGACCCCTATCTGGTGCCGGCCCTGATCCAGGCGGAAAAGTCGATCGACCTCCGCGACTTCATCACCGCCGAAAACAAGCTGCGACACATCGTCTCCGACGACGACACCAACTATCGCGCCTGGTTCGATCTGGGCTACGTGTACACCGCCACCAGGCGCGACGCCGATGCCATTGAGGCCTATCGCAAGGCGGTCGCCGCCAAACCGGACCTGTTCGAGGCGAACCTGAACCTCGGCATTCTGCTGGGTGAAGCCGGGAATCCGGAGGCGGAGAAGTATTTGCGCGCCGCCACCGGGCTGAAGCCCAGCGGCTCTCCCGAGCTGGGCCATGAGCGCGCCTGGCTGTCGCTGGCGCACGTGCTGGAGAGCAAGGATCCTCAGGAAGCGGCGGCCGCCTATCGCGAGGCCGCCAAGTTGGCGCCTGCCGATGTGGAGCCTCACCTCGCCGCCGGCCTGTTCTTCGAGAAGCAGAATCGCTTTGCCGACGCCGAGCGCGAGTATCAGCAGGTGGTCGACCTCGATCCCAAATCGGCCGAGGGAATGGCCGGGCTGGTGAACGTCTACACCAAGACCCAGCGCCTGCCGGAGGTGGAGAAGATGTTGCGACGCTATCTCGAGCTCAATCCGCAAAACCAGACGGCGCACCTGCAACTGGGACGCGTGCTTGCGGCCCGCGGCAATCCCGCGGATGCGCGCGCCGAGTACGAGACCGTGCTCAAGCTCGATCCCAACGATCTCCCGGCACAGCGTGAGATGGCAGCGCTCGACCTCGCCACCGACCACTACCGCGAAGCTGCGCAGCGGTACCAGGCGCTGGTCGCCAGGAAGCCGGCTGATCCCGAACTGCACTACGCCCTGGGGAGTGCGCTGCTGCACCTGCGCGACTTCCCTGCCGCTCAGCAGACGCTCCTCGAAACCGTGAAATTGAAGCCCGACCTGGGGCAGGCGTACGGCGATCTGGCCCTGGCCGCGTCTGAGAACAAGCAGTACGAGCTGGCCATCCGCGCTCTCGACGCCCGCGCTAAATTTCTGCCGGAAACGCCCGGCACGTATTTCCTCCGCGCCACCTCGTACGATAATCTCAAGGCCTTCAAGCAGGCGGCGGAGAACTACCGGCAGTTCCTGGAGGTGGCGCAGGGTAAATTCCCCGACCAGGAATGGCAGGCGCGGCACCGGCTGATCGCTATCGATCCTAAGAAGAAATAGCTATGCGCTGGCTGCATATCCCGCTGGTCGTGTTTCTGTTGTCGGCGTTCGCCATCGCCAAGAGCGCGGACGAGCCGCTGGAGGCCTTGAAAGCTCGCGCGGAAAACGCCAAGCCGCAGGACCAGGCGTACCTGTTCGCCACCATCGCACGCCGCGAAGTCAACGAGGCTGACCGCTTCTACACCGAGGGCGATATCACCAACGCCACCAAGGCGGTGGACGACGTGGTGAACTACGCCGCCCGCGCCACCGAGGCGGCGCGGAAGTCCGGCAAGCACCTCAAGGACACGGAGATCCTGCTGCGCGCCACCGCGCGGCGGCTGGACGATGTCGGCAGGACCCTGAATTTCGACGACCGCCCCTATGTCGAAGCCGCCGTCAAGCAGGTGGAGAAGCTTCGCCAGCAACTGCTCGACCACATGTTCGGCGGGCCCGCCAAGGAGAGCAAGCCGTGATGCGCCGCTCGCTGGTTTCGCTGGCGCTCTGCATCGCTGCCCTCGCTGCCAGCGCCCAGGTCCATCGCCGCGATCCCCTGACTCCTCCCGAGACTGACGCGCTGCGCGAGGTTTCGATGCTGCCCGACCAGAAGCTGCCGCTCTACCTGAAATACGCGCGGGCGCGGCTGGCCTCGATCGAGCAGTTGCGCTCCGACCCGCACGCAGCCCAGGGGCGCGGCCGCAAAGTCCACGATCTGCTCGCGGACTTTAAGGTCATCATGGACGAGATGGACCGCAATGTGGACTCGTTCGCCGACCAGAAACTCGACTTCCGCAAAGCGCTCAAGGAGATCATCCAGGCCGACGGCGAGTTCCAGGCGAAGTTGCAAACCCTGAAGGAGGCAGCCAAGGACCCAGCCGCCGCCGAAGCCAAGGATTATGAGTTTGCCTTGCTCGACGCCATTGACGCCGTGGATGACGACCTCGAGAATGCGCGCGACCTGCTCCCCCTGCAGGAAAAAGCCGCCGCCGAGGCCAAAGCCAAGGCCAAGGAGAAGGGCAAGACCAAATAGGTAGCTCACCCGTGCTAATCTGAACCCAGGTGATCCCAACCCTTCTTGAAATCTTCCAGCAGGAATACCGGGAGTTGCGCCCGCGCGCTCCCATGCCCGAGTTCCGCGTGGAGTTCTACCGCTTCGCCAATGTCAACAACACCATCCGCCTGCGCGAAGGCCGCATCCTGGTTCGCATCTCCGACCTGCTGGAAACGGCGCCCGAATCGGTGCTGCGTGCCATCGCCCACATCCTGGTGGCCAAGCTCTACCGCAAACCCATCGCGTCCGGACATGCCGCGCGCTACCGGCAGTACGTCGCCAGCCACCGCCTGAGCGCCAAGGTGCACCTCATCCGCCAGATGCGCGGACGCAAGCGCATCGCATCGCCCCAGGGCGAGGTATACGATCTCGACCAAATCTTCGACGAGCTCAACCAGCGATTCTTCCACGGGCTGCTCGGCCGCCCGCAGATGACCTGGAGCCAGGACCACGCCCGCAACCACCTCGGCCACTTCGATCCCGCGCACAACACCATCGTGGTAAGCCGCATCTTCGACCGCAAGAAGGTGCCGCGCTTTGTGCTGGAGTATCTCGTGTATCACGAGATGCTGCACCTGAAGTATCCGGTGAAGCTCAAGGGGACGCGGCGCTGCGTGCACGGCGCCGAATTCCAAGCGGAGGAGAAGCTGTTTCCGCGGGTGGAAGAGGCCAAGAAAGTGCTCAAGACGCTGTGAGCGCAGCTTCGGTGCTTCCTGCTTCCTGCCCCCCCTGCTCTTGTGTGATTTGTGTCACGCAAGTCTGTGACCGCCGCAATTGACCGGGCGCGGCAGCGGCAGGTATTCTTATGCTGTTGAAATTGAAATTCATTTTCAACTTCATTTGGACGTGGACCAGCCATGATCGACGCCTTCATCATCACGCTACGCGAAGGGGTGGAAGCCGCCCTCATCATCGGCATCACCCTGGCCTATCTAGCCAAGATCAACCGTCCCGACCTGCGCAAGGTGGTCTATGCCGCTCTGGGTGCGGCGGTGGCCGCCAGCGTGGCCGGGGCCGTCGTCATCTCCCGCACCGGCCTCAACCAGGACATCTTTGAGGGCTGGATCATGCTGGCGGCCGCGTTCTTCGTGGTCACCATGGTGATCTTCATGATGCGCACCGCGCGCAGCCTCAAGGGCCAGATCGAGAACAAGGTGGGCACGCTGGCGGGCGAGAGTTCGCGCCTGGGCCTGTTCGCCTTCGTCTTCCTCATGGTGCTGCGCGAGGGCGTGGAGACGGTGCTCATCCTCTCCGCTGTCTCGCTGAGCACGACCGAACTGATGAACTTCATCGGGACGGTGCTGGGCGTCGGCCTGGCGGTGGTGTTCGGGGTGATGTTCGTGAAGGGCAGCGTGCGCATCGATATCCGCAAGTTCTTCAAGGTCACCACCGTCATCCTGTTCTTCGTGGCGGCGCAGTTGATCGTCGCCGGCCTGCACGAGCTCTCGGAGAACGGCGTGCTGCCCTCCAGCCGCCGCGAGATGGCCACCATTGGGCCGATCGTGCGCAACGATATCTTCTTCTTCATCACCGTGCTGGCGCTGGCCGGGCTGATGATCCTGTTCGAGTACCGCCGCCGCGCCCCGGTGGCCGAGCCGGTTTCCCGCGCCGAGCGCCGCAAGGCGCAATGGACGGCGCGCCGCGAGCGCCTGTGGATGGCCTCGGTCTATGTCTGCTCCTTCGTCTTCATTCTGCTGGTGACGGCGCAATTCATCTACGCCAAGAGCACCTCGGCGCTGACGCCGGCGACGCGGGTCGAGTTCGTGAACGGCCAGGCGACGGTCCCCACCGGCCAGTTGGGCGTGGGCGAACTGGTACGCTACGTGGCCGAGGTCAACGGCACGCCGGTGCGCTTCTTCCTCTACCGCAAGCCGGACAACAAGGTTGCGGTGCTGTTCGATGCCTGCGAAATCTGCGGCGCGGTCGGCTTCTACCGCGGCCAGGCGGGCCTGATCTGCAAGAACTGCGCCGCGCCCATCAACCCTATGTCGGTGGGCAAGCCCGGCGGGTGCAATCCCATCCCGCTGGAGGCCAAGGTGCTGGAGGACCGGGTGATCGTCGCGCAGGGCGATCTGGCCTCCGGGGCGAAATACTTCCAGCAACCGTGAGCCCATGTTCCTCCGCCTCGTCTATCAATCGTTCCACCGGCAACGCCGCCGGAAGTTGCTGGCCGGGATAGCCATCACCCTGGGCGTGGCGGTGGCCACGGCCATGATCGCGGTCGCCACCGACATCGGCGACAAGATCAACCGTGAGCTGCGCACCTTTGGCGCCAACATCGTCGTTTATCCCGATACCGACACCCTCGACGTCGAGATCGGCGGCGTGAACCTGAAGCCTCCCGCCGATGGGGCCTATCTGAACGAAGCCGATCTGCCCGCCATCAAAGGCACGTTCTGGCGGCACAACATCGTGGCCTTCGCGCCCTTCCTGCCGGTGACCGCCGATGCTTCCTTCGCCGGACGCACGCAGCAGGTAGAACTCGTCGGCACCTGGTTCGCAAATCCTTTCCGCTATGGACCGGAAAGCTTCAACACCGGAGCGCGGGCGACGAATCCGTGGTGGAAGGTGGAGGGCGCGTGGCCTGCCGACGACGCCAGCGACGTGCTGGTCGGAGAAGCGCTGGCCGCGCGCACCGGCACGCACAGCGGCGACACGATACGGGTGGCCGGACGCGAACTGAAAGTAGCCGGCATTCTTTCCGCCGGTCCTGCCGAGAACCAGCAGATCGTCGCGCCGTTGCACGTCGCGCAGGAGATTGCGGGGCGTCCAGGCGCGGTGCGGCGGGTGCTGGTCAGCGCGCTGACCAAGCCGGAAGACGCTCTGGCGCGCCGCGGCGAAGCCAATCCCAAGTCGCTTTCCCCGGAGCTCTACGACCGCTGGTACTGCTCGCCTTACGCTAACGCCATCGCCTACCAGTTGACGGAAGTCATCCCGCACTCCCGCGCCGAGCAAATCCGCCAGGTAGCGCAGAACGAGGGCGTGGTGCTGGCGCGCATCAAGGGACTGATGCTGCTGGTCACGCTGGCGGCGCTGCTGGCTTCGGCGCTGGCGGTCTCGGCGGCAATGGCCACCGCCATCTTCGAGCGCCGGCGCGAGGTCGGACTGATGAAGGCGCTGGGCGCGGGCAATCTCTCCGTAGCCGCGCTGTTCTTCACCGAGGCCGGACTGCTGGCGGTGTTCGGCGGCACCGCCGGGTTCCTGATCGGCATCGCCCTGGCCGAGGAGATCGGCAAGTGGATCTTCAGCGCGCGTATCGCGGTCGAGCCGGTGCTCTTCCCGGTCGTGCTGGCGATGGCGGTGCTGGTGACGTTCGCCGGCAGCGCGGCTTCCATCCGCCGCGCCATGCACTTTAGTCCGGCGATCGTGCTGCGGGGTGACGCATGACGCGGGAGGCTACGAACCGCCGGCAGATGTTTCTGCGCCTGCTGACGCGTCCGCTGTTGGTGCGGCGTGGACGCGCGCTGACCGCGCTGGTCGCGGTGGTGGTTGCCACCTCGGTCGCTACCGCCACGCTCAACCTTTATACGGACGTGCAAGCCAAGCTGCACCGCGAGTTTCGGAGCTACGGCGCCAACATCGTCATCACCGGCAAAAACGGAAGCTCGCTTCCAGCCGACGCCCTCACGCGCGTGGATGGTGCGCTCGGCGGCCGTGGCGTCGCGGCGCCGTTCGCCTTTGCTGTCGCGCGGACTGCGGCAGGCGCGCCGGTGGTGGTCGCGGGGGCGGATTTTGAGCGCGTGCGAAAACTCAACCCCTGGTGGTCTGTCACCGAATGGCCTTCATCGGGAAAAGTCAGAATCGCTACCCCTGGCAGAACCCACCAGAGTCTGATCGGCAAGCGCGCTTACCAATCCCTCAGTCCCCATGGCGAGCCGCTCGACTTAACTTTTCAGGGTCGCGGGCTTCGGGTGTTCCCGGAGAGAACCCTTAGCACCGGCTCGCAGGAAGACAGCCGCGTGTACTTGAGCCTTGGCGATTTCACCCGCTGGACCGGCATTGCGCCCTCGACCATCGAAGTGGCCGTCGCCGGCTCTCCGGCGGACATTCGCGCCATGATCGGGACGCTTGCAGCCGCACTTCCGCAAGCCGATGTCCAGCCCGTCCGCCAGATGGTGGAGGCCGAAGCGCGCGTGCTCGACAAGACGCGGGCTACACTGCTGGCCTCGACCGCAATCATTATCCTGACCGCTGCGCTGTGCATGCTGGCCACGCTGACCGCGTCGGTCTTCGATCGCCGCAAGGATTTCGCGGTGATGCGCGCGCTGGGCGCTTCGCAGCGTATGGTAAGCGCGCTGTTCGCCGCCGAGGCCGCCGGCATCGGGCTGGTGGGCGCGGTGCTGGGGTTCGCGCTGGGCCTGGGGATCGCCGCCTGGATCGGCCGCGCTAACTT
>JBIOFT010000142.1:0-9743 GCA_044447375.1 Terriglobales bacterium | reverse complement strand
GGCTCGAATCCTTACCGAGCGCGGTCCGCGAGCAGTTGGCCGAAACCCGGGCGTCGCTCGCATCCGTAGCGGAGACGGTTCGCAAACAGTTTGCCGAAGCGCAACAGCAGACCCTTGCGCAAGCGCGCGAGCAACTCGGCGCCATGCTCGCCGAGTCGGCGCAGCAGCAGTCCCCGGCCCAGACGGACGCGATCGCCAAGCTGCAGGAGCGGCTGGCGGGGCTCGAATCCTTACCGAGCGCGGTCCGCGAGCAGTTGGCCGAAACCCGGGCGTCGCTCGCATCCGTAGCGGAGACGGTCCGCAAACAGCTTGCCGACACGCAGCAGGAGACCCTTGCGCAAGCGCGCAAGCAACTCAGCGCCATGCTCGCGGAGTCGGTGCAGGGACAGTTCACGGCTCAAACGGGCGCGATCGCCAGGCTGCAGGAGCGGCTGGCGACGCTCGAATCCTTGCCGAGCGCGGTTCGCGAGCAGCTTGCCGACACCCAGCAGGAGACTTTGGCGCAAGCCCGCAAGCAACTCAGCGCCATGCTCGCGGAGTCGGTGCAGGGACAGTTCACGGCTCAAACGGGCGCGACCGCCAAGCTGCAGGAGCGGCTGGCGACGCTCGAATCTTTGCCGAGCGCGGTTCGCGAGCAGCTTGCCGAGGCCCGGGCGGCGCTCGCCTCCGTAACCGGCGCGGTTCGCAAACAGTTTGCCGAAGCGCAACAGCAGACCCTGGCGCTTGCGCGCGAGGAACTGTTCGCCATGCTTGCCCAGTCGGTCCAGGAACAGTTCACCACCCAGGCCAACGCCATTGCCAGATTGCAGCAGCGGCTGGCCGCGTTCGAATCCTTGCCGGACGAGGTTCGCAAACAGCTTGCCGACGCGCAGCAGCAGACGCTGGCGCAAGCGCGCGGGGAGCTGGGCACCACGCTCGCTCAGTCGGTCCAGGAGCACTTGGCCGGCCAGGGCGGCGCGATCGCCAGATTGCAGCAGCGGCTGAGCTCGCTCGAATCCGTCCCCGACGCGGTGCGCACCCAGCTTGCCGAGGCGCAGCAGCAGACGCAGGCGCAAGCGCGCGGCGAGCTCGCCGCCGCCCTCGCCGAACACCTCCGGCCGTTGCAGCAGGAATTGGCGGTCTGCCGGAAACAGGCGGAGGACGGAGCGCAAGTCCGCGCCGCCGTCGCCGAACAGTTCGAGCAATTGCCCTGGCAGATCCAACAACACACCCAGGCGGCTTTTCAAGCGCTTCAGGACCAGGCGCGCGCGGAACTGGAACGCATCATCGCCGAGGCCAGGTCGCAGGACACCCAGGACGGCGCGCGGCGGCAAGCGCTTGAGACTTCCACCCAGGATCTGCAGAAGGAACTGGCGCAGGCGCGAGCGCTCCACGATCAGGCGCGCGCGGAACTGGAACGCATCATCGCCGAGGCCAGGTCGCAAGACACCCAGGAAAGCGCGCGGCGGCAAGCGCTTGAGACTTCCACCCAGGCTCTGCAGAAGGAACTGGCGCAGGCACGCGAAACGCTGGAGTCCTCGATGCGAGGACTGCACCAGCGCATCCAGGAGCCGATCACGGCCGCGGTCGAGGAAGCGCTGGCCCAGGCGGGCGCAGAGATTTCCGCCGAACTCGCCCGCGAACTGGAAGCTCTGCACGATCGCGGCAGGATGGTGGCCGACGAACTGCGCGGGGCGTCAGACTTGCTGCGCAACGAGCGCGAGGCGGCCAGCGCACAACTCATCGCCACTGCAGCCAAACGTGAAGAGCTGCAGCTCTGGCTGGCGGAGCAGCAAGCCGTCTATACCCAGCAAGCCGGCCGCCAGTTCGAGCAGCTTGCCGAACAGCAGGCTGCCTACACCAGCGAAGTCCGGCAGAAGCTCGAGCAGTTCGCCAGCGAACTGGCGGCGCGCTGCGCGGCCGCGCTGGAAAAACAGATCAGGTCCGAGGTCGAGAACCAGGCCGAGCGCGCCGAAGCCGATCTCGACCAGCGCCTGGGACCGATGCTGGACCGGGCCAGCGACCTGCGCCAGGAGGTGCTCTCCCTGCTGGGTACGCTGCAAAGGGAAAGCGAGCGCTGCCAGACTCAGGCGCGCGCGCTGCTGGAAGAGAAGGACAGCGTCGACGACTGGATCAGGGAACGCGCCGCGGAGTTCCAGAAGACATTCCACGACGCCATGGTCGAAACCACGGGACAGATCCGGGGACGGCTGAACATGGCGGTGGAGATGATCGCGGAGCCGGTGGAGAAACTTCGCGACCAGGCCGCGCAACAACTGCAGGAGCAAGCCGGGCGGCAAGCGCGACAGTTGCGCGAGGACGCGGATGAGGCGGCGGAACGTCTGCGCGGGCTGCGGCGCGATCTCGAGACCGCGGTGCGGGAATCGCTGCGGGCGCAGGCGGCGGAAACCGTTGCCACGTTCGGGCGGGAAATCGCGCAGGCCGCGCAGCGCTCCGTGGACGAATGGCGCTCCGCCCTGGCCACCAATCTGGAATCGATCGCCGGCGCCCTCGCCGAAAAACTCCCCGGCGGCGAGAAATAACAAACCAACCTTAGCGCCTAAAGCTTGCTGTCGTCTCGGCGCACCGGGTCGCCTGCGAGTTCGGCGGTGAGCTGGGACTTGATGCCCCGGCTGGCTTTGTCGAATTCGGCTTTTGCCCTGGCTAGCTGTCCCAGCATGGCTTGCATCCGCTTGGGACCCAAGACCAGGAATCCGATGACAACGAAGAGTGGGAGTCCGCTGCCCAAACCCATCATTCGCCCTCCCTAGCCCTGCTTCTCGCCAGTGGTGGTGGTTTTCTCGGACGGCGCCTCGTGCTGGGTCATCGCCGCTTTAAAACCGCGGATCCCCTCTCCGATTCCTTTGCCCAGTTCCGGAAGCTTCTTAGGCCCGAACACCAGCAGAGCGATCCCCGCGATGACCAGCAGATGCATGGGTTGAAAAAGTCCTTCAAACATTTTGGCGCTCCTTGGCCTGAGTGAAGATTTCAAAACCTATCGAGATTCGCAGCAATGCAGGCGCTGTGGCCGGTCTTTCCAGACACAGCGCCCGCCTGAAGAAACAGGAGCAGCAAGCTCACAAGGATCGGCTATCAAGACTCGCGCCGAGCCTCATCCGCGTCCTCTGCCAGATCGTGCAGGAAGCGGAAAAACTCGCGCGACTGGCCGATGAAGAGTCCGTCCGCCGTGAGCGCCCGGACCGCCCCCATGGCCGCCCCCTTGGTAGCGGTGGGGCGAATGATCGAACATGCCGGGAACTTTTTGCTGAGGAATACGGTGGGCTCCGGCATGATGAGATTGGTTTGGAAGTCCTCTCCGCCAAACGGAGGGGAGTTCAGGTCCGGGAAGGTCACCTTCACACCCGTCGCCGGATCGGCCACGTCGGTCAACTGGATGGCGTTGCCGGCCTTGTCGTGCCAGGTCTGGAAGTGCGCGATCTCAGTTCCACCGATGCTGAGCACGATTCGCAACACTTCCAGGCTGGTGACCCGCTGCGCCAGCATGGCGTAGAGGCTGGTTCCGCCCTGCTCGATAAACGCAAAGTGGAAGCCCGCGGTGTTGGCGATCGCCTGGGTGAAGTCGGAGATGTTGAGGGGCTTGCTGGGGTCCGGCTGCACGTCGGCATCGGTGCGGGGAATGGCGGTGTGCTGCCCGACCGCCAAGGTTGGGATGGCGTTGGCGAAGGTGTCGCCGAAATCGGGGTTCTTGTTGCGGCTGCGATAGCGGGTCCACCAACTGGTGTCCATGGTGATCTGCATCAGGTTGGTGAGCCGTCCGATCTGTTGCGCTCCGGTCGCCTTGCTGCTGGGCAGAGTGCGGAACTTGTCCAGGTTGACGGTGTCCGCGCCCTTCGAAGCCAGATACGCGTTGATGAAGACTTCGTGGGTCAGCTCATCTTCGGTGTTGTCGTGGATGTACTGGTCCATGTCGCCATCGAGCTGTTGCAGGGCCAGCCGGTAGAGCGGACTCCCGCCGGTGATTCCGGGGAGTTCGCTATCCTGGGTTCCTGCCAGTTCGTTGTACTGCAGCCACAGGTCGGTCTCGATGATTTCGGCCGCGGCCAGGAAGCGCAGGATTGAGGCATCGCCTCTGGTAAGTGAGCCGCTGCGCTCCTCACCCTGGACTTGCGTGGCCAGCAGTGCTCCGGCGGACAGGGCTGCCCCGGCGACGCCCAATCCCTTGAGGAAGGAACGCCGCTTGACGACGCGCCGCACCGGAGAGCCGGCCTCTTCACCCGGCGATGGATTAGTTGCTTCGGACGACACAGTAGCGGGGAGATCTTCTCTTGCCATTTTTCACACTCCGATTCCTTAAAAGTTTTCCGGTGATCCAGTCCGGTGGATCTTGATTCACCGCGCAAGCAGGCTACGTCGGCGCACATCAGCGTGTGTCATGCGTCCGTCACTGCTATGTAATATGTTTGTTTTATTTCGGAGGTGGGTGACAGCAGGGCGCGCGGCCAATTACGGCTGCGTGACTTTCACGTAATTAACCACCAGTTCGGCGGGCAGAAGCGAGTTGTTGGGAGTTCCCCCGACGCCGCCCGTCTGCGTCTGCATAATGAGGAACATGGGATCGCTGAGCTGCTGACCGCAGGTAGTCTGGGCGACGCCGTCCATGTATTGTGTGATGCCCGATGAATCCCATGCAGTCTTGAACGTATGCCAGTTCGTATCGACAACATAAGTCGCATCACATCCACCGCCAATGTCAAAGCTGGGGTTGGCAACGTGAAACTGGCACCAGCCGGAGCCATAACATTCCGTCATATCAATCTCCGTGTATCCGGACGAGCCCAGATTGGAACATGTTGAAATGCCCGTCTCCCCGGTGAACGGATTGGTGTTCTGGCAATTCGAGCCCAGGAGCCAGAAGGCAGGCCATAAACTTGTGCTTTGATCGGGGAACTTCCCCCGAATCTCGACCGTCCCGTAAGTGAAATTGAGGCTCGTCCACTGAACATCTCCGGTGATGTAAGGCCATGAACTCGGCGCATGCCACACCGTTCCGTCGGGATGGAAGTCTCCACAAACCCAGTTCTGCGCCGCCGTGGTTATAGTCAAGCCGTTGTTGACAGCCACCTGCTGCGGAATATTGCATTCTGTTTCGCTTTGAGAATATTCTCCGTGCCGCGAAATAACCGTCCAATAGGGGCTCAGTACCTTCCCAGGAAAGTCGTCAAACAAAACGACTTTGGTGCTGTCCCCGAAAACCGAAGCGGGGCAAGCGGGAGATATCGTGCCGGTGATCCAGGCCGCAGGCAGCGCAGTCAGCGAAATCTCGGCGCTGGTCTCGGCAGCACAGCCTCCATTGGAATCGCGAAGAGCCAGAGTTCCGCTGACTGTCCCCAGGATCGCGATCCAATACGGCGTCCCCGCCACCACACCGGTTGGAGGCAGGGAGATGGGATTCCAAGCTCCCGACTGCACCTGCGCGCTGCTCCCTTGGCTCAGCAGCGCGCCTGGATGTCCACGAGCATCTGCATACAACCCAGCCGCCAACTGGGACACGGTCGAGGTGGAATCGAGGTAGATGACAAGGGATTGCAGGTTGCCGCTGGCATTGGCCGTCGCCTGCACGGCCTCGGCCTGTCCCACGGGGATGGAGCCAGCCTCGCTTTCCACGTTCGGATTGCCCAACAGCACAGTACTGGAAGCACTCGTCGTGACGTTCACCGTGGCCGAAGCTGACTTGGTGGTATCCGCCACACTGGTCGCCGTTACGGTGTAGCTGCCGGCCGTGCCAGGGGCGGTGTAGAAGCCGCTGGAGGAGACCGTTTCGGGAATCGCCGACCAAGTCACGGCCGTGTTGGTGGAGAAGGTCACCTTTGCGGTGAATTGCTGTGTGCCGCCGGCCAACAGCGATGCCGACGTCGGCGAGATGGAGACGGCGACGGGAAGTGTGCCGACGGGGAAATTGGGCAGGCTGCACCCCCACACCGGGCAGATGGTTGGCTGGGGCGGCGGCGACGGACCAACTGACTTGCCTTGGCGGGTGATCCCAGGCCATGGTTCGCGACCCTGGAAATAGGTTTCCAAGGCTTTCCGCAGCTCATCGCTGCTCTGCCTCAGCTGGCGTACATTCTCCGTTAACGCGTTTGCCGCTTCGATTTTCCGCAGCCGATCTTTCCCCGGGAGTGCGTCCGTCGCAAGCGAATCAGCAGTTCGTGTTGCGTTGATGGCGGCAGCATCGATATTCGCCACCAGCGCTGTGATCTCGGATGGGTCAACAGTGGAGGAGTGCTTGGAAAGGCGGCTTCTGAGGAGGATTGCGCCCTTACCACCGGCAAGTATCGGCTCTGCGTCGTGCTCAGCGTTCGCCGCCACGGTGGACAGATCTGCATACTTCCCGAGGGTACGCTGGTACGCGTTTAACGCCTGTTCCGCACTTCCCACGCCGTGCTCAAGGGCTGCCTTGTCCACAGATCGTGGCATTGGCGTGTTCTGGCTGAACCCAAAGCACGATAAAAAAATGACGAGGGCGAGTCTCTTCATTTAGGCAGTCCCGCGAGCTCATTGGGTCGTTGAGCGGGATTCTACTACCAACGTCTCCACTAGCGTTGGTACCAAAAGTGCCGGTCTGGATCAAACAATGCGACCAGTACTTCGTGAAATGACGAATGGCGGAGGCAGTGCGACCCACTTATCGGTAGATCGCTATCACACTCGTCAGCATTTGCAAGCGTAACGGTCTCTTTGCATCAGCAATCCGCACCCAGTTTTCTGGTTAGCTTGTTACACCATCATGGGAGCGGGCCAGCCCCACGCAAGGAAGCGCAGCGTGGCATGCCAGTTTCGCTCCAGCATGCCACGCCTAACTTTGGACGGCTGTTCTGGGCCCTAATCCATCGTGACCTTACCCGCGATACCGGTACCCGACCGAAAGCACCGGGCAAAGCGCTTCGCCGGCGATCTTGTAGGCCACGCCCGCGCCCAGGTGTTTGGTCAAAGCCGCTGGCCGTTTCACGCCCAGCACGATCAGGTCTACATCTTGGGCGCCGATCCTCAGGATGGTCTCTGTGGGTGGCCCAAATTGCACCAGGTACTCCGGCTCATGCCACAGCGTGATGCCCTCAGGAATCAGGGCACGGAGTTGTTTCTCGCCAGAGGCCACAACCTCGCTGGGATCGAGGATGGGCATGGCCCCGGGCTCCGGCTCTGCCAGTGGAACACCGGCTTCGGGCGACACATGCAGCAGTGTCAGGCGCGCCCGGTTGCTCTCCGCCAGCGAGAGCGCGTAGGGCAGCGCATGCACCGACTCCGGCCCGAAGTCCGTGGCAAAGAGGATGTGCCGCAGATTACCATCGATCTCCCAGTGGGTAACATGCGGTCCCACCGTGAGCACCGGGCAAGCAGCGGTGCGAAAGACTTCCTCCGCGATTGATCCCAGAAGCAACTTCTCCAGTCCCGTGCGGGCGCCGGTCCCGATCACGATCAGGTCGATGTCATTCTCCTCGACCAGCCTGGAGAGTACTTCCGGAACTTCGCCTTGTTCGATCAGTTCTTTGTGCTTGATGCCCTTGAACGGCTCTGCCAGCGCAGCCAGCTTCTGCTTCGCGGCCGCCTTGATTTGCTCCGGATCGGGCTGTGCCGCCTCCACGAAAGGCAGGTGCGGCATCACGTTAACGGTGTACAGCGCCGCACCGTAGCGGCGAGCCAAATCCACGGCGCAAAACAGGGCTGCTTGCGCGGACACGTCCAGATCAGTGGCAAACAGGATGTTACGAAGTCCGATGCGGGGTGGTGCAACAATCGTTGGCATCACAAAACCTCCTTCGAAAACAGGGGTGGATTCCATCCAAGAATGCCGGCTGAGACGCAGGGTCTTACTCTTCAAGCACTTCCTCCAGCTCCTCGGTGACCATGTGGTTGAACTCGGACACCGGCAAGTGCTGAGCGACGAACTCGGTCCCGCACACCGTGCAACGCACGCCAGTCTCGAGAATTTGCCAGGTTTGATTTCCACAACTGCAGGTGTACACGTCAGCCATAACCTCCTCCTTAAACAAGGTAGTGCGGCACACGGGCGAAGCCGCGCCATCGCGGAATTTCCGAGGAGCGCCAGCTCCAGCGGGCCGGCCAGGAGCAAGGGGGCGCGCTCGCAATCCGCACGTGTGCCTGACCCGAAAATGGATGAGTGACTGGAGCACCCATACCTCCCCCTCTAAGGTTGATCTAACCTGAAGTGAAGTGTGGGGGCCGCGGAGACAGGCGGCCAGCGCAGCAGTGTTTTTTCGCTGCTGCAGTGCTCAGGCGGGACAGTATCTTTTTCGCTGCTCGCTGGGTTGATCATCCGCCATCGCGGGGATGAATGCCGTGACAGCCGTCACCGTGTGTTGTGAGCCGCCGGCTAATTGAAACCGGCAGAGGTTGCGGCCACGGCAGCACGCCGCCCCGCCAGCTTCTGGCGGCGCCGGGAAAGGCTTCTCTCCAGCCGCTCCAGGCGCTGCCGTCCCTCTAGTGTTCGCAGGATCACCTTCTCCACGGTGAGCAGGAAATAGGGGAGCTTCTGGCGAATCTCGGGCAGGAAGGGCTTGAATTTCGCATAGACGCAATACATCTCACCGCTGGCGTCGAAGAACAGGCCTTCATGCAACGCGCCGCGCAGCACGAACGACGCCGCCATCTCCCAGTAGCTGGTCACCTGGCGCAGCCACGTGTTTTCCGGGCTGGGATAGGAGCGCGCGATCCGCAGCGTGTCCTCGGCGGCTTCCGGCCAAAACTCAGCGGAGATGAAGTTCCGGGCCTTGCGCATTTCTGTTTCACGTCGCAATTCGTATAACTGCAGGATGATCTGGGCGTCTAAGGCCGTGGCCGGGACCGGGATTTTCGCCGGTGTCTTCCTGGACGGCCTGGGCTTGGTGGGCATGGCTCTGCTCCTGGGGAAATGGTGTGAGCCGAAATCGAGCGCAGATTATTACGACTCCCCTCGCCGCGCAACCAGGAAAGCCCGCGTGTTTCGCTGGCGCGCGCAAGTGGGCTATGATGCGCTTTTCCCAGGCCAGCGATTCGGTCTCGGCGCAGGATGGTGAATCTATGCGATCCAGGCTATTGCCGGTGGGCATCGCGGTCGTTCTTGCCGCGGCGGCTGTCGGGCTTTGGAGATCATCCCACCGGGCGCCGGGTGAAGTGCGGATTGCCTACCTGCCCATTATTCCCAGCCTGCCCGTGTTCGTGGTCCAGGAGCAACATCTGTTCGAGAAGGAGCACCTAAAGGTCGAGATGCTGTCGCTGAACAGCAGCAACGACCTGGTGAACGCGCTGGTGGCCGGCCAGGCGGACCTCTTGCCCGGAGTTTCCATCATCCCGATCATTCACCTGGAGATCCAGCACCCGGGCCTGGTGCGTGTGTTCTCGCACAGCCGCATGAATCAGAACAATGCGCTGGACAAGATCATCGTGAAAGAGAATTCGAATCTCCACAGCGTGCAGGACCTGCAGGGCAGGAAGATGGGAGTGTTTCCGGGCACGGCGCCGCAGAAGATGCTGGTCACGTTCCTGAAAAAACACGGCGTGAATACGGAAATGATCTCGTTCGTGCAACTGGCGCCGCAAGCCCAGCTCGCCAGCCTGGAATCGGGCGCGGTGGACGCGCTGTTTTCCTACGAGCCGGTTACCACTACCGCCCTGGTGCACGGCGGGTATCGCGCGCTGTTCGGCTCGGTTTACGCGGACCTGCTGAACCCGTGTCCGATCGGAGTATCGGTGATCGCGCGCGAGTTTGAGCGGTCGAAGCCGGAAGCGGCGCGGCGCTCGGTCGAGGC
>JBIOFT010000141.1:0-9760 GCA_044447375.1 Terriglobales bacterium | reverse complement strand
GTTGTTTAGGATTCGCCCGAGACCATGTAGGGACAGCCGCCCTCGGCTGTCCAGCCGAGCGAAGCTCGGCGGCTCTCCTGCGGAAAGGACGGGTCGCCTTCGCACCCTTATTCTGAAATCTTTATGAACACTGTGTCCGTGTTACACGGAGTCCGTGTTATACTATCCTCATGAAAACCCGCCTGCGAAACGTCACCGTTACCTTGGAGGTCGACCTGGCCCGGTGGGCTCGGGTGGAGGCCGCCCGCGCCGAGATGAGTGTCTCGCGTTTCCTCGCAGGCATCCTTAAAGAGCGTATGGCCGCTCAGGATGGTTATGGCAGTGCCATGCGGCGCGCCCTTGCCCGCAAGCCTTTTCTGAAGACGGACGGCCGTTACCTTTCCCGTGAGGAAGCTCATGACCGCTCCCGTCTTCGTTGATACGAACGTCCTCCTTTACGCCCTGGATGACCGGGATCCTCACAAGCAGCGGGCGGCGCGCGCCTGGCGCGCAGAACTGTGGAAGAGCCGTCGCGGACGGGTCAGCTTCCAGGTCTTGCAGGAGTTTTATGTCAACGTCGCGCAAAAGTGGCCCGCCGCCAAAGAAGATGCTCGCGCCGAAGTGCGCGACTTGATGGCGTGGAAACCGATTGCCGTCGATTCCGCTGTCATCGAGCGCGGGTGGAAAATCCAGGACCGCTACCAGCTCTCTTTCTGGGACGCGCTCATCGTGGCCGCCGCCAAGATGTCGTCCTGCGGGTTCCTGCTCACCGAAGACTTGCAGGCGGGCCAGCAGATCGACGGCGTCGTGGTCGTGAATCCGTTTCGCACCAGTCCGGGAACTACTTAGAACTGGTTTACTGGTTTCAAGAAGGTTCTTAGGAAGGGCACGCCTTCAGCCGTGCCGCCCAGAGTCGCAAGAAATGCAGGCTTCAGCCCCTGAGGGCATCGTGCCTAGCCCTGAGCGACTACGTCGGCTATCTGGCTCAGGGCTGGATCTCGATGGGAGTGCCGACGCGAACCAGTTTCCAGATTTCGTCCATCTCTTCATTCGTGACCGCGATGCATCCGTTCGTCCAGTCATGCAGAACGTGTGCCTTCCCCACCCAGGCATACTCCTTTGGCAATCCGTGCAGCATTATGTCGCCTCCGGGACTGACACCTAACTTCTTGGCGGTTGCGATGTCTTTCGAGTTTGGATAAGAGATGTGAAAGGCTTGGTAAAAGTGGCTGTTGGGGTTTCGCGAATCGAGTGTGTAAACTCCCTCGGGAGTGCGATGGTCGCCCTGCCGAGTTTTCGGTCCCACGGGTTCGCTGCCCAAAGCAACCTTGTACGAGTGCATTTCCTTTCCTTGCGAGAGAAGCACTAGCCTTCGCTCATGCTTGTACACGACAACGCGGTCCACGCCGACGCTTGTGTTCTGCGCAAATAGAAAGAGCCCGGATATAAACAGGATGAAGCCCGATACGAGAAGTCGCATTGGGGAGTAATTTTACCCGCAGCGGTCAATTGATCGGGACCATGGTCGCTTGTCCCCGGCACGGCCCTCACGCCAACAGCGAATAACCCCCGTCCGCATCCTCAATCTCAACCATGTCTCTCAGCTCCGGATAGCTCTTCACCAGCGTCTCCGGCGCCGGTACTTTCTTTCCGCTCAGCAGATACCTCAACTCCAGCGCATTCACCGCCGCCTTGGCCTGAAAGTGATTGTTGGCAATCACGAACGTGGACTCGGCTTTGCGCGCGATGACCTCCACCTTCTCTTTCCACGTTTCCAGCTCCGCCGGCTTATAGAGATAGTTATAGCGGTCGTCGCGGCTATCGCTGTCGAACCCGCTTTCGAACCAATGTTCATAGTTGCGGCCGTGCAGGCGCACGTAGCCGATCCCCGACGTCACGTGTTCAGTCGGCTCGAGCGACCGCCCTAGAAGCGGCTGGTCAATGTTGCAGAAGCCCACGCCCTGCCGCGCGAACTCCGCCATGGTCGCGGGCTGGTTCCAGCTCTCGTGCCGCACCTCGACCACCCGCGGATACTCGATAAACTGCCGCAGCAGTTGCTCCAGGTACTCCCGGTTCAGGCTGGTGTTTTTGAACGACACCGGAAACTGGATCAGCAGCGCGCCCAGCTTGCCCTCCGCCGCCAGCGATTCCAGTCCCTCCCGCGCCAGCTTTTCGTCTTCGTCGTTCGGACGGATGCTGGCCGCCGAGGTCGGCTCCATTACCGCCAGCGGCGAATGCGTGAACGAGCGGTGCAGCTTCGCAGTAAAAAGAAAATCGGGATTGACCGCCGCCGCCTTGCGGCACCACAACCGCCCTATTTCCGGCCGGATGTGCCCATAAAACGAAGTGTTGATCTCGATGACGTCGAAGAAGCGCGCCAGAAACTCGACCGGATGCACCTTCTTCCGGGTCACCTCCGGCGGGTACAGGATTCCATCCCAGTCCTTGTACGACCAGCCGGCGGTCCCGATGCGGATGCGCGGAGCGTTCTCCATAGAAGGCGGGCCCGATGCCGCAGGTTAGCACAGGTGTGGGGCGGATACTCCTGTCCGCCTGTGGTCTCGATTGCCGCCTATCTGGCTACGCTGGATTGAACGGAACTCAGTCTATCGGGCTCGAAGCCCGACAGCACTGCCCGCTAGCTGGTCAAGCGGCCCAATCTGCTTGGGTCCGGTCTGGGTGCGGCCAATGCACAGACGCTCCCCAATGACCGCGCTGTCCTACAATGGCTTTTGTGACTGAGAACCCGAAACGCGCACTGTTGGTGATTGACGTCCAGAATGAATACTTCACGGGCAAGCTGCCCATTACATATCCCGCGGGTAGTCTGGCGAACGTGCTTTGTGCCATGGACGCGGCGCGCGACCATGGGGTGCTGGTGGTCGCGATTCAGCACGCGTCACCGCAGCCTGACGCCGCCGTCTTCCGCAAAGGGAGCAGGGAATGGGAACTGCATGCGGAGGTGGCGGCTCGACCGCATGATGTACTCATCCACAAGTCGCTGCCCGGCAGTTTTACCGGCACAGAGCTTGAGAAGTGGCTGCGCGAGCGCGGTGTGGGGACGGTTGTCATTGCCGGCTACATGACCCAGATGTGCTGCGACACGACTGCACGCCAGGCAATGCACCTCGGCTTCGGAGTGGAGTTTCTTTCCGACGGAACCGGCACACTTGCCATCAAGAACGCCGCAGGAACGGTTTCCGACGAGGAGTTGCATCGCGCGATCTTGGTCACCCAGCAGATGCGGTTCAGCCGTGTCATGAAAACATATGAGTGGATAAAACAGCTATGAACCCGGCCTGTTCGCTCCGAGAAATCAGCACTCAGAGGTAGCTGGTGGGGAGAGGTTGCGCACTCACTTCGCGGACGTCGGCATGAGCTCCGGCAACTTATGCGCGAAGTCTTCGACCACGTAGAGCCGCCCGTGGCTCCAGAAGGCCGCCACGCCGGTGGCATTGTACTGCGGGTTGAGCAGGTTCTGCCGATGCGGCGCCGAGAGCATCAGCGCAGCGTTGGCCTTTTCGGCGCTGGAGTTGAACGCGACGTTTTCTGCCGCGCGATCCAGCCGCAGCCCGGCTACCATAAAGCGCTCGAGCAGGCCAGGTTCGCTGTCGAACTGGTGCGAGAGCTGCTGTCTCTCGACCATCATCCGGGCGTGCGCTCGCGCCGCTTTGCTCAAGCTTTTCTCCATGCGCAGGGGCGGCGCGCCGGCTTGTTGCCGTTTCTCATTGGCGAGTTGCAGCAGTTCTTTCTCGGCGTCGTAGTCTTCGGTGGGGGAGAGCATGGGCGGGGCCCCCAGCAAGCCTGGTGTTGGCTTGCTGGGGTGGATGGACGCCGAGATCAATTTGGGGGTGGGCTGCTGGTGACTGACGCCGGCCGATGGCAGGGCCGATTGGGCCGCAGAGGGCCCGGGGTCCCCCGCCAGCATCGCGAGTGAGAGAAGCAAGGCCCAGCGCATATCCTTGTACCAGATGCTTGTTGGTCGGCGCAGACGCGACAAAGTTCCGCTTTCCATCTCTCAACCTAGCCTCTAGAATTCAGCTCAGCCACTTACTATGGAGACCGTGCTGCTGGTTACCGTGCTCGTTGGAACCCTTGTCCTGCTTGGGTTTTCGGCCGTGCTTCTGCGCCGCGTTTCGGCCGCCTCGCAAGTGGATGTAAAGGCGGACGTTGCCGGTGCAATCGAAAGTCTTAATACCACCCTTGGCCAGAAGATCAGTGTCAGCACTGCCGACATGGCCAGTCGCCTGGAGCAGACTAAAGGGGACCTCCGCCAGCAGGTCGCAGACCGTATCCAGCAAGGCTTTTCGGAGATCCGCGGCGCGGTCGAGCAGCAGCTCGCCTCGGGCCGGGAAGAGCAGACGCGCCGTCTGGCCGAGGCGCGGACCGAACTCACCAGTTCCCTTCTTGCCACCACCCAGCAACTCAAGATCGAATTCCAGGGCCTCAACCAGCAAACGGCCCAGAGTCTCGACTCCATCCGAGACCGCGTGGATTCGAGGCTGATGACCATCACTGACCAGGTGCAGCAGAAGCTCGATCAGAACATCAAGGAAGGATTCGCCCAGTTCGAGAAAGTGCAGGAGCACCTGAAAGCTGCCGAGGAGCAGTTGCGAGAAGTGGGAGCGATCGGCCACTCCATTAACGATCTGAACAACCTGCTCAAGCTGCCCCACCTGCGCGGCCAGTTCGGCGAAGCCAGCCTGGAGCGTCTGCTGGCCGACTTCCTGCCCGCGCACATGTTTTCGCTGCAGTCATCGCCGGGCGAGGGCGGCGGACGCGCCGATGCCATCATCTACTTCCCCGACCGCAAGCTGCCGATTGACGCCAAGTTTCCCCGCGAGCAGGTGATTGCGCTGTTCGAGAGCAACGACAAAGCGGAGATCGAAGCGGCGCGCGTCGCGCTGGTGCGCGTGATGAAGGCCGAAGCCAAGCGCATCCAGCAGTACATCCAGCCGGAGAACGGCACGACGGAAATCGCCCTGATGTATTTGCCCAGCGAAACCCTTTACATGGAAGTGATCCGCAACCGGGAGCTGGGCGACTGGATGAACCAGCAGCACGTCTTCCCCGTCTCGCCCAATACGTTGCTGATGACGCTGCACACCATCGCGCTGGTGCACAAATGGTACGAAGTCGCCAGCCGCTTCGAGAAGAGCCGCGCCGAACTCGCCAAGGCGCAGAAGTCGTTTGACTTCTTCCAGAACCAGTTCGAAAACGTGGGCAAGAACCTGAACAAAGCGCAGGAAGCTTTCGAGACCGCGCAGCGGCACCTGAAAACTTATCGCGGGAAAGTCTCAGCGCTCAGCGGACAGGAGCAGCTGGAACTCGATTCGCCGCAGAACCCCGAGAAGCCGCTTCCCCTGATCGACAAAGCCAGCGCCTGACGCAGGCGAAAATCTCCAAGGGTTGCACGTGGAATGCTCGAAATGGCTGGGTCTCAAGTTCTGCTGGCCACTGGCTACTGACTACTGACTACTGCAGTCACAGCTCGTACTTCTTCATCAGGTGGCGGAACGAGCGGTAGGAAATGCCGAGTATTTCGGCGGCTTTGACCTGCACGCCGTGGGTCTGTCCCAGGGCCGACTGCAGCAGCCCGCGCTCGATCTGCGTGACGTAGTTTTCCATGTTGACGCCCTCGGGCAGGACGGCGCCCGCTGGGACCGAGAAGGCGGTCTCGGCGCCCGCGGCCACCGCCCGCGCCTTGGGCCGCTCGGCGGGAAGTTCCACGTGCAGCTCGTCGCCCGCTTCGAGCGCGACCGCGCGTTCGATAGTGTTTTCCAGTTGCCGGATGTTCCCCGGCCAGTCATAGCGGCAGAGCGCATCCAGCGACGCCGCCTCCACTCGCTGCACGCTCTTTCCCGCCGCCGGAGCGTACTTCTTGAGGAAATGGTTGACCAGCAGCGGGATGTCCTCGCGGCGCTCGCGCAGGCCGGGCACGCGGATGGGAATGACGCTCAGGCGGTAGTAGAGGTCTTCGCGGAATGTGCCCGCGGCGACCTGCTTGTCGAGGTCGCGGTTGGTGGAAGCGATGACGCGCACGTCGACTGCAATCTCGCTGGTGCCGCCCACCGGCCGCACGGTACGCTCCTGCAGCACGCGCAGCAGCTTGACCTGCATGGGCATGGTCATCTCGCCGATCTCGTCGAGGAAAATCGTGCCGCCGTCGGCCACTTCGAACAGGCCCCGCCGGTTCTGGCTGGCCCCGGTGAACGCCCCTTTGACGTAGCCGAACAGTTCGCTCTCCAGCAGGGTTTCCGGGAAAGCGCCGCAGTTGACCGAGACAAACCCTTCGGTGGCGCGGGGCGAGCAGGTGTGGACGGCGCGGGCCACCAGTTCCTTGCCCGTGCCGCTGTCGCCATAGATCAGGATGGTGCTGCTGGTGGAAGCCACGGTGCGGATCGTCTGCTTCAGTTTTTCCAGCGCCGGGCTGGCCCCGATGATGTTGTCGAGCGAGTTGTGGGCGGCGGCGTCACGGCGCAGGGCAAAGTTCTGGCGGCTGAGCGCGACTTTCTCCAGCGCGCGGGTGATGCCCAATTTGACCTCTTCCACCAAACCGGGACTCTTGCGGATGTAATCGGTGGCGCCGCCCGCCTTGACCGCCTGCACCGCAGCTTCATAGTCGTCCACCGCAGTCATGAGGATGACGGCGGTTTCCGGCGAAACCTGGTGAGCGTAGCGCAGCACCTCGACCCCGTCCACCTTCGGCATCTTGATGTCGGTCACGATCACGTCGAACAGCGCGCTTTCAATCTTGCGCCGCGCCGCTTCCCCGCCAGTGACGGTCTCCACCTTGTGGCCTTCGCGGCGGAGGGCGATGTCGAGCAGTTCGCAGATGGAGCGTTCGTCGTCGCACACCAGAATGTTACCCACGGCTTGCTCCCCCGGCGCCGGCCGCTGCTGCCGTCGCGGCTTGCGCTCCCGTTCCGAGTGGGGCCGCCATACTCTCCTCCAGGCGGCGCAGGCGCACCACGAAACTGCTGCCCTTGCCCGCCTCCGAGCGTGCCCACACCTTGCCCTCGTGGGCCTGCACGATCTGGTAGACGATGGCCAGACCCAGCCCGGTCCCGCCTTCGAAGTTCGACTGGAAAGGCTCAAAGATTTTTTCCGCCTGCTGCGGCTGGATCCCCGGCCCGGTGTCGCTGAAGCTGAGTTCCCAGTCGGGTCCGCGCTCGGCCAGGCCCACGGTCAGCGAGCCGCCGGTTTCCTTCATGGCGCGCACCGCGTTCTCGCAGAAGTTCCAGAACACCTGCTTGAGCTTGTCGCCGTCCGCCAGCGCCCAAGCCTGGGAAGTTGCGAACGTGCGCACCACGCCGATGTCGGCGTTCTCCGCGGTCAGGCGATGTTCCAGCAGGGTGAGCGTATCTTCGAGCAGCGGAACCAGGTCCACCCGCTCGAAGCGATACTGTTTCCCGCGGGAATAGGCCAGGAAGTCGGTGATGATGTTGTTCAGGCGGTCGGACTCGCGGGTGACGATCTCGAGCAGCTGGCGCTGCTCGCCGGTGAGCGCCGGAACATCCGACAACATGCTCACCGACCCGGCAATCGAGGTCAGGGGATTGCGGATCTCGTGGGCGATGGCGGCCGCCAGACGGCCCACCGCGGCCAAGCGGTCCTGCATGCGCACCTCGCGCTCCAGACGCCGGATCTCGGTGAGGTCGTCAAAGGTGTAGACGAAACCCAGGTCCCCGCGCGCGGTTACATTCAGGGCGGACGCGGTCACGCGAAAGGTCTTGCGGAATCCGTTGGCGGCATTGTAGCGGACTTCGGCACAGCTGCGGCTGGATCCGATGTGGGGCAGCGGATCCTGAAAGAATTCGACGACGGAGTGGCCGCGCAGTTCCGGCTCGGAGATCTCCAGCAGCTGCTGGGCGGCGCGGTTGACCAGCGTGATGCGTCCGTCTATCGCGGTGGCGATGACGCCCCCGCTCATGGAGTGCACGATGTTCTCATGCAGCGCCTGCAGGTTTTCCAGCGCCCCGCTGGTGTCCTTCAACTGCACATCCACCTGGCGAAGCTTCGTCATCAGCAGACCGGCCAGGTAGGCAATGGCGAAGTACGCGAACAGGTTGACGAAAATGACGACTTGCAGCGCCTTCAGCCTGGGATGCGACGTGGAATACGACGGAATCACCCCGTAGTAATCCAGCTCCAGGATGGTCCCGAACAGGATGAAGGCCAGGGCGGCGCTGAGAAAGCCCCAGGACCGCGGCAGCAGCATGCAGGCGACAATGATGACCAGGGGGTAGAGAAAATTGAGCGAGCTGTCGATGCCGCCGGTCAGGTGAACGATCAGGGTGACCATGGCCAGGTCGCTGAGCACCTGCAGCATGGCCTGCAGCCGGCGCTCGCTCCACATGGAAACCAGCGACAGGAAAAACAGCGACAGCACAAACCACAGCAGCATCGCGGTCAGAAAAAGCGCGATGGGCAAGGGGCTGGGCGTCAGCCGGATGACCGCCAGCTCAATCCCGAGCAGGAAGGTCAAAATGAGGATGCGGACCTTCACCAGCCAGGTCAGCCAGTTCCGCTCATCGGACAGGGAGTACATTGAATTCGTAGTTCGGAGTTCGTCGTCAGTGGCGAGAAGCGAGCGGCGAGTGGCGAGTCACACCTTGTACTCTCTTCTGCTCGCTACTCGCGACTCGCCACTCGCGACTCGTTCTATCCCGCCAGTTTCGAAATCATCGAGAATAGCGGCAAGTACAGCGAAACCACGATGCCGCCGATGCTCAGGCCGAGCATGCCGATGATGATGGGCTCGAGCATGGCCAGCATGTCTTTGGTGGCCGCGTCCACTTCGTCCTCGTAAAAGTCGGCGATTTTCTGCAGCATGGCGTCCATGGCGCCGGTGGCTTCGCCGACGCCAATCATCTGCGTCACCATGTTGGGAAACACTCCGCATTCGCGCAGCGGATCGACGATGGTGCGGCCTTCTTCGATGGCCTTGCGCACCTTCATCAGCGCCTCTTCCAGCACAGCGTTGCCCGAGGTCCGGGCGGTGATGGCCAGGCCTTCCAGGATGGGGACGCCCGACGTAATCAGGGTACCCAGGGTCCGTGTGAAGCGGGCCACGGCGATCTTGCGCAGCAGCACGCCCATGACCGGGAGCTTCAGCAGCATGGCGTCAAAGAGGTAACGGCCGCGCGGGTCCTTCCTGATCTGCTTGATGCCGAACACCGCGCCGACCATGCCCACGATAAAGAACCACCAGAAGTGGCCGACCAGGGCGCTCAGACCGATGACCATTCGCGTCGGCAGGGGCAGCGCGACTCCGAGTCCGACGAACAGGTTGGCGAAGATGGGCACCACCCACTTGAGCAGGGCGCCCACAATGAGCACGGCGATCGAAACCACCGACACCGGGTAGATCAACGCCGACTTGATAGCCGAACGCAGCTTGACCGCCTTTTCGACATATTGCGCCAACCGCTGCAGGATGATGTCCAAAATACCGCCGGTTTCGCCCGCCTCGATCATGTTGGTGGTCAGGTCGTCGAAGATGACGGGGTGTTGGCGCATGGCGTTGGCCAGCGTGGCGCCGCCTTCCACCGTGGTCCGCACCGTGTTCAGGGTTTTCTGGAACGTCGGGTTCTCCTGGTTGGCGCCGAGAATCTCCAGACACTGGACCAAGGGCAGGCCGGCATCGATCATCACCGAAAACTGCCGGAAGAACACTGCCACGTCCTTGACCTTGACCTTGCCGCGGCCGAACGTGGGCAAAGAGAATTCCTTGCCTTTTTCCCGGATGGAAGCGGGCGTAATGCGCTCCTTCCGAAGC
>JBIOFT010000140.1:0-9881 GCA_044447375.1 Terriglobales bacterium | reverse complement strand
CCGGAGCCGGTGGTGCCGACGCCGAGAATACGAAGCTGCGGCCCCAGCACGGTTTGGATCTCCGCCAGTCCCTGATTCACCACTTCGATGGGCCGCCCCTGAGTACGCAGGTAGATCTCGTGCAGCACGTTGCCGGCCGCATCGATGGCGACCAGGTTGGTGCTCACCGAGCCGATGTCAATCCCGAGATAGGCGTCGACGATCTCGCCCGGCGCGAGCTGGCGCGTGTCGTCCACGCGATCGCGCAGCAGCACGACCTGTTCCATCGAGAGCGGATCGCTGCCGGCGAAGCTGCGCTTGGCCGCGGCATGCCGCTGGAGCTGATGGATGCGCTTGAAGGAGCGCTTGCGCGTCTCCTCGGCTTCGAACAGCGCCGCGCCCACGGCTCCCATCCAGGCGTGTAGCTCGGGCACCAAGAACTGGGATTCTTCCAGCTTGAAAACTTCGCGCAGCGCGTTGCGCACGCCCTGGTTCAGCGCCACCGCGCCGATGAAAGCCACCGGCGGCGCCACCTCACGGCCCTTGACGATGCTGGACTTGAAGTTGCGCGCCACCGCGTCGCACAGCCCGCGCAGGATCTGCTCGGTGGTGTAACCCTTCTGCTGGGCATGGATCATGTCGCTCTTGGCGAACACCGAACAGCGTCCCGCAATCCGCGCCGCACAACTGGCCGAGGCCGCCGCCCGGCCCACCTCATCCACCGAGTACAGCAGGCGTGAAGCTTGCTGGTCGATGAACGAGCCCGTCCCCGCGGCGCAGTCCCCACTCGCCGAATAGTCCACGATCCCCAGGTACTTCGATTCTTCCCCCGGCTCCAGGCGCAGGTACTTGGAAGCCTCGCCGCCCATCTCGAAGACGGTCCGCACCTCCGGATAGAACACCCGCACTCCCTTGGCCAACGCGCGGAACTCGTTTTCGAAATAAATGCCCAGGATCCTGGCGATGAGCTGGCTGCCGGACCCGGTTACGCGGATGCCTTCCACCGCCTGCTCCGGAACGCACTCGTAGAACTCCTTGAGCAGATCGAAGGTGGACTGGATGGGACTGCCCTGGAGGCGGCGATAGCGCGAGAGCACCAGCGGACGTTCCGCCCACGCGCTCGCGGCAGGAAAGCGCCCGGGGAAGAAGCTGTCCTTCTTCTCCTCGGCCAGCGATTGGAATAGCGCGGCGTCGCCCGGGGCGCCGAGGGCCGCCAGTTTGAGGCTGACCGCCCCGATGTCCAAGCCAATATTGACGCTCATGTGTCAGGTCGCGCAGACGTTCGCGCCACAGGTTGGGGGAGCGGCGCCTGCCGGTTGCATTCGGTTCGAGGGCCCTGGAAGACGGCAGCAGGGTAGCGGGTTGGGAGCGGCTCTGGATGTGATAGGGGTCACACACTCGCGGTCAGCGCTCACAGGATGCTTACCGTCGATTGTGACCCGGGTCACTCTGTAGAGCTTTTCAGCGGTTTAAGAACGCTTCTACATCCAGGGCTTCTAGATTCTGCATCGGTGAATTGCCTGGTTGAAGCTTATGCCATTTACCATTGGCAATTACCATGACATGGTACCAATGTGGACAATTCGATCATGCGATTCGGTTAGCCTTGGTATTTCAGCGGTTTGCGATTGCACAAAAAACGGGCTTGCACGACTGGCGGTGCAAGCGTATCCTTGCGCCGCGTGTCCAGGCCCTGGGTACGCCGCCACTCCCGGGCCGGCCGCGCAGGACACCCGGGCTTCGAGGAGCGCCACTCGTGGCTAACGATAAATTGGGACGACAGATCCACGATGCCATCGCGCGTCGCGACGCCGCCACCCTGCGGCGGATGGCCGCCTCCGCCGATAGGGAAGAGGGCCGCATGTGGCTGACCCTGCTGGCGCGCATGCTGGAGCTGGACGCCCACCGCAAACCCAGTCCGCGGATGCGCTCCCGCAGCCTGGCTGTGCTTCCCGCGCGCCGCGTCCCTATGAGACGCGCCGTTTAGCCCCGCGTCAGCGGCAAGCTCTTCTCCCGCCACACCCGAATGCCGCCGTCCATCGAGAGGACGTTGGTGTATCCCATCTTCTGCAGGTTGTCGGCGGAGAGAGCCGAGCGGAAGCCGCCGCCGCAGTACAGCACGATGGGCGTCTTGGGATCGGGCACCCGCTGCTCGATATCGCGCTCGATGATCCCCTTGCCCAGGTGGATGGCACCCGGCAGATGGTCTTTGGCGTACTCGCTCTCCTCGCGCACGTCGATCAGTACGAACTTCTCCCCCTCATCGAGCTTGGCCTTGACCTCATCGACGTTGGTTTCGCGGACGCGCTGCTTGGCGTCGTTGACCAGCTTCAGAAAACCCGGCGCATGTTGCATGAAGACCTCCATAAGTGGCCCGACAGTATCGCCGTTTGGGCGGCTGGCTGCAAGCCGTGCCCCCGGAATACACGTTTGACCCTACCCATACAATACGTCCTGAGACGTCGCGAGCTACGTCTCTGCGCATGGCATAGAGGTGCGACCATGGACGAAAGATTGCTTCTCCGCGAAGCCCTGGCCGAGGCCAAGCTGGGCTTGCAAACTGGCGGCCTGCCTATCGGCTCGGTGCTGGCCGACTCCGCCGGCCGCATCGTGGCCCGCGGCCACAACCTGCGGGTGCAGACCGGCGACCCCACGGCGCACGCCGAGGTGGTGTGCATCCGCAACGCCGGACGACGCCGCGACTGGCCGCAGCTCACCCTGGCCAGCACGCTCAGCCCCTGCATCATGTGCACCGGAACCAGCCTGCTGTTACGCATCCCGCGGGTGGTGATCGGGGAAAATCGCAACTTTCAGGGCGCGGAGGAGCTGTTTGCCCAGAACGGGGTCAGCGTGAGCGTCTTGGATGATCCCGAGTGCATCGCGCTGATGCGCGGCTTCATCGCCGAGCACCCCGATCTGTGGAACGAAGACATCGGCAAGTAAGGCCGAGCCGCGACGAATGATTTCACCACGGAGACACGGAGGCACGGAGGTTTCCGAAACAACCCCGCTCCGTGTCTCTGTGGTGGATTTTCGGCTCAAAACAAAGGCCCGCATCTCTGCGGGCCGTGGTCATTGCAGTTGCGCCCACGCCGCAGGCCCGTAGAGCCTGCCCTGAGCGGAGTCGAAGGGGCCGTTCCAACGTTAGCCCAGGACGGAAGACCTGGGTAAGCGTGCGCCCCCGGCCCGAGTCCCGGCGGGACGAGAGCGCAGCCTACTTTGTTTCGGGCGTGGGAACAGGGATGGTTACAGTGATGGCTGGGGTTTCCCACTCTCCCCGTTTTAAATCACGCACGGGACAACTGATTGGGTTGTCCCGGAGGAGGGTGTCAGCCCCGATAACGACGGAGGGTATGGCGCCGATGATGTCTTCCTCGTGCACGAGATGCTTCTTGTTTGTCCACTGGGTGACCTGTTCAGGGGTAGCGTCGTCCATGTCAAGTATCCAAAGCTGCCTTGCTCCGCGACCGAACAGAACCGCAGTGTTCAATACGAGGCCCCTGCATGTTTTCGTCCCGCCTGCCAGCGTCAGCTTAAACTCGACAAGGTCGCCGCGTTTGTACCAGAGTGCTTCCTCGCTAATCATAAGTCACCCTTCGCTGAACCCATATTCCACATTGTCCAGAAGGTTCGCGCCCATCGCACGAACCGTCTCGACGAAACGCTTTGCTTCGTGGCTGCGTACCCTGATGCGCTCATCCAAGCGAACATCAGTGTCTCCGCTACGGTCAATATAGTCTTGGTCAACTATGCCGTCGTTGTGAACTAAGACGTGACGCTTTTGAAGCATCTTTGTGATAAATGCAGAGTCTGTTGGCACCGTCCGCTTGGGGGTTATGTCGTTTCCGACCCATTCCAGCACGCCGATGTCGAACCACTCCACCAACGACTTATCTGCCTGCAGGGGTCTTTGAAAAGTTAGGTCCTCTAATTGTTTTCTCCTCTTCGCGGTCATTGGAAGGCACAGCAGTCTGCGTCGAAGGTGCTTGGCCAGGGCTTCAAATTTGGAAATACTCTTCACAGTCATCTCTTCCCAAATGGTGCCTCGCTCTTTTTCATCGGAAACCGTGTTCTTGGTCGTTTCCAAACGGGTTAACATCTCGTCCATAAATTCGGTGAACAACTTGCGGGCGTTTGTTCTCCCGCACCGTGGGCAATAGCCATAACCATCGCCCAGCATGTCGGTTTCGGTCTGGCAATCCGGCGTGTCGCATTTGAAGTGAACCTGCTGCTTCTCCTCCGAGTAGTGCCACGCCGGAGTCTGGTCGGTAATGGCTGCCACATCGAGGGACGTATTCGTCTTTCCGAGGTACGCCCGCGCCCATGCGTCATAGAAAGCTTGGATGTAAGTGTGTTGTGCCTTTGAGATGAAGGCAAGACTCGGTGCTCCCGCAGCGCAGTAAGGGCAGCAGGCATGGTCCATTACGTGATTAGTGCGGAAATACTTTTCGCAGCGAGGACAGTTCCTCCCCCACATACCTTGTTCGTCGGATTGGATGTACGTCAGGACGGATGGCTTGGGGTACACCATCGTCTGCCCCAGCCCACCCGCAGGTACGCTTGCGAGCAAATACCGCCCGTCCATGCTGACGGCCACGAGATACGTCCCTCGAAAGGCAGGGCCAGAAATCCGAGTTGCTATTCCCCCTTCGGGACGGTAAACAAAATCTACTTTGCCTCCCGCCGCTGGAATCTGCTGCTTGAATTCACTCATTTGACTTATAGGCTGCCCATCCATTTTAGCAGGCCTGGAATGTCGCACACCCAGCGCTGGAAGCGCTGGGCTAAGTTGATTCGGCCCCTTCGACTCCGCTCAGGGCAGGCTCCACGGGTCTGGAGTCTGGTGGGGATCCGCTGCGTCGCCCCAGGAACAATCATTCCTCCTCCGTGTCTCCGTGCCTCGGTGACGGATTTGTAATCGCCAAGCGCCGGCGTTTCTTTTTTTGCTGGCCTGCCGTAGGCTAGTGATCGCCTGACCAGGAGAGCTGCATGAACAATTTCCTCCGTGGCATTATCGTGGGCGCGATTGCGCTGGCAGCGGGCGTGTATGTCTACGCCCGGCTGGGATTGCTCGACCTGCGCGCCGACCAGGCGCCCTCGGCGGTGGAGAAGAGCATCGCCGGGACCGCGATGGATAAGTCCACCGAGCGCCACGCTCCTCAGCAGAAGAATCCGCTGCCGGTCACGCCGGAGAACCTGCTGGCGGGCGCGCGCCTCTATCGCGACAAGTGTTCCGATTGCCACGGCAGTCCCGTCAACCCCGACAGCGATTACGGACGCTCTTTCTATCCCCGGGTGCCGCAATTCATGAAAGAGGCTCCCGACCTGCCCGACCACGAGAACTTCTACATCATCAAGCATGGCGTGCGCTGGACCGCTATGCCAGCCTGGGGCGGCGTCATGACCGACAGCGAGATCTGGCAGGTGGTGCTGGTGTTGAGCCGCTTTGAGAAATTGCCGCCCGAAGTCACCGAGGAACTGAAGAAGCCGATTGCGGCCGCGCCGGCCAGGTAGCATGCGCAAAATTGTCCTGCTCGCCGTCGTGGTGGCAATGATCGCCTTCGCTCTCAATGCCGGGCGCATCCTGGTGGTGCGCGATTTGCGCCACGCGGATGCCATCGTGGTGCTGGTGGGCGAGACCGACCGTCGTCCGGCGCTCGCGCTTGATCTGCTGCGGCAGGGTTACGCTCCCCGCGTCCTGCTCGACGCTTCCCCTGATGTGCGCCTGTACCACTGGACGGCGGCGGAAGTCGCGGAGCAATACATCCACACGCTCCCGGCCGAGATCGCCGCTTCGGTTTCGGTCTGCCGGGAGTCGGCGCTCTCCACCATGGACGAAGCCCGGCAGGCGCGGCGCTGCCTGGATGCGGTGGGCGCGCGCAGCGTGCTGGTGGTCACGTCGGAATACCACACCCGCCGCGCGCTCAGCATGTTTCGTCACGCCTACCCCGACCGCCCGATCGGTGTGGCCGGCGCCGTCGAGCCGGACCAGTTCGGGGTGCGCTGGTGGCGCCACCGTGAGTGGGCCAAAGTGACCCTGAATGAGTGGACGCGCCTGCTCTGGTGGGAATGCGTGGACCGCTGGCGCTAATTTCTGCTAACGGCGCGCAAGGCTTCCCGTCTAACCGGCAACCGTGGGTGTGGGCTCAAAGCTTCTGACATCTCTTCTGTCCTCGAAAGGAGGCTCTCGGTGCGAAATTACCGTCCCGTTTTTCTGCTCGTCGTGGTGCTCGTGGTCGCGGGCTTTTGCGCGGCGCAGTCCATGGTGCTGGACACGCCGCGGCAGAGCCAGCATGCCGTGGTCTCGCAACGCCTCGGCATCACTGACATCACCATTAACTACCACCGTCCCCTGGTGAACAACCGCAAGGTGTGGGGCACGCTCGTCCCCTACGGACAAGTCTGGCGCGCCGGCGCCAATGAGAACACCACCATCGCCTTCAGCGACCCCGTGATGGTCGAGGGCAAGCCGCTGGAGAAAGGCATCTACGGCCTGTCCATGATCCCCACCGAGAATGACTGGACCATCGTCTTCTCGAAGAATTACACCTCCTGGGGAGCTTTCACCTACGACCAGAAAGAAGATGCGCTGCGGGTGACGGTGAAGCCGCAAGCCTCCGACTTCCACGACGCCCTCACCTACGATTTCGACCAGCTCAAGCCCGATTCGACACTGGTCACGCTGCGCTGGGACAAGGTCGCGGTGCCCTTCAAAGTCAGCGTGGACGTGCCGCACCTGGTCGAGCAGAGCCTGCCGAAGCAACTTCGCAGCCTCTCGCAGTACATCTGGGTTAGCTGGGACGAAGCCGCCAACTACGTGCTCGACAACAAGCTCGACCCGCAGGTGGCGCTCAAGTACGCCGACAAATCCATCGAAAACGAAGAGCGCTTCGAGAACCTCGTCACCAAGTCGAAGGCGCTCGAGCGGCTGGACAAGAAGGACGACGCGCTGGCCTTCCGCAACAAGGCGTTCGAGAAAGGCACGGCGTTGCAGGTGCACTTCTACGCCCGCGGGCTCCAGAACGACAAGCGCCAGGACGAAGCCTTCGCCATCTTCCGCTCCAACGCCGCGAAGTACCCAAGCGCTTGGGTGGTGCACACGGGAATGGCGCGCGTCTATTGCGGTGGCGGCGACTTTGACAACGCGGTCAAGGAAATGAAGCTGGCCGTGGCCGGCGCCGCCGACCCGCAGCAGAAGACCTATCTGGAAGGCCTGGTGCGGCGGCTGGAAGCCAAGGAGGACATCAACAAGTAGGATTGGTGATTTGTGATTGGCGATTTGCGATTTCACCGAGGAGGCACGGAGGCACGGAGAATTTCGCAACTAATGTCATCCTGAGCGAGCGCGCCCGCTTTTGGCGCGCGAGTCGAAGGACCCCTATTCGAAAGATCTCGCGCAAGTAGGGGTGCTTCGACTCGTGCGGGCAAAAGCGGCCCGCACTCGCTCAGCATGACAGCGAAATAGGTACAGCCACTGTGAACCTGCTCTGGCGTCCTCTGTGCCTCTGTGGTGGATTTTTCGCGCAGCAAAAAGGCCCGCATCTCTGCGGGCCCTGATTCCAAATTGAGATCAACTATCGCTGGCTGAACGGCTTGTTCTGGTGCTCGGCCACGATCTTCTTGGCGTTGTCGGCCAGGGCCTTGGCTTGGGGCAGCAGGTCGAGCGCCTTCAGCACCTGGGGATCGGTTTCCGCGCGCACCCGCAGCCCTTCCTGCTGGCCGAACTCGGAGATGAACAATTCGCTCTTGATGTTGCTCTTGATCCAGTCAGTGTTTTCGAGCAGATCGGCTTCGGTGTAGGCCACCTTCTGGTCGTCGAGAAACTTGTGGAACTCGCTCATCACCTGGTCGTCCACCTCGAAGCTGCGCGAAACGTGGCGATTGATCAGGTAATGCTTGGCGAAGTTAAAGAAAACGTAGTGTTGCAGCAGCGAATCCTCGAACTTGTTGCTCTTGGGGGTGGCGACTTTGACGTCGGGCGTGATGCCGCCGCCGCCGTACACCGTGCGGCCGCTGTCGGTGAGCTTTACCTCGTGGTTGCCGGCATCGGCGTCGCCCTTGTTGTAGTAGTAGTCGTAGAGCGAGAGGCCGGTATAGTCGCGCTGGATCAGCCGTCCGCTGGGGGTGTAGTACTTGGCGGTGGTCAGCGCCAGCCCGGTGTTCTCCGAAAGCGGATAGACCGTCTGCACCAAGCCTTTGCCGAAGGTGTTTTCGCCCACCACCAGGCCGCGGTCGTGGTCCTGGATGGCGCCGGCGACGATCTCCGCTGCCGAGGCCGTCCCGCGGTTCACCAGCACCACCAGCGGATAGTCCTTGCCGCCGTTGCCGTGGCTGGCGCGATAAACCTTCTCCGCCGAAGCGCGCCCGTGGTGGGAAACGATGACCTGTCCCTTCTTCAGGAACTTGTCGGCCACGCCCACGCCCTCGCTCAGCAGGCCGCCGGGGTTCTGGCGCAGGTCGAGGACCAGGCCCTTGAGCTCGCCGAACTGCTGCAGCGCCTGGCCGACTTCGGTCTCCGTGGTCTCATTGAAGCCGGAGACGTGCATGTAGCCGATGCCCGGCTTGATCATGAAGTGCAGGTCCACGCTGGCGCGGGGGATCTCGTCGCGCACCACGCTGAAGTCCAGCGGCTTCTCCGAGCCCTCGCGCAGGATGGTGATGCGCACCGTGGTGCCCTTGGGGCCCTTCAGCATCTCGGCGACTTCGCTGGTGGTCAGGTTGTCGGTGGGTTTGCCATCCACCGCCACGATAATGTCGCCCGGGCGGATGCCGGCGCGGTACGCGGGCGTGCCCACGAAGGGCGCGATCACGATGACCTTATTATTGCGCGGTCCCACCGTCATCCCCACGCCGTAATACTTGCCGCGCTGCTCTTCACGGAGCAGGGCATAGGATTTGGGATCGAAGAAGTTGGAGTGCGGATCGAGCACCCGCAGCATGCCCGGGATGGCGCCGTTGTAGATGGCCTTGTCCGGGTTCACCGGCTCGGCGTAGTTCTGCTCCACGATGTCGTAAACCTGGGTGAAGGTGCGCAGGCTGTCGCGCACCTCGGCATCGCTGCCGGGAGCGGCCGGGCTGACCTTCTGCCCGAACAGGGCTCCCAGGAATCCACAAAGAACGAGAACGAAAACCACCAGGAAAACGAAGCGACGAGACGAACTGCGTGCCATGATGCCAATACCCTCGCGTGTGATTCCCCACCTGCGGAGTGAGAGATTATCCGCAGTATAACACGGCGACTTTCCGCGCCCGGAGGGCAAAACCCTGCCCTCCGACCACTAAAGTACACCCTAATTCTAGGATGCAGGGTACGCCGGTTGCGGCAGGGGATTACTTTGGTGCTTCCCCCAACGGGGCTGCTTTCCGAGTCTTCATTCGATTGTCCTGAGCCAATCTCGCCTTCCGGGAATAAACAGTCCGCTTTCCGGTTAGCACCGATGAGTGGCGAACACGCCACCAGAAAAAAAGGAGCTATCACAACGCGAAACGCATTTCTGATCACCGCGGTCCTGTTCTCGCTGGCCACGGCTGCCACCGCAGCCGAGCAGAAGAAGGACGCGCAGCCGCAATCGACGCAAACCGAGACGCAGGTGGCACGCAACAGTGCCGACGGGCCCATGGACCACGCTTCTTCGACCAAGAGCGATTGCATGCCCGCAGCGGGAAAACAGTCGCAGCCGAAGAACCGGCAGGACAACTCGGAAGGCGATCCTCAGGCCTCGCAGAACCAGGTGGAGTACGGCGGCGCCGGCTAAGTACAGTACTGTCATCCTGAGCGAGCGCGCCCGACCCTTCGGCCTCGCTCAGGACAAGCTTTGGCGCGCGAGTCGAAAGCCTGCCCTGAGCGAAGTCGAAGGGGACCCCTACTCCCAAGATGTTGCACAAGTAGGGGTGCTTCGACT
>JBIOFT010000139.1:0-9948 GCA_044447375.1 Terriglobales bacterium | reverse complement strand
TCAGCACCTCGCGGTTCAGCTCGCCCTGCGAAGCGATGTATCCCATGAAGCCTCCGGCGAAGGAATCGCCGGCGCCGGTGGGATCGCGCACCTCCTCGATGGGCAGGGCGGGAGCGCGGAAGGGGTGCGTGCCGATGCCGAACGCGCCCTCGCGGAAGAAGATGGTCGCGCCATATTCGCCGTGCTTGACCACCAGCCCGCGCGGCCCGCGGGCCAGAACTTTGTTGGCGGCGCGCGGCAGGCTGGAATCGCCGGCCAGCATCTTGGTCTCGGTATCGTTGATCAGCAGCACGTCGATGAGCTTCAGCGTCTCCGCCAGTTCCTGCGGCTTGCCGTTGATCCAGTAATTCATGGTGTCGCCGCCCACAAGGCGCGCGTGGTTCATCTGCCGCCGCACTCCGGCCTGCAGCACGGGATCGATGTTGGCGAGGAAGAGAAATTCGGTATCGATAAATTTCTGAGGGATCCGCGGGTGGAAATTTTCGAAGACGTTCAGCTCGGTGCAGTGGGTCTTGGCCTCGTTAAAGTTGTCGCCGTACTCTCCCGACCAGAAAAACGTTTTGCCGCGGGCATGCTCGATGCCGTCGGTGGCCACGCCGCGGCGCGTGAGCACGGCTTCGTGCTCGGCGGTGAAATCGTCGCCCACCACGGCCACCACGCGCACCTCGGTGAAATAGCTGGCGGCGAGCGAGAAGTAGGTGGCCGAGCCGCCGAGAATGCGGTCCACCTGTCCGCGCGGAGTCTTGATACTGTCGAACGCCATGGAACCCACAACCAGCAGCGCCATCGCTACGCTCCCTCCGGTTCGCCTAGATATTTGTCGAGCAACAAGCTGAGTTTTTGGCGGGTGTGGGGCGGGATCTTGTCGCGCTCGGTGAGGATGGCGGCGGCCAGCGCCTGGCCGCACTTGCAGCCGCGCGTCCGGAGCATGCCCGCAACTGCGTGGCGCAAGACCTCGGCGGCATTCTCCGCGTTCTTCTGCAGATTGGCGACCACCTGCTCGACGGTGACGGACTCGTGCGCCGGATGCCAGCAGTCGTAATCCGTGACCATGGCGACGGTGGCGTAGCAAAGCTCGGCTTCGCGCGCCAGCTTGGCTTCCTGCAGGTTGGTCATGCCGATGATGTCCATGCCCCAACTGCGATAAACGTTGGACTCCGCCTTGGTGGAAAATTGCGGGCCTTCCATGCAGACGTAGGTCCCGCCGCGCTTGACGTTCACGCCCGCCTGGCAGCACGCCGCCTCGAGCACGCCGGAAACTTCCGGGCAGACCGGGTCGGCAAACGAGATGTGGGCCACGATGCCGTCGCCGAAAAAGGTCGAGACGCGCTTGCTGGTGCGGTCAAAGAACTGGTCAGGAATGACGAAGTCGAGCGGCCGGTGTTCCTCTTTGAGCGACCCCACAGCGGAGATCGACATGATGCGCTCCACGCCGAGCTGCTTGAAGCCGTGGATGTTGGCGCGGAAGTTCAGTTCGCTGGGCAGGATGTGGTGGCCGCGTCCGTGGCGCGCCAGGAAGGCGACGCGGCGGCCCTCCAGCGTACCCAGAACGTAAGCCTCCGAAGGCGGTCCGAAGGGAGTATCAACCGGAAAGGCCCGGGTGTCGGTGAGCCCGGGCATGGAGTACAAGCCACTGCCGCCGATGATGCCGATTTCTGCTTGCGCCAAACGCGCTCCTTACGTGCGATGCGGAACTGGCGATTATACAGAACGCGCTTTTCGCCACGGAGCAAGGGCGAGAACATGACGGGCATGGACCTGAGCTTCGGTTTACTCCGACATTATCCCGCCCCTCGGGTATGCCCTTTTACGGGGCGGCTTCTAGCAGTACAATCCGCCCACTCTCAACGTTGAGGGGCCCTGTGATGATCGCCCAATCCGTCGTGCAGAAATTCCGCGAATCACTTCGAGGCCAGTCATTCTGTTCCGGGGAACCGGGCTACGATGCCGCGCGTACCGTCCCGAACGCGATGATCGATCGCCGACCAGCGGTTATTGCGCGCTGCGCCGGCACCGCCGACGTAATCGCATGTGTCCATTTCGCCCGCGAACACGACCTGCTTGTTTCGGTGCGGGGCGGAGGACACAGCGTGGCGGGCAAATCGGTCTGTGACGGCGGCCTGATGATTGATCTGTCGGCGATGAAGGGCATGCGGGTCGATCCCGCGCGGCGAACGGCTCGTGCGGAGCCTGGCCTCAAGCTCGGCGAGTTTGACCGCGAGACGCAGGCGTTTGGTCTAGCGACGACTCTAGGGGTGGTGCCAACCACCGGCATTTCCGGCCTCACGCTCGGCGGCGGATTTGGCAATTTGATGGCGAAGTATGGCCTGGCACTCGACAACGTAACAAGCGTAGACATCGTGACCGCGGACGGTCGTCTGCGCACCGCCAGCGCGCAAGAAAATGAAGATCTCTTCTGGGGAGTGCGCGGCAGCAGTGGAAACCTTGGCGTCGTTACGTCGCTCGAGTATCGGCTGCACGAAGTGGGCCCGGTATTAGGCGGGGCCCTCTTACACCCGGTCAGCAAGACCGGCGAGGTTTTACATTTTTGCCGAGACTTCGCGCAGAGCATCTCCGACGAAGTCGTGATTCAAGGCGGTGCATTTACTACGCCGGATGGGGTTCCAGTCTTCGGTGTGGCCGCCTGCTACTGTGGTTCCTCTTTGTCGGAAGGCGAGAAGGTGTTGCAACCGCTACGGAAGTTCGGCCCACCCATCGCGGACATGATCAGCACCATGAGCTATGTACAAATGCAGAGCTTCTTTGAACCGTTCTTCCCGCCCGGCCGGCACACATACGTGAAATCGAACTTTCTTCGCGATCTGAGCGATGAGGCCATCGCGACCATCGCAGAATGGGCGGGCAAGAGCCCGTCGCCGCATACGTTTGCACCTTTCTTCGAGCACTGGCACGGCGCTGTCAGCCGCATTGGAGTCACCGAGACTGCTTTCCCGCATCGAGAGCATTCTTGGAACCTGTTTGCCTGGTCGACTTGGACAGAGTCGGCCGATTCGCCAAAGAATATCCAATGGACGCGAGACTGTTGGGAGGCAGTCCGTCCATTTCTTGTCGCAGGTTCCTACGTAAATTACGTCTCAGATGAGGGCGATACATTTGCACGTGCAGCCTACGGTCCGAATTATGATCGCCTTGTCGCGTTGAAGGACAAATACGACCCAACCAACTTCTTCCGCATGAACCATAACGTCAAGCCAAGTGACGCAATGCCGGCAGCGGCCAAGGCCTAACCTCGCGTGCTTCGCTTGGGATGGGATCCTACGCTGCCTTCCGCTCGATCCCCAGATGCGTCAGCCGAAAGCGAAACACGCGCGAGCGGCCGTCGTTGAGGCGGGATTCGGTCAACAGGTCGCGCAGTTCGCCCGCGGTGTAGGCGGCGTGGACTGAGGCCTCATACAGCCGCCGCATCTCTCCGGAATACTTGCGGCCGAACCAGCGCACGTGCAGCGGATAACCAGGCGCGGACGGGCGGCGGACGTCGCGGATAAGCACCGCGCCCTCAGGTTTGACGACGCGCGCGATCTCGTCGAAGAACGCGACCGGGTCGGCCACGTGATGCAGCACGGAATTGGAGGTCACGAGATCGAATGACGCATCGTCGAAGGGCAGCCGGGCCTCGCCGTGCGGGCCCAAGCGCAGCACCTGGAAGCTGATAGCCACACTGGCGCGTGCGGCGTCCTTGCGTGCCTGCTCGATCATGGCGGGCGCAGCGTCGAGGCCGGTGATGCGCAGTCCGGGCCAGCGCGCCGCCATCATGATGGGAATCTGCCCCGGCCCGCAGCCAACGTCGAGCGCGAGGCCGCGCACGAGGCGCGGGTCCCCGGCAGGAAACAGGCGCGCGACGTGGGGGACGAAGGTGCGGTCGATCTTTTCGAGATAGGCTTGGGCGGCAGCCGAAGCGTAGGCTTCGACCTCCGAGGAGTCGTCCATCACTTCGGGTTCAGGAACGCGTTGGAGCTTCCAGGGCATCGTATTTAGCGCAGCTTCATAGCCGATCTACTGATCATTCTGTCATGCTGAGCGAGTGCGGGCCGGTTTTGCCCGCACGAGTCGAAGCACCCCTACTTTACGATAACTTTCGAATAGGGGTCCTTCGACTCGCGCGCCAAAATCGGGCGCGCTCGCTCAGGATGACAGCCGCTAGGAAGTACACCAATCGTGAAACCGCTCTAATGCAGAATCCCCAGAGTCGCCCACACCGGCGCGGCCAGATCGCGCATGGGCCGTGGCGCCGACTCCGAAGTGCGTGACAACACCTTCGCGCGCACGGCAGCCGCGGTAGCAGCATCGAAGCCCTCCATCACCAGCACGCGGTTCCCGGCTACTTCGATGGAGACCGGGCCCTGCTCGGTGGTCCAGGCGCGGCCTTTCTGCTCCGCCACCGGCGCGACCGACTTGTATTTCTTGGGAAGCCACAGGCTGTACGCCTTGGCGAAGTAGCCGGCATCCTCCGGGGTGGCCCAGTTGGAAACGTAGAGCAGCCCCAGATCGCTCATGGGAGTCGGGGCATCGGGCTTGGGCGGCTTGGCGTCTTTTTTCCTCCCCAGGTAGTAAACCCCGCCGCGCCAGGCCGTAGAGAGCTTCTCCGCCAGCTCGGGGCCCGAGTACTGCTTGAGCAGGATGTACACGTCGAATTCGCCCACCGAGCCGGAGTCGTATCCCACGTAATTTTTCTTGAGCAAGTCGGCGAGCCGGGGCAGCCGCAGCGGCTCCACGTGCTGGCCATCGAGATAGGAATCCGGCTGCATGATCTCGCGGGTATCGCGCGGCGGATTCTTGAACGCCCCGGCGAAGGCCATCTCCGCGCCGCCGCGGGAGAGCAGGTCCTCGTGAAACGAAAGCCCGTAGGTGTAAGGGAAGATCACCATCTCGCGCAGGTACATGGGAGCGTTGGCGAAAATGGGTGAGTCGCCGATGTGGTCCATGGTGTTTTGCTTGAAGATCTCGCCCGCGCCCGGCGTATCGGCCAGGCTGTGGCCGCTCGGCTCCAGCACGTAGTCCATCATCACCGCCATCCCCTGGCCTTCGCTGACGGCCTGGCGTGCCGCCTGCTCCTCATCGTCGCCGGCGTCGAGGTTGTCGGGATTGTCGTGCTGGTCGTCGTCGCGCACCTTCAGCCACTTGTCGAGGCCGAAATTCTGGTCCTGCAGAGCGTGCGTCAACTCGTGCGCCAGCACCGGACGCTGCGCCTCCGGCGCCACCCAGTCCAGCAGATAGACGGTTTTGGTCTTGGGATCGTAGTAGCCGGCCACCTGGTCCTCGAGCAGATCGAGGAGAAACTTGCCCAGGTCGAAGTCCCGCGGCAGCAAGCCGAACTTCTTCATGGAAGCTTCCGAGCGCTGCAGGCGCTGCGCGTCCTTGTCCTCCTGCATGTGGGTCTCGACGAACTTGCGCACCTGCTCGCGCCCAGCCAGTTCACGCTTGACGGGATGCTTGATCGGCAGCTTGGTGTCCTTGCTGGCGAAGTTCAGGATCTCGTCGACCGAGCGGAAGAGTTCTTGGGCTTCTTTGGGAGTGATCCTGGTCTGCGGTTCCTCGGGCTGCGACTTGGCCTGCGCGGCGAGGGAATTCGCGCCGCAGACCAGCGCCAGCGCAAGAACCACGAATATCCAAAGCGTCCGCAGCGTCCACGCCGGTTTGTCAAACCTGGGTACCATGGTCATAATTCTTCCTGTCGATATCCTTCCTGTCGAGCCCTATGCCATCAGAAAGCGATCTCCGCAAGCTGGCCGTGGAATATTTTCAGAAGGCCTACGAGCGTCAGATGCACGGCCAGTACGACGAGGCCATCGCGCTCTACTCGCAGTCGATCGAAGCCTACCCCACGGCCGAAGCCTACACTTTCCGCGGCTGGAGCTACTCCTTCCTCGGCGACTACGAGCGCGCCATCGCGGAATGCCTGGAGGCGATCCGGGTCGATCCCGAGTTCGGCAATCCTTACAACGATATTGGGGCTTACCTGATCGAGCAAGACAAATGGGAGGAAGCCATCCCCTGGTTCGAGAAGGCCATCCGCGCGCCGCGCTACGATGCCCGCTGCTATCCGCACTTCAACCTGGGAAGAGTATACGAGCACCGGCGGGAATGGCGGAAAGCCAAAGCGTGCTATGCCCGCGCCATCGAGCTGAACCGGCAGTACCGGCTGGCCTGGGCGGCGCTGAGAAGGTTGCAGGCGATGTGGAACTGAACCGGTCGTTGGTCGTTGGTCGTCGGTCGTCGGCAAGTCACCACGGAGACACAGAGGCACAGAGAATTGAATTCTGTTCTCCTCCGTGTCTCCGTGCCTCCGTGGTGGACTTTCAAACCTTTGCCGCGATCCAGTCCCCCACCTCGCGTGTGCCCAGCGTCCCGCCGATATCCTGCGTGGTTTTCTTCTGCTTCACTGACTCCAGCACCGCGGCGTTGATGCGCTCGGCTTCGGCATTCAAGCCCAGGAACTCCAGCATCAGGGCAGCACTGAGGATGGCGCCCACGGGGTTGGCGATATTCTTGCCCGCAAACGGCGGCGCCGAGCCATGCACCGGCTCGAACAGCGACGTGCGCCCGGGATGAATGTTCCCGCTGGGGGCCACGCCGAGTCCGCCCTGCAACGCCGCGGCCAGGTCGGTGATGATGTCGCCGAACATGTTGTTGGTGACGATCACGTCGAACTGCCGCGGATCGCGGACCATGTGCAGGCAGAGCGCGTCCACGAACATGTGCTGGCGCTCAATGCCCGGATACTCCTCGCCGATCTGCTTGAAGACGCGCTGCCAGAGCCCGCCGGCGTAGGTCATGACATTGGACTTGTCGGCCATCAGCACCTTCTTGCGGCGCTGTTTCTTGGCCAGCTCGAAGGCGAAGCGAATGATGCGCTCCACGCCCTTGCGCGTGTTGATGTCCTCCTGCGTGGCGACCTCATCGGGCGTGCCCGGCTTGAAGACGCCGCCCATATCCATGTAGACGCCCTCGGTGTTCTCGCGGACGATGACGAAATCCACGTCGGCCGGCTCGACGTTCTTGAGCGGGCAGAGCGACGCGTCGAGCAGCTTGACCGGACGAACGTTGGCGTAGAGGTCCATCTTGAAGCGCATACCCAGCAGGATTTCCTTGGCGTGGAGGTTCGAGGGCACGCGGGGATCGCCCAGGGCGCCGAACAGGATGGCGTCGAAATCGCGCGCCAGCATGGTGAAGCCGTCGGCGGGGATGGTGACCCCGTCCTGGAGATAGCGGTCGGCGCTCCAGTCGAAGGGCGTGAGTGCGAGCGGCGCGCCGGTGGCGCCCAGCACCTTGACGGCTTCCGCGGTGACTTCTTTGCCAATGCCGTCGCCGGGAACGACGGCGATCTTCTTTTTCGCAGGCACGGCGGAAAACCATAGCAGGTTCGCCTTCGAAGTTTCCAGCTTTCGGTGTGGCACCTCGAATCGCCCGGCATTCGCTATAATCGAACTCTTGAGATGATGGCAACCTCGCTGAACCACAAGCTCCCGTCGGCGGGCCGCCTGGTCGAATACTGTGGCGCGCAGACCCCGGCCCTGTTCTCTTCCCCGCAGGAAGAGTTGGCCGCACTGCGTACTGGCTGCGGAATCTTTGACCTGGGGTGGCGCGCGAAAATGGTGGTCACCGGCCGTGACCGTACGCGCTGGCTGAATGGCATGGTCAGCAATAACATCCGCGATCTGGCGCCCGCGCACGGCGTGTACAGCTTCGTGCTGAACCCGCAAGGGCACATCCTGGGCGACATGTACGTCTTCAACCGCGGCGAATCGTTCCTGATCGACACCGACCGCGCGCAGGCGGGGAAGCTGGCGCAGCTTTTGAAGAGATACATCATCATGGACCAGGTGGTGCTCTCCGAAGCCGGAGAAGGCGTGATCACGGCTTTGGGTCTTGAAGGCCCAAATTCCAAAGACGTGCTGGCGCGGGCCGGCTTCGAGCCCGGCGAACTGCAGCCGCTCGAGGTCGAAGACCGGATGTGGCACGAGGTTGCGCTCTCGCTGGTACGCACCCTGCAAGGCGGTTTTATGATCTGGCTGTCGCCGGAGAACGCCGGCGGGATGTGGGAAGCGCTGGCCGCGGCGGGCGCAACCCCAGCGGGCGCCGAGGCGCTGGAAATGTGGCGGATCACGGCCGGCATTCCGCGCTATGGCATCGATATCCGCGAGCGCGATCTGCCCCAAGAGACCAGCCAGGAGCAGGCGCTCAATTTCAGCAAGGGCTGTTATATCGGGCAGGAGATTGTGGAGCGCATCCGCGCGAGAGGTGGCGTACATCGCCGCTTCACCGGCTTCGATTTCGACCGCCAGGCGCCGCCGCCGGTGGGTACCAAGATCGAGCGCGAAGGGCGCGAGGTGGGGGAAATTACCAGCGTGGCGGTGCTGCCTTCGGGCCAGGCCGTGGGATTGGGATATCTGCGGCGCGAGGCCGGCGGACCGGGTACGGCGATCGAGGTCGGCGGGGTGCAGGCCAAGGTGGCGGAGCTGCCGTTCAACATTTGACAACTGTTTTCCCATGACAGACAAGAAAAGCGAATTCGTAGTCACCGACAAGCGGAAATTCACTTCCGAAGGCGAACTGCGTCCGGAGACGCCGGACGAGGAGCGGCCGGCGCAGAAACTGCCGGATCCGCCAGCAGCGCCTGTTTCCACGAAAGAGGCTGCCCCTCCGCCCGCGGACGAACCCACCGTGCCGCCGGCGCCGTCAGCGGTCGAGCAGCAGGCGCAGGACAACGCTTATCGCGATTCCGGCAAGCAGTTCGAACGGGACGCCTTCCGCGGGCGCACGCCCCAGGACTACGAAATGAACTTCGAGCGCCTGGCGGCCTCTCTCTACATGACCGCCATGATGCAAATGGGGCTGGTGCACGAAGAAGGACAGCAGCCCGTGGCCGACCTGCTGGGCGCCAAGCAGACCATCGACACCCTGGGGCTGCTGCAGGAGAAGACTAAAGGCAATCTCACCGACCAGGAGCAGCACCTGCTGCAGAACTGCCTCTACGAGCTGCGCATGGGCTTCGTGGAGCTGACCAACGCGCTGGCGCGGCAGGCTCCGCCCGACCTGTCGGCGCCCGGCGGCAAGCCAAAATGAAAGCCGTGCTGACCGTGCTGGGCAGCGGCACTTCCATGGGGGTGCCGACCATCGGCTGCACCTGCGCGGTGTGCAGCTCGCCGGACCCGCATGACCGCCGCACTCGTCCCTCGGTGCTGGTCCAGTACGAAGGCCACACCGTGCTCATCGACACCACCCCCGACTTCCGCCAGCAGGCCATCCGCGAAGGCCTCCGCCACTTGGACGCGGTGCTCTACACCCACGCCCACGCCGACCACATCCTGGGACTCGACGACCTGCGCCCGCTCACCTTCTGGCGCGACGGCAAGATCCCGCTCTACGGCCATGCGCCGGTGGTCGAGCGCCTGCGGCACATCTTCAGCTACATCTTCGAAGGCGACTACAACTACGGCGGCCGGGCCGAGGTGCATCTCCACGAGATCAGCGGGCCGGTGGAGCTGTTCGGCGCCTGTTTTCTGCCGGTGAAGGTGATGCATGGGTCGGAGGAGATCCACGGCTATCGCTTCGGATCGGCGGCCTACGTCACCGACTTCAGCGAGATTCCGGAAGAATCCATGGCCCAGCTCACCGGGCTGGACATCCTGTTCCTGGACGCGTTGCGCCGCCGCCCGCACCCCACCCACTCGACGCTGGAAAACTCGGTGCGCCTGGTGGAGCGCTTGCAGCCGCGGCTCGCCTTCTTCACCCACATCTCGCACGATCTCGGCCACGCCGAAACCAACCGTTCCTTGCCCGCAAATGTGCGCCTGGCGCACGACGGGCTGAAGCTGGAGTTCGAGATCTAGCAAATTGCTGGGAAAGCCTCCAATTCGCACCGAAATACGTCCTGGGCGGAACGTGTCAGGGCACGACTTCAGTCGTGCCGTTAGGGCCTTCATGCAT
>JBIOFT010000138.1:0-10078 GCA_044447375.1 Terriglobales bacterium | reverse complement strand
ACGCAAACCCTTGACCATCATCGCCAGGTAGCCTAGTCCGCCCAACTGTACCGAGGGTGAGTCCTGGGGAAGCCATAATTGACAGCCTCCCCGACTTCTGGGAGTATTTATCGCGCTCCTAACTGACCGGGGGGTGAGTCTCCCTCCGTTGTCCCCCCACTCGTCATGATTTGCGGTTCTATGACCAAGAATTCCCCGTGCTTGTTGGGCAAGGCCCCCAGCCCATTTTTTCGTGTTCCTCGCGGGAGTTCCGATCGGCCTTCCTGGTCCGGGCGCTGCGGGGGTGTGATCTGAGAAAGCTCGGCAAGTACGAACTGCTCGAAGAGTTAGGCCGGGGTGCGTTTGGGATCGTGTACCGCGCCCGGGACCCCATCCTCAACCGCATGGTAGCGCTGAAGACCATGACCACCAGTGTGGCCGACAATCCCAACCTGCTGGAACGCTTCTATCGCGAGGCGCAATCGGCGGGTTCCCTGCAACATCCCAATATCGTCACCATCCATGACCTGGGGGACGAGGGCGGCACTCCTTTCATCGCCATGGAATTGGTGGACGGACAGAACCTGGACCAGCTTATCGAAAAGCGTTCCGCAGTGCCGGTGTCACTGAAGCTGGTTTACAGCGTTCAGGCCTGTCGCGCCTTCGATTATGCCCACAAGCGAGGCATCATCCACCGGGATATCAAGCCCGGCAACGTGATGGTGAACAAAGAGGGCACGGTGAAGGTGGTGGATTTCGGGATTGCCCGAGTACTGGAGGCTTCCAAGACCCAAACTGGGACGTTGATCGGGACATTTTCCTATATGGCTCCGGAACTATTCCACGGTGAGCGCGCTACCGAGCGCTCCGACATCTGGTCGTTCGGGGTATTGCTCTATGAGCTGCTGGCCTACAAAGCGCCCTTTTCCGGGCAGTCTGCGGCCGCCTTGATGCAGAGCATTTGCCTGCAGCAGCCGGTCCCGCTGCGCCAGGTGGCTCCCGATTGTCCTGAGGATCTCGAGTTGGTGGTGCATCGGACGTTGCAGAAGTCGGAAGCGGAGCGATTCCAGACCATGGAAGATCTGCTGCTCGAGCTGGACCCGATCCGCAAGCGCCTGCAGGCGGAAACGATTGCCGGAATCCTCGAGCAGGGCCGCCAGTTCATGGAGCAGGGTGAATTCGCCCAGGCGCGCGATCTATTGCGCAACGCTCTCCAGGTGGATGCCACGAATATTCAGGCCAGGGCCCTCTCGGAAAAGGCCAACGCCGGCCTGAAGCGCCTTTCGGTCCGGACAAAGGCCCAACAACACGTGGACAAAGGCCGTGCGTTGTTGCAGGAAAGAAAGCTCCAGGAAGCGAGCGCGGAAGCCGACAACGCCTTGGAGCTGGATTCACAGTTCGAACCCGCGCATGAACTGCAGCAGGAAGTGAAGCGGGAGATTGAACGCCGGCAACAGGTCAGGGACTACCTGGAGTCCGCAAAACAGCAATTGGCGGAAGGGCTGCCGGACGAAGCGGAGGCGGTGCTGCTCAAGGCCACGGAAGCCGATCCTTCGAATCAGCAACTGCTGGCGCTGCAACAGCAGGTGCTCGAGGAAAAACAGCGGCGTCAGCGGCGGGTGAAGCTGCAGGAAGGGATGCAGCAGGCGCGCGTTTTGTGGACCCGGCGGGAGTACCAGGAATGCCTTGCGGTGCTCACGCGACTGCAACAGGCGTTCCCAGGCGAAGACGCTATCATCCGGCTGCTGGAGACCGCTCGCGAGGACCAGGACGAGCAGGCCAAGCAGGAGAAGCTGGCCGAGGCGCATGACCTGTTGGTGGCGCGGCGATACGAGGAATGCGTTGCTGCGTTGATGAAGCTGCAGCAGGAATTCCCCAAAGAGGACGAGATCGGCCGGTTGCTCGACACCGCCCGTGAAGACCAGGTTGAGCATGAGAAGAAGCAGAAGCTGGCCGCAGCCAGGGATCTTCTCGCCGCACAGCGCTTCGCCGACGCGCTGGCGCTCCTGGATTCGCTGCTGGCCATAGATCCCAAGGATTCGGCGGTGCTGAAGCTGCGCACGCTGGCCCAGCGCGAACAGGAAACGCAAGCCAAGTCCGAGACCTGGCAGCACGAATGGCAGATCCTGAAGCAGTTGGTCGCAGAAAAGGACTATGCCTCCGTAGTCTCTCGCGCCGAAAACCTCCTCCGGCAGTTTCCTGGCGAGGCTGATTTGGTGCGGCTGGTCGAGTTTGCGCGTAATCAGCAGGCGCAAATGGCAAATGACCTGCGCCTCCGTTCGGCCAGGGACCAAGTGCAGGAGTTCTTCCAAGCCAATCGCTTTGGGGAAGCCGCTGCTGCCGCTCGCTCCGGACTCGAATCCTTCCCGGGAGACGCTGATCTCACCACCTTGCTGAAGCGGGCCCAGGCCCGCCAGAAGAAGGAGATGGTCCGCCAACTGATCGAGCGCCGAATTCGCGAGATCAAGGGCAAGATCAACCGCGGACAATTGAGCGAAGCCAAAGAATTGGCGCGGGAAACCTTGACCACCCTTGGGCCGGATACGGACGTACACCAACTGCTGTCCTCTGCCGAGGTGGAGTACGAGGCGCGAGAGAAGAAGCGAGGCCAGGAGCAGAGGCTGGAAACCGTGCGGGCCTTGGTCCGATCGGGAAGACTGGAGGACGCCGCGACTGCCCTCGATGAGATCTTCAAGAGCGGAGATTTCGACGCCCTCGATCCCCGCCTTTACGAGGCCGCCGATGCGATCGCGGCGGCCCGGGAAGCCGCCGGCGCCTCTACAGCCTCGATTCTCACGGCCGAACCGAAAGACTCGGCCAAAGAATACGTCATGCTCGAAGGTCCTCCTTCAGGCTCGGTAGATGTATCCGCCGCAAGTTCTCAGCCGGTGATGCAACCAGCCGGCGCGGCGCCTGACGCATCTCCGGCGCGGCCGGAAGTGAGCCGGCCGCAAGACCAGCTCCCCGCCAACGCCGCCGCCCAGGCTGAGCTTAACCAGGCGGCCATCGACCGTGCCGCCCGCATGCTGGCACGATATATCGGCCCGATCTCCGGCGTTCTGGCCAAACGGGCGGCGCAGCAGGCGGACAGCCTGCGCACACTCTACCTGCTTCTCGCCGAAGATGTGGAGAGCCCGGCCGAACGTGCCCGTTTCCTACGCGACGCAGGCTTCTCCGATTTGTGAGTGGCCCCTAGTGGATCTTGGATTGCGGCGGGGCGCTGGTTGCCTTGGAGTCAAAATCCAGCATTTTGATCGCTCGGGCCAGGCTCTTGCGCATGCGGCCGAAGGATTCCGCCAACTTCGCGATTTCATCCTTGCCCGACAGTTGGAACTCAGGCACATCCATGTTTCCCAGGCTTACCTCGTTGGCAAGCTTGGACAACCGGTTCACCGGGCCAGTAACCAAAAAGATGAGCATGGCATTGAGGGCGAGGAAGATTCCCGCAAAAACTCCCGCCAAGGAGAGCATGAACCCTGCGAAGGCAATCTTGGCCCGCTGGATAGGCAATTGCATGGGGGCCGACACGATCTGCGCCGTCAGGATGTCATTTAACTTCCAGCCGAAGCCATTGTCGCTGCCATAGCGCTCGATCATGGTCGCCGGTGCGCGCTGAGGAACATCGTGACATTCCAGGCACGCAGGATTGTAGATCTTCAGGGGACGCGCAATGTAAAGCGCCCTGCCGTTGGGCGTGTCGCGCTCGCCAACCAGTTCTGTCCGCTCGGGTGACTGCCGGAAGTAGCGGACGATGTCGGCCTCCCAGTCGGTCGCGCGGTTGACCGGGTTGGTCGGATTCAGGGTTGCCTCTCTGTAGGAGTAGTCAGGAAACTTCTTGCGCAGTTGATTGAAGTACTCGTTCGCCGAGTAGGCCGGTACCGATTGGGGCAAGAAGGAATACTTCATCTGGGTCCTCAGTAATGGGTTGATTTGGGAGGCCGTGTAGCTGCGTACCGCCAGCGCGGCCTCCATCATGATGCGGGCGTTCTCCAGGATTTCCTCTTTCGCATTGCGCTGCAGCAGTCGGTTGGAAACGTATCCCGTGGCCAGGAAGCCGATCGCGAACACCGACAACAGAACAAGGTTGAATTTCACGATCAGTTTCATTTGGATTACCTCCTATGCTCGCGGTCGGGATTGTCCGTTGCCGCCGGCGCCGTCTTCGGATGGTTCTCGGGGTGCAGGATGGGATCCCACTCGGGGTGGTCCTTAAGGTGAGATTCCAGCGCCTTGCGAAACTCGGCGTCCTTGAGGCGCGGCTGGAAGCGCTCCATGAAGCCCTTGCGCCAGGACTGCCCGATGGTCAACCACGATTGGATTTCGGAATAGGTGACCTCATGGTCACGCCTGGGCTCCGGCGGCTTGCCGGAAACCCGGGACAGACGGGAGGGTAGCGTGTCCCGGAAGGGGCGCGGCATCGATTCAACGAAGGCTGAACTGGGACGGGGAGAAATGTTGATGCCCTGGCCCGCATGGCGCGAGAAAAATTGTCCGGCTCGAGCCGCGCCCGCAATGCCCATATTTCCCTCCGGGCTCACCTTGCTGATGCCGGCTGACCCGGATTCGACGAAGATATCAGCTCCGTCGCCGAGCACATGCAGGACGACGGTGCCATCAGTGGTAGTAGCCGCGAGAAACGGGCTGGCGTAGCGGTAGGTGCCGGCGTTCGGACCGATCTCGCCTTTCAGCCAGCCGCCCAGCACGAACATTTCCGTGTTCTTCGCCGCATGGCTGACGAAGAACACCCGGGTGGAAGGGCCGAGCGCCACAACCACGCCCCCGCGTAGTTCCAATTGCGCGAATCCCGGATTAGAGCTTTCGATGATGTCGCCCTGATGTAGTTTCACTCCTTCGGCGCCATGCAAAACTGTGGTACCTCGGATCACGTGCAGAGGACCCTCGACGAGAGTGAGCGTGCCGATTTCCTGTGCGGCCACGGCAAGTGGCTGCACCAGGCACAGCAACAACAAAGTAAGCACAGCATTCATGGCAAAAAGCGAGGCATCGCTCAGCCCGGCGGATTCAGCCGGGCGGCGGCGCTGCACATACTAGAAACGATATGGCAGCGCGTCAAGAGGACGAGGACAAGTTCTTCGGCGATGGCCTTCCTTGGCGGCCCTGGGGAGTCGGTAACCAGATCCGATGCAAGGCGAACGCTTCGCCATTCCGCAAGTCAGCCTGCTGGAGCTGGTCCGCCTGGAAGGAAAGGAGGCGGCGCAATGCATCGAGATGATCCATGGAGCGCCGGCACACCGCCTGCGTGGAAACCAGTCTGCCCCTGGTTCACCTGAACGGGAACTGCGTCTGGAGGCACCGGAAGAGGCGCACCGCGACGCTCGCGGGACGGTCAATATTGTGGTGCTGCAGGCCGATGGCAGGCCGTTCGGCCTGGTGGTGGACGACAATGACGGATGGTTCGGTTACTCTGCGCCCACCTCGTGTCCGGCATGATGAGGGACGCGCTGAAGCGACGGTCTCGCGATCGAGGCCAGTGCCGCCCGGGCGCGGCCAGGGTCGGCAGCGACCTGCCGCGAAGTGCGATGGCCGGCAGCCGACGCGGTGGGGCCACTCTGCCCTAGCTTGAACCGCGACACCAGACTCTGCAGCTCAAAGGCCAGTCTCGACAGTTCCTCGCACGCCTGTGCCGACTGTTGCGTGCCTTCCGTTGACTCGGCTACCAGTTTACTGATCTGGTCCATGTGGTTGTTCACCTGCTCGGTTGCCGACGATTGCTCGGTCGCCGCCGTGGCGATATGAGTCACGACCTCTCCGACGTGCTCGGCCTGCTCGATGATCCGGCGGAGCGACTCGCCGGCCTGTCCCGTGGCTTCCACGCCCTGTTCCACCTGCTGGGTACCGGCCTGCATTCTCTCCACCGCCGGGTGAGTCTCGCTCTGCACTTTTTCGATCATCTCGGCGATTTCCTTGGTGGCCTTGGTGGTGCGCTCCGCCAGCTTGCGCACTTCGTCGGCGACCACCGCGAAGCCCCGGCCCTGTTCGCCGGCGCGGGCGGCTTCGATGGCGGCGTTTAGCGCCAGCAGGTTGGTTTGATCGGCAATGTCGTCGATAACGTTGACGATCCTACCGATCTGATCGGAAAGCGTGCCGAGTTTCTGCACCTTCTGCGCCGTCTCCCGCACCGATTCGGCGATGGCGCGCATGCGGGTGACGCTATCTTCCACGATCGCGCCGCCCTGGCAAGCGGTCTCCGCGGCCTGCCGCGCCGAGTCCGCGGCCCGGTTGGAGTTCTCCGAGACTTCGTGCACGGTGGCCGACATTTCCTGCATGGCGGTGGCGACCTGGCGCACCTGGTCGTTCTGGCTTTCGGCGCTGCTGGCCATGGTTGCGGTGTTGGCGGACATCTCCTCGCTGGCGCTGGCTACCTGCTCGGCGCTGGTGGCCACCTCCGAGATCACGCCGTGCAATTTGTCCAGAAAGCTGTTGAACCATTTCGCGAGCTCGCCCAGCTCATCGCGGGATTCGACCTGCAGCCGTTTGGTGAGGTCACCTTCTCCCTGCGCGATATCCTCGACCATATCGATCATGCGCTTGAGTGACCGGGAAACAGCGCGGACCAGGGTCAGGCCATAGGCGCCCAGCAACAGCACACCCACAGCTACCAACACATAGACCGTAACTGTCAAGTGGAACGTGCGGGCGTATGCCCGCCCAGCTTGGTCATCAAGGTTCTGCCCGATCTGATCCTGGTGCTTGGTGATGGCTGCGAGCAAGGCTGCGAACGCGGGATTGGATTTTTCGATGATCGCTTGATGCGACTCGGCATTATGAGCATGCAACAGCAGGTCCTTGACTTCATCATTGGCTTGAACGAGTTTGTCGAACGCGGCTGCGACGTTGCTCTCCCCCTCAGCGAGTCCCTGAATTCTTGTCTTGGCTTCTTTCACCAGGGCTTCGTTCTGATGAATTAACGACTCGATGGCGTCAGGATCCCTTTCCTGCACCATCTTCTGCGTCGTACTTTGCACTTTCAGGACCAGGTCGAGCAGTTCGAAGGAGCCGTGGCTTTCCGCTCGGGCGACCGCCGCCGTGCTGCGCGCTGCAGCCGAGGAGACTCGAAGCAGATACGACAACCCCAAAATAGCCCCTACGGTGATGGCTACCGATGCAGCCAGAACCTGGGTCATCTTGCGTGCTATGCCTGCATGTCTCATAGGGCCTAATCTCCCCGCGCAAGCTGCCTTAGCGCAGCTTTTCCACTCGCAATCCGAACACGATCGATCCGATCGGTTTTCCACCGTCTAACACCGGCAGGCCCGCCTGGATAAGCTGCAGGCCGGTGGAATCATCCAGCTTGACGGGGCCGATCCACATCTTGCCGGTCATCGGCACCTCGTGTTTGGGCAGACCCTTGTGGGTCCAGTGCTCGGTTTTGGCGTCAAACCCGACTTTGCCGCCGTCGGCTCCGGAAACAAAGACCTTTGCGATTACGTCATCTCGCTTGGTCTTCAGATACTCGGAAAGAGGAGTCTTGCCAACGGTGCGAACGAAGAGGTCCATCAAGGAAAGGCCGTGCCATTTATCGTTGGTCATGGCCTTGGCCTCTGGCGAGGGCGGCGTGGCGTTGTAAGCCTCTACGGCACGGACAACTTGTGGGTCGGTGCGAAATGCCTCCAATTGCCGGATTTTCGCCTCCAGTTTCGCTTTGATTTCTGGGGGAGCCTGGGCGAAGCCGGCGGCGGCCAAGGCAAAGACCGCTAGTGCCGGCCACAGTGCTCTTGTGCATTTCATGCGCATAGTGTGTCCTCCTCGTTGTTGGCGTGCGGCGCGGGGTGAGCGCCCGATCATCGTGCAGAGATACATCGACAGCAATCGAGCCCTCCAACAGCCTCGGCGAGCAGCCATGTCTTCTATCGACCCTTTGGCCCGCCGTCTTCAGTTACTGCAGTGCGGTCCCGGACTCTTACGCAGCTCTTGGCGGCGGGCGGAGTTCGCCGTATCTTCATTATTTGCCGGCCTGTGTGACGAGAGCGTTGGCCTACGGCGCCCATGATTGCGTGACCAAGCCTTCGCGCGTCCAAGGTGCTTCCGAAGGCAGCCAACGTATTCGCGAGCAACTGATCCCCAAGGTCAAAGCTCTCTGTGGGCGGCGAGCCATCCCGCCCCTTCCCGCCGCTCCCGTCCTGGCTCCACCTATTTCCCGGCCGGACGAGCGCGCTTCCAAGCCTGACATCGTGGCCATAGGCACCTCGGCCGGCGGTCCGAACGCGCTGGCGGAGATTCTTCCCCGGATCCCCGGCGACTTTCCCCTGCCCATCTTAATCGTGCAGCACATGCCGCCGGCGTTTACCGCGTTCTTGGCCGAACGGCTATCCGCATCCTCGCGGATACCGGTCAAAGAGGCGTCGCCCCAGGCCGAGGTAGGACCCGGACAGGCCTGGATCGCCCCGGCCAGCCGGGTGCGAGACCCTCGGTCACATAGAAAGCAGTTGAGCGCTCCTCGTAGGCTTTTTCGAGCCACGCGAAGCCTGCTCCTTATCGCCTAGCCCCGCATAGATGCGGGCGAAGCCAAGGGAATGGCGGATTACTGGGTTCAGAAAACCCCGCGAGAACTGGCCCGTTCCGATTCACTGCGGTCCTGGCAAATCGTTATGAAACCCGCCGTAAACCGTGCTGGCCTAGGCTCTGGCATTGGCTGGGACACCTTCCGACACACTTACTCAACGATCCTGCGGCAACTTGGGATTGATCTCAAGGTCCAGGAGGAACTGCTGCGCCATGCGGACATCCGCACTACCATGAACATCTACACCCAAGCGGTGAGCGCTGAAAAGCGCTCGGCGCATTCGAAGGTGGTGCGGATGGTGGCGTCCCAAGACCTGAATTGGACAGTTTTGGACAGCAACGTTTTGCAACTCGCTGATTCAAAACATGGAAATGGTGGGCGCTGTAGGATTCGAACCTACCTGCTGACTCTACTTAAAGGACTTAGCAGACACGGGTGGCACCGTAAGTCCTTCACCGGAAGCCTGCGGAACAATTACTGGACACAAATTGGACTCAGAACGGACCCAGGTCAGGTCCTGGGAAGGTTATGGCAATGAGCCAGAAGAGGCGAACCCGCGAGCTCGCGAGTCCGGGCGATCTGCGCGAGCGGGCAGGAGCGGTAGCCGACGGGCTGCGGCAGTACCGCGACACCGAAGGGAGGTGAGCGCAGTGAAGAATGTAAACCGAAAGGCGCGCCTGCTGATCCAGGCAATGTTCGGCAACGAACTCACTGTTGAGCAAGTCCTCCAGGATCCCGACAAGCAGGACCGCATAACGGCTGAACTTCATGCGCAGGGACAGCAGTTCGTGCGCGAGTGCTTGGCGCGCATCCGCGCCGGGAGGTAGGAGAGGCATCGTGGCAATCGTAATCGGCAGGCACGCTGGCAAGAACGTGACGCTGGACCTGGACGTGCTTTTTTTGCGCGGCCGGATGCTGATCCAGGCCAACAGCGGCAAGGGGAAATCCTGGCTGTTACGCCGTTTGGCCGAACAGCTTTTCGGGAAGGTTCAGGAAATCATCATCGACCCTGAAGGTGAGTTCGCCACGCTGCGCGAGAAGTACGGCTTTGTGCTGGTCGGCAAGGGCGGCGAGACTCCGGCCGATCCGCGCTCCGCGGCGTTGGTCGCCCACAAGCTGCTGGAGCTTCGCGCCTCCGCTGTCTGCGACCTCTACGAGATGAAGCCGTTCGCGCGGCACGAGTGGGTGCAACGCTTCCTGGACGCCATGATCGACGCGCCCAAGGCACTCTGGCATCCCTGCGTAGTGATGGTGGACGAGGCCCACGTCTACTGCCCGGAGAAGGGCGCCGGAGAATCACTTGCGGCGGATTCAATGATCGGCCTGGCGACCCGCGGGCGCAAGCGGGGATTCTGCCTGGGCGCAACGGTCAAGCCATCTGGCGGAGCTGTGACCTGCAATAACCGAATCGCCCTGCTGGGAGCAGGGTGCAAGTGAAACGCGTCTGTCTGAGTGAGGTGGCGCCGTAATCACGTACTGCGTGATGGCGTCCCCGGAGCGTCTCGCCGCCGGCTTGTGCTTTCACCTGATCCCGGAGGCGCGGCGCCGCGGGTGCGCTGGCCTTGGCCGTGGGGT
>JBIOFT010000137.1:0-10122 GCA_044447375.1 Terriglobales bacterium | reverse complement strand
GGCTTCAACAAGGTCGGCATCATCAACATCCAGGGCGCCATCCTGGCCTCCAACGAGGGCCGTCGCGATCTGGAAGCGCTGGATAAGAAATTCGACCCCAAGCGCACCGAACTGCAGAACCTCAACAAGGAAATCGAGGATCTGAAGAAGCAGCTCAGCACCCAGGGCGACAAGATGAACGAGGACGCGCGCGGCACCCTCGTCCGCAGCTTGGAAACCAAGCAAAAGGCGATGCAGCGCGCCTCCGAGGACGCCCAGAACGAGTACCAGCAACAGCAAGCCGAGGTCGCCCAACGCATCCTGCAGAAGATGGCGCCGTTAATCGACAAGTTCGCCAAGGACAATCAGTACGCCGTGCTCATGGACGTTTCTCAGCCGTGGCCGCAGGGACCGGTGCTATGGTTCGGGGCCAACGCTGACGTGACCAAGCAGGTGGTGGACCTCTACAACGCGCAGTCGGGCGTAGCGGCTCCGGCCTCGACTCCCAGTTCCAGCAGCAAGCCGAGCAGTGGCACCACCACGCCGAAGCCGACGACCACTCCGACGCACAAGCCGGCAACCACTACCCCTCCCGCGACTCCGCCGAAGCCACAGTAGTTCGGTCGCCAGTCGAAGAAATCAGGCCGTCCGTATGGGCGGCCTTCCTTGTTTCAAGCGGCGGGGGGTGTTTTCCGAAAGCGTTGTGGAAAAACTTGTGGAATTTAAGCACGGGGGTGCTAAATCAGCCCATTATTGCGCGAGTTTCAGCGCTTTGCATGATTTCCGCGGCACGGGTAAGCACCCGCAGATCAAGGATTTACAACGCACAACTGGTTGTGCACTGGGCACCGGGCGGAGCCCTGGTTCGTAACCTCCCCAGAAGTTACTTTTGCACATCCGCGTACTCCAGATTTCGGGGAATTCACTCCAGAATCAGTGCTTTTGACGACATACTCGCGAGTATCACCTTACGGTTCGCCGACCTTCAAAACCGCCAGGAAGGCTTCCTGCGGGATGTCGACGCGCCCGATGCGCTTCATCCGCCGCTTGCCCTCTTTCTGTTTCTCCAGCAGCTTGCGCTTGCGGGTGATGTCGCCGCCATAGCACTTGGCGAGCACGTTCTTGCGCATCGCCGGCACCGACTCGCGGGCGATCACTTTGCCGCCGATCGCCGCCTGGATGGCCACTTCGAACATCTGCCGCGGGATCAGTTCTTTCATCTTGGCGGCCAGTGCCCGCCCGCGCTCATAAGACGCCTCGCGGTGCACGATGAGTGAGAGCGCATCCACGGGCTCGCCCGCCACCAGGATGTCGAGCTTCACCATGGGCGATTCCCACCAGCCCGCCAGGTGGTAATCGAGCGAGGCGTATCCGCGCGACACCGACTTCAGCCGGTCGTAGAAATCGAGCACGATCTCGTTCAGCGGCAGTTCATAGGTCAGCATCACCCGTGTCGAACTCACGTACTCGAACGCCTTCTGCTTGCCGCGCTTTTCTTCCACCAGCTTCAGGATCCCGCCCACGTATTCTTCGTTGGTCAGGATGGTGGCGACGATCACCGGCTCGTTGATCTTCGCGATCTCGGGCGGAGGCAGCCATTTCGACGGGTTATCGATCTCCACCACCTGGCCGTCGGTGCGCGTGATGCGGTAGCGGACGCTGGGCGCGGTGGTGATCAGTTCGAGGTTGAACTCGCGCTCCAGCCGCTCCTGAATGATCTCCATGTGCAAGAGGCCCAGGAAACCGCAGCGGAAACCGAAGCCCAGCGCAGCGGAACTTTCCGGCTCGAAGAAGAACGAGGAATCGTTGAGGCGCAGCTTCTCCAGCGCTTCACGAAGGTTCGTGTGCTCGTGCGCGTCCACGGTGTAGAGGCCGGCGAACACCATGGGCTTGACTTCTTCGAAGCCGGGCAGCGGCTCGATGGCGGGGCGGTCGTCATCGGTGATGGTGTCGCCGATCTTGGTGTCGGCGACGTTCTTGATGTTGGCGCTCAGGAACCCGACCTCGCCCGCGCTCAGGCTGTCCACGGCCACCGGCTTGGGCGTGAGCACGCCCAGAGTCTCGACCTCGAAAACTTTGCCATTCCACCACAGCCGGATTTTCTGCCCGCGACGTATCGTCCCCTGAAACACGCGCGCTAACACGATCACCCCGCGATATGGATCGAACCAGGAATCGAAGAGCAGCGCCTGCAGGTGGGCTTCCGGGTATCCCTTCGGCGGCGGGACCTTGGCGACGATCCGCTCCAGCACCTCGGGAACGCCTTGGCCGGTCTTGGCGCTGATCTGCAGCGCGTCCGAGGCATCCAGGCCGATCGCGCTCTCGATCATTTCCTTGGTGCGCTCCACGTCGGCGCTGGCCAGGTCGACCTTGTTGATGACGGGGATGGTTTCGAGGCCGTGATTGATCGCCAGATATGCGTTGGCCAGCGTCTGCGCTTCCACTCCCTGCGATGCGTCGACGAGCAGAATCGCGCCTTCGCAGGATGCCAGCGAGCGCGAGACCTCGTAGGAAAAATCCACGTGGCCCGGGGTATCGATGAGGTTGAGCTGGTATTCCTGGCCGTCGCGCGCGATGTACTTCATGCGTACGGCGTGCGCCTTGATGGTGATGCCGCGCTCGCGCTCCAGGTCCATGGCGTCGAGCACCTGCTCCTGCATCTCGCGGGCCGAAAGCGACCCCGTGAGCTCTAACAAGCGGTCGGCCAGCGTGCTCTTGCCGTGGTCGATGTGGGCGATGATGGCGAAATTGCGGATGTGCGCGCGATCCATCTTGGCGGGGCTGACCCTGCTTCGATTCTAGCATTCGCGGCAGGCGTGGCGCGGGCACCCTCGCGCCCGCGGCCTCGTAGCGCCGGCGTCTCGCCCGCGCTCGTTTTGCTGACCGCTGAGTGCTGCGCATGCTAATCTGCCCAACTCACACCGGGGGTGATCCGTTGCGCAGACCTGTCGCCGTTCTTCTCGTGCTTTTGCCTACGCTGGCGCTCGCCCAGATCTCGCCCGAGGTCAAATCATTCGTCACTGTGGACGCTCCCGTCGTCGCGCTCACCCATGTAAAGGTCATCGATGGCACGGACGCCGCGCCAAAAGACGACCAGACCATTATCATCGCCAACGGCCGCATCCAGTCGGTCAGCGACGCCGCAAAGGCAGCCATCCCCGCCGACGCCAAGGTCCTCGACCTGCACGGCTACACCGTCATTCCCGGCCTGGTCGGGATGCACGATCACCTGGTTTATCCCGCAGGTGCCGGGTTCTATGCGGAGATGGGATACAGCTTTCCGCGGCTCTATCTCGCGTCTGGTGTCACCACCATCCGCACCACGGGATCGCTCGAGCCCTACACCGACATTGAGATCAAGAAGCAGATCGACGCTGGCAAGTCGCCTGGGCCGAAGATCCGCGTCACCGGGCCCTACTTGGAGGGCGAGGGTTCGTTCGCGGTGCAGATGCACGCCCTCACCGGCCCCGAGGACGCGCGCAAAACAGTGGCATTCTGGGCCGAGCAGGGCGCTACCTCGTACAAGGCGTACATGTTCATCACCCGCGCCGAACTCGTCGCCGCCGTTGACGAAGCTCACAAGCGCGGCCTCAAGGTCACCGGCCATCTGTGCTCGGTCAGTTTCCGCGAGGCCGCAGCGCTGGGCATCGATGACCTCGAACACGGTCTGCTGGTCGATACCGACTTCGTTCCCGACAAAAAGCCCGACGTTTGCCCCCCGACCGGTCCCACGCTCATGCAACTGGCGCAGATTGACATCAACGGTTCCGAGGTGCAGCAGACCATCCGCGAACTCGTGGCCCATCACGTGGCCGTAACTTCGACGTTGCCGGTGTTCGAGATGTTCCTGCCGGACCGGCCGTCGCTGCAGCAACGCATGCTGGAAGCGCTCTCGCCCGACGCACGCGCCGCCTTTCTCGCCAACAAGGTGCGCGTGGGCGATCCCGCGTTCCTGCGCCAGCGATATGGGGCCGAGGCTTCTCCCTGGCCCGCGCTGCTGAAGAAAGAAATGCAGTTCGAGCGGGCGTTCGTCGAGGCCGGCGGGCTGCTGCTCGCGGGTGAAGATCCCACCGGAATCGGCGGGGTGATCGCGGGCTTCGGCGACCAGCGCGAGGTCGAGCTGCTGGTCGAGGCGGGATTCACGCCGGTCGAGGCCATCCGTATTGCCAGCTTCAACGGCGCGCAGTTCATGGGGGAAGCGGATCGCATCGGCAGCATCGCTCCCGGCAAGCAGGCAGACTTGGTGGTGATCCACGGCGATCCCTCAGCCAACGTCGCCGACATCGAGAAGATCGAGACCGTGTTCAAGGACGGGATCGGCTACGACTCAGCCAAGCTGATCAATTCGGTCCGCGGCCTGGTCGGGTTGCGATGAAAGGACGCGGGGAATCGGTAGAATGAAGCGGAGTGGGGAACAGATGTCAAAGCGGCCAAAGGTAAAACCTGAAACGCGAAACGTGAAGCTGGTTCTGGCGTCGTCATCGCCGCGGCGGGCGGAGCTGTTGCGCAATGCCGGCATCGCGTTCACGCTTTGCCCGGTGGAGGTGGCCGAAGCGCGGCGGCCACAGGAGTGGCCGGAGGATTTCGTCCGCCGCGTTGCCGGTGAAAAGGCCAAGGCAGCTTTGGCTCGCCATGCCGACAAGTTCGTGCTAGGGGCCGACACGGTTGTGATCGTGGATGGCCAGGTGCTCGGCAAACCCGCCGACGCGCAAGACGCCAGCCGCATGCTGCACCTGCTCTCCGCCGGCTCCCACTTGGTGACTACGGGGGTCTGCCTGCTCGGGCCCAAAGTAGACGACACGCGCGCCGAAACCACAACCGTCAGCTTCAGCCCGCTCAGTGACGCTGAGATCGCAGGGTACGTGGCCACCGGAGAGCCCATGGACAAGGCCGGCGCGTATGCAATCCAAGGTATCGCCTCGCGCTGGGTCACCCACCTGGACGGCTGCTATTTCAATGTGATGGGATTACCGGTGCCGCTGGTGTACCGGATGCTGCAGAAGCACGGCGTGCTGTAACCGAATGAAAACTGGCAGGATTCAGGACCAGTAGTGAAACGGGAAAGGCAGGCGGTTCAAGAGCGCCGCTAGGGCTTCTTGTCCTGCTCGTTCTCGCCTTTGCTGACCGACGACCTGAAATTGCGGATTCCTTCGCCGAGCCCTTTTCCCAGATCCGCCAGCTTGCCCGGACCGAAGATAAGCAGGGCGATAGCCAGAATCACCAGGAGTTCCGGCACGCCCAGTTTGCCAAGCATTTTGACCTCCAGTTGAGGCCGGGTAGGAACGACCTCTACACCAATTGTAGGGCAGGCGATGCACGCAGTCAAAACTGAGCCTTTTCTGCAGCGTCCCAGCCTCTGGGCGGCATCAAGAGCAGCGACGGGCCTCGATGATGGGCGCTGCAGGAATTCGATCCTGCATTGACATGTGATGCACATGCAAGTATGCTACTCACATGTCTAAAATGATCCAGGTGCGGAACGTGCCCGATGCCTTACATCGCACCTTGAAGGCACGCGCGGCGATGGCGGGCATGTCGCTATCGGATTACCTGCTGGCCGAAATGCGCGAGATTGCCGAGCGGCCGACCCTGGAGGAGATGCGGGAGCGACTGCGGCACCGAGAACCCGTAATCTTGTCCACGCCCGCGGCGCAGGTTATCCGGGAGGCGCGGGACACGAGGTGATAGTCCTCGATGCTTCCGCCGTAATCGAGTGGCTTCTCCGGACTGACAAGGGTTCGCGTATTCAAGCGCAGATTTTCTCCCGTGCCCACACGCTCCATGCGCCTCATCTGCTGGATGTCGAGGCCGCCCATGCTCTGAGACGCTACGTGCGAGAGCGCGAAGTCACGGAGGCGCGGGCCGAGCAGCTACTTCAGAATCTCGTAGAGCTTCGCATCCTGCGTCATCGTCACACCTCTCTTCTTAATCGCGTGTGGGAATTGCGCCACCACCTCACGGCTTACGACGCCGTCTATGTCGCTTTGGCCGAGGCGTTGGACGCGCCCTTGCTCACTTGCGACGCAAAGATTGCCGCTGCCCCGGGGCACCATGCGATTATCGAGGTAGTCTGAGGGAGGTCAGGCTAAGGGATGGCTTCGATCAGCCGGGCCAGCAGGGCCGCCCGCCGGGGCATCTCGGCGATCACCACCGACTCGTGGCGGGCGTGAGCACCCTCGCCGACAGCTCCCAGGCCGTCCAGCGTGGGGATCCCCAGCGCGGCCGTGAAATTGCCGTCGGACCCGCCGCCCACCGAAGCTTCCTCGAGCTCCCAGCCTAACTCTTTCGCCAGGCGACGGGCGAGCGTGAACAAAGCCATGCCCTTCTTGCTTCGTTCCATGGGTGGGCGGCCGATCCCGCCCGTGATCTCGACCCTGCAGCGTTTGTCGAATGGCTTGAGGGAGCGGAACTTCTTATCGAGATATGGGATGTCCTTCGACTGGCTCACGCGGGCGTCCACTTCAGCCGTGGCCTCGCCGGCCACGACATTGGTGCGCGTGCCGCCGCGGACGACGCCCGGATTGACCGTAATGCCGCGCTTGCGATCGGTGAATTTCTCGATGACGAGAAGCTGCCGCGCCAGTTCCAGCACGGCGCTCGCGCCTTGGTCGGAGTCGAGCCCGGAGTGCGCCTCCCGCCCCTCGACCTTCACGTGATACGCGCCGACGCCCTTGCGTGAGGTCTTCAAGGCGCCCTTTGGCCCCTGCGAGGGCTCGAGCACAAGGACCGCAGCGGATTTCTTCGCCAGCGCCTCGGTGATCGGGCGCGAGGAGCGGCTGCCAATCTCCTCGTCGGTGACCAGCAGCACGGTGATGGCCCGCGGCAGGCGCCCATCCAGCTCCTGCAAGGCCCTGATGGCATAGATCGCCTGCACGATGCCGGCCTTCATGTCGAAGCTGCCGGGGCCGTAGGCGCGTCCCTTGGCCATGCGGAACGGCATCGCGGCCAAGGTGCCGAGATCCCAGACCGTATCCATGTGCCCAAGAATGAGGATGGGCTTGCCGGCTCCGGGGAAGTCCACCTGCAAGTGGTCCCCGGCGTGTTCTTGGGGATGGAATCGTGTGCGGCCGCCGATTTTTCCGAATTCTGCCGCCAGATGCCGGCCCAGGGTGTCGAGCTCCGCCTTGTGGTGGCTGGGAGATTCCAGTTCCACCAATTGGCGAAGGGATGCCAGCATCTCATTACGGAGGGCAACCAGGGAATCCAGCAAGTTAGCGGATTGCGCTGCGTAGTTTGCGGATTTCGCGTTCAATCTAAACCCATAAGTAAGCACTCAAGTGTAGCGCCGGCATCTTGCCGGCGGCGCTACTATGGCTCCATGACTCAATCAATCAATGACCCAATCGCTCAATCGCTCTATAATGACCGCTCCCGATGGCACAGACCATACATTCAGAAGCGCCGGCCGCCGACAGCGGGACCGTGCTGGACATCAATCAGATTCAGGCCATCCTGCCGCACCGCTACCCTTTCCTGCTGATCGACCGCGTGATCGAGATCACGCGCAAACACCGCATTGTCGCCATCAAGAACGTCAGCGTCAATGAGCCGTTCTTCGCCGGACATTTTCCCGGCTATCCCATCGTGCCGGGAGTGCTGATCGTGGAGGCCATCGCCCAGGCCGGAGGCGCGCTGCTGCTCACCGAGGTGGCGGGGCGCGACGGTAAGCTGATGTTCTTCACCGGCATCGAACGCGCCAAGTTTCGCAAGCCGGTGGTGCCGGGAGACCAGTTGCGCATCGAGGTGGAGGTTCTAGCCTGGCGCACGACTGCCGTACGCATGGAAGGCAAGGCCTACGTGGGGGAGAAACTCGCCTGCGAGGCCATCGTGACGTGCGTCCTGGTGGACCGACCGGCGCCGGGAGACGCTGCCACCCGCAGCAAGGGCGGCGCACCCGGATCGGCGTGACATGGCGCCGGTAAAACAGGCCGCGGCCGCTCCCACCGCCATGATCCATCCCACCGCGATTGTCCATCCTGCGGCCAGAATCCCTGCGTCCTGCCGTATCGGCCCCTACTGCACGGTCGCGGCCGGTGTCGAGATGGGCGAGGACTGCGAGCTGGTCTCGCACGTCGTGATGGGCGGGCCAGCGCGCATTGGCAACCATAACCGCATCTTCCCCTTTGCTGCGATCGGGATCGACCCGCAGGACCTGAAGTATAAGGGCGAGCCCACGCGGCTCGAGATCGGTGACCACAACGTGATCCGCGAGTACGTTACCATCAGCCGCGGGACGCCGGGCGGCGGTGGCCTTACCCGCGTCGGCAGCCACACGCTGATCATGGCCTACACCCACATCGCGCACGACTGCGCGATCGGCGACCACGTCATCCTGGCCAACGCTGCGACCCTGGGCGGCCACGTGAGCGTGGAAGACTGGGCCGTGGTCGGAGCGCTCTGCCCGGTCCACCAGTTCGTGCGCATCGGCGCCCATTCCTACGTCGGGGGCGGCACCACCATTACGCAGGACGTTCTGCCCTTCTCGCTCACCTCCGCCGAACGCGACACCCACGCCTTCGGGCTCAACAAAGTCGGCCTCGAACGCCGTGGATTCAGCCGCGAGCGCATCCGCAGGATCCATCATGCTTATAAGGTCCTGCTGGCCTCCAAGCTCAACACTTCGCAGGCGCTCGCCCGGCTCAAGGCCGAGCCCACCCGCAGCGAGGATGTGGAGATGCTCATCAGGTTCGTGGAGACGGCGGAGCGCGGCGTGATCAAGTAGCCAGTAGCCGGTCGCCAGTCACCAGTGCCACAACCTAATCCAGAGGACACGCTTGGGACAATCGTATCGAGACTTGATCGCGTGGCAGAAAGGCATCGAGCTTGTGGCTGCGATCTACCATGTCACCCAAACCTTTCCAAAGGAGGAGCTCTATGGGCTGACCTCGCAACTACGACGGGCCGCGGTCTCGATACCGAGCAATATCGCGGAGGGACAGGGAAGGAAGTCCAAAGCTGAGTTCCGGCACTTCCTTCATAATGCAGCAGGCTCACTGATGGAGGTTGAAACGCAACTGACCATCTCGGCAGTACTCGGCTACCTTAGCCGGGAGAAGGAAGCAGACCTCTTGAACCGGACCAACGAGCTGGGAAGGATCATCAACGGGCTCATTCTTTCCTTAGCCGACTGACACATCTAACTGGCGACTGGTGACTGGCGACCCTAAACGGGGTCGGCAACGATGGTAATGCCCGCATCGTCGGCGGCGTGCAGGATGGCGTCGCCATCGAGCAGCAGGCACTTCCCTGCGTCGAGCGCGAGACAGGTCGCACCGGCGCGGCGCATGGTCTCGATGGTATTTGTCCCGATTACCGGCACATCGAAGCGCATGTCCTGACCAGGCTTGGCGACTTTGACCACGGTAAGGCTGCGAGCCAGCGTGGACGTCCCAGCCAGGCTCGCCATGATTTCGCCGGCGCGCTGAATGGTGGCGTCGGTACCTTCCATGGCTTCCACCGCGACGCATGCCGCCTCGGCGACCACCACCGTCTGCCCAATGTCGTACTGCGCCAGATGGCGCGCGACCTGGCGGCCATAAGCGATGTCGCGCTGATCCTCAGGTGTTAGCGCGCGGCGCGTGAGCACGCCGAGACGGGCCAGCAGCGGCTCCAGATAGGCGGTCGAATCGATCAGCGTTATGCCTTCTTCAGCCAGCACCTGCGCCACGGCGCCGATGAGCGCGTCGGTGTTGCGCACCCGCAAGGAGAACAGCAGCTTGGCCATGCGCCAATCCGGGCGGATGCTGGAGAAGATCTGCTTGTGCTTCACCTGCCCAGCCATCATGGCGCGCGTCACGCCCTCGCGCTTGAAGGTATCGATCAGCTTGCCCAATTCGCCGAGGGACATCCAGTACACGGCAGCAGCGCCGTGCTGCTCGACTTCGGGAAAAGTTTCTTCCTTGATGGCGGCCACCACCACCCGTTCGCCGCGCGCGCGCGCCGCGTCGAGCACCAGCAAGGGGAATTTTCCGTTTCCGGCAATGAGACCGAGCTTCTCGGAGGACATGCGGCGACAGTTTAACTTGAAGCGCCTAGCGGGCGTGAGCGAAACGCGCAGCGAGGAGCGGGAGGCCGCTGCTGAAATCCCGAGCGAAGCGAGGGATCGGGACTGTCGTCCGGACGAAAGACTAAAGACAAACGGGG
>JBIOFT010000136.1:0-10242 GCA_044447375.1 Terriglobales bacterium | reverse complement strand
GAGGGTGTAAATAGAACTGTGTAAACGGCCATGGGAGATTGAGAATAGGAGACCCATGGCAATCGACAAAAAGCTGATCGATCAACTGCTGACTGACTACAAGAGACCCGAGGATATCATCGGGGAGAACGGTCTGCTCAAAGAGCTGACCAAAGCCATCCTGGAACGAGCGCTGGAAGCCGAGATGACCGATCATCTTGGCTATGGGAAGCACGACCCGGCGGGCCACCACCGGGGCAACACACGCAACGGGAAAAGCCAAAAAACCTTGAAGGGCGAGTTCGGCGAGCTGGAGTTGGAAACTCCGCGCGACCGCAAAGCGACGTTCGAGCCCAAGATCGTGGCCAAGGGGCAGACGCGCTGGACGGGCTTCGATGACAAGATCATCTCGATGTACGCGCGGGGGATGACGACGCGCGAGATCCAGGGTCACCTGGAGGAAATCTACGGCATCGAGGTTTCGCCGACCCTGATCTCCAACGTGACCGATGCGGTGATCGAGGAGGTGAAGCTATGGCAGGGACGGCCGCTGGAAGAGCTGTATCCCATCGTGTATCTGGACGCGCTGATGGTGAAGGTCCGGGACGAGGGGCACATCCAGAACAAGGCGATCTACGTGGTGCTGGGGGTGAATCTGGAGGGGCAGAAGGAGGTGCTGGGGCTGTGGGTGGCGCAGACCGAAGGAGCCAAGTTCTGGCTGCAGGTGCTGACGGAGTTGCAGAACCGTGGCGTGAAGGACATCCTGATCGCCTGCGTGGATGGGCTGAAAGGATTTCCGGAAGCCATCGAAGCGGTGTATCCGCGCACCGAGGTGCAGCTATGCATCGTGCATCTGGTGCGGGCGTCCCTGAACTACGTGCCCTGGAAACTGCGCAAGCCGGTGGCCGCCGATCTGCAGTCGATCTATCGCGCCGCCACGGCAGCCGAGGCCGAGCATCGCCTTCAGGAACTGGAGAACAAATGGAAAACCTATCCCAGCGTCAGCCAGGTATGGCGGCGGAACTGGACGCGCATCACGCCATTTTTCAATTACCCGCTGGACATCCGCAAGGCGGTCTACACCACCAACAGCGTGGAGTCGCTGAACCGGTCGCTGCGCAAGATCATCAAAACCCGCGGCGGGTTCCCCAACGAGGAGGCCGCGCTGAAGTTGCTGTTTCTGGCCCTCCGGCAGGCGGCCAAGAAGTGGACCATGCCGATTCATCACTGGCGCGAAGCGCTGAACCACTTCACGATTCTGTGGCCGGAACGGATGCCGGCCCTGGAGAGAGTTGCGCAATGACAACGCGGAACGCTTCTACAGCGATGGGCAGGGGAAGGGACACCCTTCCCCTGCACCCCATCCCAAAAACAAAACCTGGCCGTTTACACAAAAGTCTGGACACACCTGGGCGAGAAGAGGTGAAGGGGCACGCCTTCAGGCGTGCCGTAAGAGGCAGAAAAAAACTCGGCTTTAGCCGCTGAGGGAATTTCCCTCAGGGCCTAAAGGCCAATTCATTAGAGATACATATCGGCACGGCTGAAGCCGTGCCCTTTCACCAGTCACAGCAATACCAACAGCGCTTTAGTTCAGATCAAACTGCTCCTGGTGCAGCGCGGGGTCCGATTTCACGATCACGGTGCGCCCGATCAGTTCTTCCATCTCCTGCAGCCAGCGCCCGCCGTTCGCCTTGAGAGCTTTGACGACCTCGGGATTGGCCCGCAGCATGATGTCGCCACGGTCCACGTGCTTCGCCACCTTGCGCATCTCGACGTAAATCTCGTTGCAGATCGTCGTCACCGACTTCACCAGCCCCGTGCCGGTGCAGTACGGGCAAGGAGCGCCCAGCGTGCGCTCGAGCGATTGCTTCACCCGCTTGCGCGTGATCGCTACCAGTCCGAAATCATTGAAGTTGAGCACCTTCGAGGGCGCACGGTCGTGCCGGAGCTCTTCTTCCAGCGCCTGCAGGACCTTCTGCCGGTTGCGGCGCTCGTCCATGTCGATGAAGTCGATGACGATGATGCCGCCCAGGTCGCGCAGGCGGATCTGGCGCACGATCTCGCGGATGGCATCCACGTTGGTCTTGACGATGGTGTCTTCCAGGCGCGTGGTCTTGCCCACGTACTTGCCGGTGTTGACGTCGATGGCCACCAGCGCCTCGGTCTGGTTGATCACGATGTAGCCGCCGCTCTTCAGCCACACCTTCGACTTCAGCGCCTTGTTGATCTCTTCCTGGATGTTGAACTGCTCGAACAGCGGGGTTTCCTTGCTGTAGAGCTTCACGCGCTTGACCAGGCCGGGCTGGAAGCGGCTGACGAAGCGCAGCACGCGCTCGTACTCCTGCTCGGTGTCCACCCAGATCTGGGTGAAGGTCGCAGTCACCTGATCGCGCAGAATGCGCTCCACCAGGTTCAGGTCGTGATAGATCAGGGCCGGAGCCTTGCTGGATTCGGAGCGGCCGCGGATTTCCGTCCACAGGTTGAACAGGAAGCGCACGTCGGCGCGCAGATCGTCGTCGCTCGCTCCCGCGGCGGCGGTGCGGACAATGAAGCCTCCTGAACCCTGGTGCTCGGCCAGGATCACGCGCTTCAGCCGCTGCCGCTCTTCGTCGCTGGCAATCTTGCGCGACACGCCGATGTGATTCACCGTCGGCATGTACACCAGGAACCGCCCGGGCAGCGCGATGTGGCTGGTGATGCGCGCGCCTTTCTTGCCGATCGGCTCCTTGGCGATCTGCACCAGAATCTCCTGCCCTTCCTTGAGCAGGTCGGTGATCTTGGGCGCAGGACCGCGCTGGATGTTGCGGCGGGAACTCATGCGTCCGCCACGGCGGCCGCCGCGACGGCGATCGAGCGGCTGCCGTTGCGGCCGCTGTTGGAACCCTGCCGTGCCGGGCGTCCCGCGCGTCTCGGCGCGGGCGTCGGTCGCTTCACCTGGGCTGGCACCCGCCTCGGCTTCCTCCTCCTCGAACTCTCCTTCCCCGGCCTGCTCCTCGCCTTCCTCCTCGAACTCCTCTGCCGCCTCAACCGCGGCGGGGTGTGCGTCGGCCTCTTCCACGGCGTCGGTCAGATCAGCGGCTTCCACCCTCCTGGCGGCAGCACTCGGCGCATCGCGATCGAGAGTCTCCTCTTCCAGTTCTTCGTATTCGGCGACGTCGAGATCGTCTTCCACCGGCGGGAGGTCGGCTTCGTCTTCCTCGATCTCCTCCTCCTCGATCAGGCCGGAGCCGGGCAGGAAGGCTGCGGCGGCATGTTGCTCGTCGGGCGCATGCGCACCCTCGGTCCGTGCCGAGAATGCCGTCCCAGGTTCCTCACGTTCCGTCTCCGCTTCTTCGCCGGCGAAGACTCCCGCCACGTTCATCTGGTCAAAGCGCTCTTGTTCTGCGTCGTCCAGAGTCTGCGGTTGCTGGGTGCGCTCGTGGGCGGCAGCACCGGCGCCAAAGGTTCCGCGCGCTTCCGCCGCCGCGGAAAACGGACGCGACTCCGCCTGGTGTTCACGCTCCAGGGAATCGCTGAGCGGCTCCATGGAAGCAGCCAGCGCGGCGGCATCCGCGGCCTGTTCGGCAGCCCCGGTGCTCACCGCGGTGGCAGTCGGCCTCTGCGCCGCCATGCGCTGGTACTTGGAGATGGATTCACCGGGCAGGATGATCGGTTGGTAGGCAGGCGGAGGTGCATACGCGGGCGGAGGCGCACTGGCAGCCTCCTGCGGGCGCGGCTGCTCCTGGCGCGCGAACTTGCTCTCCGGGAAACCCCGGCCGCGGCCACGGCGGCGGCGGCGTCCACGCCAGCGGCCTCCGCCCTCGCCCTCGTTGTCACGCTCGGGGCCACGGGCCGGCTCGGCAGCGGCAGGACGCGCGATCTCCTGCTCCTCCGCAACCGCCTGCACCGGCTCAGCGGGCAGGGGAGCTTCCGCGCGCGGCTGCGTCCCGTTGCGGGTGGCATCCTCATGCGCGCGCGAGACCACCTGCTCGAACTCTTCCTGGTCTTCCTGCTCTTCCAGAAAGTCGGTCACGTAAAGAAACGCGTCGCGTTCCAGGCCGACATCCACGAATGCCGACTGCATGCCCGGAAGCACGCGCGTGACCCGCCCTTTGTAAATGGATCCCGCAAGGGTGTACTCGTTCTCGCGTTCGAAATAGATTTCAGTGAGCTGGTCTTCCTCGACTACCGCCACCTTGGTCTCGTGTGGCGTCGAGGAGACGTAAAGTTCCTTCGACATACTGTCTCCGCAGCCGCTCGCTCAGCGAACGGCTTTTACCGGCACGGAAACAGGAGGCGTGGACAGAGACTCGCCGCCGCGGCGCGGTTGCGCCCGGCGATGGGTCTGGGACGAAGCATGGAAGCGCGAGCCCCTGGACTTTCCAGAAAGGCCCGGCGGCGCTCGGGGAGGATTCTAAGGCTACGGCTCGGAATCTTTTCACCTACGCGTCATCGCAAGGCTTGTGGCCTCCCTGCCGAAGCGTTCCCGTTGCCTGGCAACGCGATCTGGCTTCGGCGGGGCCGTTACCCGCCCTGCGGCGCTTGTTTCGCTTCAATCCTGTCCGGCCCCTCATGTGTGCGGCCGGGTTGCCCTCTTATCGTGGGGCGATACGAAAATCCTGATCGGACCGCCTGCCGCGGCCGCGAATGCATCCCGCCGCGGCCTCTCGCCCGCGGCGCAAAATCGTCAGTTCACGAAGCGGCGCATGCGTATGTTCATCACAATGCCCAGCGCCAGGAACATGAACAACACTGACGAGCCGCCATAACTCATGAGCGGCAAAGGTATCCCGGTAACCGGCATATAACCGACCACCATGCCCACGTTCACCAGGATGTGGAAGAACAGCACTGCCACCACACCCATGACCACGAACGCGCCGACGCGGTCAGGCGCCGTCTGCGCGTTGTGGACCAAACGCATCAACAACAGGAAGTATAGCAGCAGGACCACCACCGCACCCACAAATCCATGTTCTTCGCACCAGGCGGCAAAGATGAAGTCGGTTTGCGGCACGGGCAGGAACATCCCTTGTGTTTGCGTGCCTTTCGTGATGCCCTTCCCCCACAATCCTCCCGAGCCGACGGCGATGAGGGATTGCTGGACTTGGTACCCCGCACCCTGGGGATCGGCCTCCGGTTCGCGGAAGCTGACCAGCCGCTGTTTCTGATAGGGCTTGAGCCCATAATGCCAGACTACGGGCACGACCATCGCTCCCAGCAGGATGAAGGCAGCAGCATGTTTGACCCGGAGCCCACCCAGGATCAACGCCATGACCAGCACCGGGATATAGGTGAGGGCCGTCCCCAGATCGGGCTGTTTGAGCACCAGCAGCATGGGCACGCCGGCGATCAGCCCCGCCTTGACGATGTCGCTCAGGGAAGCTTCCTCTCGGTGCAGGTCGCTGAAGTACTTGGCCAGCGCCAGGATGAGCACCAGCTTCACCCACTCCGAAGGCTGGAAGTGCTGCCCACCGGGCATCTGGATCCAGCGCCGCGCGCCCAGGTACTTCTTGCCGATCAGCAGCACCGCCACCAGTGAAACCACGGATGCGATATAGAACCAGTGAATCTTGTCCAGCAGGGCGTGATAGTCGATCAGGCTGATCAGGAACATCAGCACCATGCCCGCCATGACCCAGTACACCTGCTTGGTGTGAACGCCGGCGAATTTGGTGTGCAGGGTAGCGCTGTAGATCTCCATCACTCCCAGAGCGCAGATCGCCAGCACGAAGGTGAGCAGCAACCAGTCGAAATCACGGAAGGAGAAGTATTTGGTCATTGGCCGGTTCCCGTGGCGCCGGCGTCCCGCCGGCCCGGTGCGCGGGCGGGACGCCCGCGTGACAGCCGCCGGGACGGCGGCGATACTTCGACGCGGAAGCGGCCTGCCTGCATAGCGTCGGGCTCGCCCTCCGCCGCGCGGTTCCAGACCGCGGCCACCTCCACGGTTCCGTGCGCTGGCGCTTCCGCCATCTTCACGGCGCGCTTGCGCTGCTTCTCCACGTAAGCTTTGATGACTTGCGCACAGAGGCGCGCCGCCAGATAGCCGTGCTCGCCTTCCTCCAGCAGCACCGCCACCACGATCTCCGGGTTGCGGCGTGGCGTAACTCCGACGAACCAACCGTTGTCCTTGAACTTGGCCTTGTTCCCCACGAGTTTCGCCTTGCCCACGTTGCTGATGGTCTGCGAGCTTCCGGTCTTGCCGGCGAAGTCGATCCCCTCGAGATGGGCGCTGGGCGCCGTACCGATCGGATTCACTACATTGGCCATGGCGTCGGTAATGATTTCCCAATTGGCGGGATCGATGGGGACCGTCACCTCATCCGGATGCTGGGTTTGCGTCTGGCGGAGGTTGGGAGGCAACTCGTCGGGAAACGCCACATGCGGCCGGCGCAGCACGCCGTCGGAAGTTATACCGCCGAACGCACGCGCCAACTGGATGGGCGTCACCGCTACCGCGCCCTGCCCGATGCCCACCGAGATGGTCTCTCCCGCGTACCACTTCTCCTTGAAGTTCTTGATCTTCCACTCTTCCGAGGGCATTACGCCGCTGACTTCGTTGGGCAGGTCGATGCGGGTTTTTTGTCCCAGGCCGAACGCCATGGCGTACTTGGCGATGCGCTCGATGCCCAGCCTGTCGGCCAGGGTGTAGAAGAACGAATCGCAGGATTGGTAAATGGCTTTGCTGATTCCCACCTCGCCGTGGGTGGTGTGCTGCGAGGTGATCCAGCATTTGAAGAACCGGCCATAGAAGGTCTTGCCCCCGCCGCAGGACACATTCATTGTCTGCGCGATGCCTTCCTGCAGGCCGGCGGTCGCCATAATGATCTTGAACACCGATCCCGGCGCGAGCTGCGCCTGAATGGCCTTGTTCAGCAGAGGATGGTTCTCGTCGGTGACCAGCTTGTTCCAATCGATGCGCTTGATGCGCACCGCAAAATCATTAGGATCGAACGCCGGCCGGCTGACCATGGCCAGCACTTCGCCGTTGCGCGGGTCCAGGGCAACGATGGCGCCGCTCTTCCCGCTGGAATCGATGGCTTCTTCGGCGGCGATCTGCAGATCGAGGTCGACGGTCAGCTTCAAAGGCGTGCCGGCCACGGCCGTGGTCTCGCTGAGCCGTCCCACCTCCTTGCCTCGACTGTTGACCAGCGACCGCCGCGAGCCATCCTTGCCCATCAGCATGTCGTTGTAATACTGCTCGATGCCGGACTTGCCCACCACGTCGCCGGGCTCATAGAGCTCGTATTGCGGTTGGTTGAGCTCTTCTTCGCTCACCTCTCCCACGTAGCCGACCAGGTGCGCCATGAAGCCGTTCTTGGGATAGAGCCGGCGGTGCACCATGATGGTTTCCAGCTCCGGCAGCTCGATCTTGTGCGATTCCACGAAGGCCAGCTCGTCCGGTGTGATGTCATCCTTAAGCATCAGGGGCGTGAACCCGGGAGCGTAGGCAAACTTGCGCAGCCGGTCGCGGACGTTGTCGGCAGTCATGTGCAGGCCGGCGGCAATCCGCTCCACGTCGGCGTTCAGATCGCGGGTCTGGTCGCGTAGCAGCAGCACGGAGAACGACGGGTAGTTGTCAACGATGATGCGGCCCTCGCGGTCCAGAATCCTGCCCCGCGGCGCCAGGATGGGAATGGTGCGGATGCGATTGCGCTCCGCCAGCGTCTCGTATTTTTCCGTGCCCGCAACCTCCAGCCGCGCCAGGCGGAATATCAACACCACCATCACCGCCAGGATTACATACTGCACGGTCGTCAGCTTGAACTGCGGGACTTTGTCGTCGCGATCCATTAGGAACAGTTGCCAGTGGCCAGTGGCCAGTTACGTGCTGCGCTTGAAGCGATCCAGGACCGCGAACAACACGACCGCGGCCACGCCATTCAGCAGCGCTGCCAGCAGAGTGCGCGCCCACAGCCACTCCAGCGCAACTCCTAAGATATTTCTTGCCACTAGAAAATACACGGCCTGGTGTACCAGGTAGAACCCGGCGGTGACCAGCAGCCTGCTGCCGGGGTTTTCCACGTCGATCTTTACCCCCAGCGACGATGCGCCATAGCCCACCACCGTCTTGGCGATGCCATAAAGTCCGATGGCCTGGTGGGTCAGCGCATCCTGGACCAGGCCGATGATCGCACCCGTCATCAGCCCGGCCATCTGGCTGCGCCGGGTCACTGCGAAGAAAATCGTCACCAGCAGCGGCAAATCAAGCACCGCGAACCCGTGCCACCTTGCTGGAACGAACGCCTGGATGAGCAGCGCCAACAGCGGAACCAGCACGCTGATAAACGGTCCAAACCGATAAACCTCGATCTCCTCGCGGCTGGTTCGAACAATGGTCATGTCGCTCATCGCGAGATTTCCTCGCCCGGCTGCGTCGGTGGCGGGGGAGTGGCCGGTTTCGGAGGCTGTCCTGCGGAATTGGCCGGTTTAGGCTTCCCGGCCTCTCCACTGCCCGCGGGCTTGTTCACGGCCGGCTTGACGACCGCGGGCTTGCTGGTGGCGCCATTTGCCGTTGCGGCCCGCGATGTCCCCGCTGGCGGAGCCGTCGTCACAGGTTTCGCGGCTGGTTTGGTTGCGGCCGTATCCGGCGTCGCGCCCCCGGCGTTGGGGGTCGAAGGCTTGGGAGCGGCGGCCACCGGCTTCGTGGTTGCGTCGGCGCCGGCTGTTTGCGACTGAACCGCTGCAGGTTTGGACGGCTGCGCCGCCGCGGCGCTCGAAGCGGCCGTGCTGTTGCTCGGGGTGGTGACGCTGGATCCGGCCGTCGTCGGTTTCGTACCCGTGGCAGAACCGGCAAGAGCCTTCTGCGGGACGCTGGGCAGGCGTTCGGCCAAAATGTCGGCCGCGCGCACCGGCCCTGAAGGCTCCGCAGTCGACGGTGTGGTCTCGACGACTCTGGTAACCACCAGAACCTCTTCCAGCCGGCTGAGGTCGGCGGCAGGCTTGACGCGTATGTTGAGGAAGAGATCGCTGCCGGGATTGGTCTGCTGCACCGCGCCGACGGGAAGTCCCTTGGGGAAGATGCGGTCGCCCCCGCTGGTGAGCACGCGGTCTCCGGCCGCCACCTTCTCATCGCTCATCACGTAGCGCAGCATGATTTCACCCGCGGCTGTCCCCCGCAGAATGCCTTGCAGACGCGACGATTCCAGGATCGCACCCACGCCGCTGTCGGGATCGTTGATGAGCAGAACCTGCGAGGAAGCGTGATACACGCGCAGCACCTTGCCCACGATGCCGTCGGGGGTAATCACCGCCATGTCGGGCTTGATGCCGTCGCTCGCGCCCTTGTCGATGTAAACGACGTGCGACTGGTCGCTGCCGCTGCTGCCGATCACTTGCGCCGCCACCGTCTGTGAGATGAACTGCTCCTTGAATCCGAGCAGCGCCTGCAGCCGGCGGGCCTGGGCGGCATCCTCGCTCAACCGTACCTGCTCGATACGCAGGCGCTCGACCTGTTCTTTCAGATCACGGTTCTCGTGGCGCACGCCGCGCAGGTACACATAATTCCTCCAGACATTGCGGACACCATGGCTGGTGCTCACCAGGGATTTCTCCAAGGGTGCGATGGCGTTCACCACCCAGAAGCGGATCAGGCGGGTGCCCCCGGTCTCGGTGGTGCGCTTGACCTGCACCGCCAGTCCCAATACCTGCGCGAAAAGCACGACCACCAGAAGGCTGGCGTTGCGGTAGCGGCTGAAAAAGCTCTCCACGGGAGTTCTAGGGTTCCACTTTCAGGTTACCGGTTCCAGCGCACAGCTCGCCGCGGGCCGGGGGGTTATTCGATCGAAATCTTTCGCAGCAGCTTGAAATCGCTGAGCATCTTGCCGGTGCCCAGAACCACCGAGGCGAGGGGATCGTCGGCGATGGAGACCGGCAATCCGGTCTCTTCGCGGATGCGCTTGTCGAGGTTCTTCAGCAGGGCGCCGCCGCCGGTGAGCACGATACCGCGGTCGCTGATGTCGGCGGAAAGCTCCGGAGGTGTGCGTTCCAGGGCCACGCGGATAGCGTTCATGATGGTGGCCACGCACTCGCCCAGGGCCTCGCGGACCTCGCTGTCGTCCACGGTAATGGTCTTGGGCACGCCCTCGATCAGGTTGCGGCCCTTGATCTCCATGGTCAGCGGCTTGTCCAGCGGATAGGCCGAGCCGATCTCGATCTTGATCTGCTCCGCGGTGCGCTCGCCGATCAGCAGGTTGTACTTGCGCTTCAGGTAATTCATGATGGCTTCGTCCATCTGGTTGCCGGCCATGCGCACGGAACGCGAGTAGACAATGCCGCTGAGGG
>JBIOFT010000135.1:0-10318 GCA_044447375.1 Terriglobales bacterium | reverse complement strand
TTTGTTCGCGCTCGTGGAGATGCCGAACGATGCCGAGTCGGCGAGAGCGATAGCCGCGCTGAATGGCTTCGAGCTCCGAGGTCTCCATCTGAGTGTCAGCGGCGGGCTAAGTCTCGGCGCCCCGCTTCGCGCTGAAGAATCTTTGCCCAGAGTAGAGAAAAGTAGGTCCCCCCGGGGGAAGGCTGCCATCAAAGCCGAAGCTGTCCCGGAATTAACCAAGCTCGAGATTTGTAATAAGGCGGGCTACTCATGGCACGGCTCAACTGGTTGCAGCGCCACATAAGCGAAGAGTTCCCGGCCGTATCTAAGAGAATTTTCCGATCAGGACGAAAGGCGCCCAATGGTAGGGGTGAGGGTAAGTGGCCCGCAGGCTGCGCATCGCATGTTGCAGGGCAACGGCCTTGTTGGCGGTCGAGGCCAACCCTTCATAGAAGCACTTCATGAACATGGCCGTACTTTCGTCGTTTGCATCCCAGAGGGTGGCCAGCACCGCCTGTGCTCCGGCGTAGAGCAGGCCGCGTGCAAGGCCGAGAAGCTCGTCGCCGCCCACACCACGTTCAGGCCGGTACCGCAACCGCTGAGCGTAACCAGTTCGGCAGATAACCGCAGCTGGTACAGGTCCAACAGCCTCAGTTGCGATTTGCCTAACCGTATGGATGAGAACATGGGGTTATCGCGCCTGAACAAGCCGTGGGTGGCGACGTGGATAAACCGGCTTACCGGCCCGTAGGCGCGCAGCCGGTCCTCGCTGGCCTCCTCGCCAAGGAACAGCTTCGGATTGGGCAGGACGGAGGCCACGAACTCCGCCTCTTGTCGGATGTAGGGCGCCAAAGGGTCGGGAATGCCGAGCACCAACGAGCACTCGGGCGCACGCGATCGCTTCGCAGTGCACAAATGAAACACGCTGGAGCTGGGCGCATACGAGATCGAGAAGTCGTCACAGAGCCACTTTTCGCCGTCGAAGAGCGCGTGAAAAGGGAGGTGATGCAGGAACCCGTGCGGGACGATTACCAGGTGCCTGACGTCCAGCCGATCGCGTATGGGCGCCACCAGGTCGCGGTAGAGCTCTTCGAGGTGAAAAGAGGCTGCGGCCTGCAAGGCAGGACCAAACGTATTGGCATACTCTCGACCCAAGCGGAACTTCGCAAGCTGGAACTGAAGCAGACGTAGGTGATCGCGGACCTTCTCGGCCGGGACGAGCGGCACCACCTCCACGGCGTCTTTTCTCACCAGCCACACATAGAACGCGCCGCGCGCGTGGTAGTAATCCAGTAACAGGGCATCCTCGGGAAGAGAGGAGCGGATCGCGTCGAGCCCGACAATGCCCGCGCTCTGCAGTTCGACAAATTCGCGGTCGGAGTTGCTAATCCGGGCTAGGGCACGCGCCATTCCATCCCCGTAGGCGCGGGTCTGGCGCCGCAAGTGCTGAATGCGCGCCCGTGAGCCTTGCTCCGCTCGTAGTCCTTCCAAGACGATCTGGTGATATGTCCAATTGAGCTTGTCGCGCAAATCGCTCACCCGGTCTCCCAGGCCCGCACTGCGTCGCGCGCGTGGCTGCATGGCGTGAGCGCGGAATGCGATCAGGTCAGCTAAGCTGCGGGATTTCGCCTGTTCCACATAGGCAAAAGCTTCGGCAGCGCCCCTTGCTCCCGGGCGGGTGAGTAGAGTGATCCAGGTCAGGCTCTCGTAGACCGCGAGCTTGTCCTTGAGAAAAGCGATCTTCAGCTCCTCTCCGAGCAGATGGCTTCGCAAGTCCTCCAACGTGCTATGCGACTGCCGGTACGCCCGGACTGCGCCTCTCAAGTCCTTCAACGCCTCTTTCACCTGCCCAAGCACGAAATACGCCTGGTACTCGACAGCGGGCGCCTCGGCGTTCTTGAGGCGACGCAGCGCGGAAAGACAATGCTTCTGCGCCGGCTTTGGCTCCTCCGCCTGGAGATCAAGCTTGGCCAGAAGCAGTTCGCAGACGGCCGCTTTGGCCGGAAGCGAGGAAGTGGCGAAGAAGCCCAGGGCGGAGCGTGCCAGGCGACGCGACTCGTCGAGTCTTTCCTCCTGGTACAGGACAAGGGCCTTGTAGAGGTCTATCAACGCCGGCCATAGCCGGTTTCCCTCGCGGACGAAGAGCTGCCGGGCTTCGTCAAAGCGCTGTAGGGAGTGCTCCGCTTTTCCCTGGTGGCTGGCCGCGATCGCCAGGAAGGTCAAGGCTTTGGCTGCCTCATAATTCATGCGCAACTCATGGAAACCGGCATACGCGGACTGCGCCAGCTCCGCCCCGCTCTCGCTCAGGTTCAGTTCTAGGTACATCTCTGACTGGTCGAGGTCGCAAAGCGCGCGGTGATAGGGATCCCCGAGCTGCTTGCACAGCTCGCGCGTAGCTTCGTAAAGGGCAATGGCGGTCGTGTACTCGCCGCGCAAGAAATGCAGGTAGGCGATGTTGTAATCCGCCTCGGCCACCAGCATGGGCAAGCCGTGGCGCTCGCAGTAGCGGCGAGCCTCGCGATAAATCTTCAGCGCTTCCGCGAAGCGGTTGAGGCTGATGTAACAGACCGCCATGTTGCGCAGGGCAATGGCCACGTCCTGGGCCTCCCCCGCTTTCTGGAAATAGGCGTAAGCGCGCTGGTAGAGCTTCAGTGCTTCCTGGAAACGGTCCTGGCGGTAGAGCACGTTGCCCTGGTTGCTGTCGAGCCTCGCCAGCCGCAAATGGTCCCCGTACCGCCGAAAGATCTTCCGCGCCCTGGCGGCCAGTACGAAAGCGCGGGAATACTGGCCCAAGTAGATCAGCGTCTGGAGCATGCCGCCGCTGGCGGTTCTTGCCGCATCCAGTTCCCGCTCGAGTTGCTGGAAAATCCTCAGCGCCTTCTGGTAGCGCTGTAAGGACTCCTTGTACTTGCCGCTCAGCAGCAGGACGTGCCCGACCGCTCGCGACGCCTGGGCGAGCGCACCTTTGTCCTGCAACTTATTGGCTACTGACATTGCCGCGTGGGCAACGTAAGCAGCACGCCGCAGCTCGACGCGCGAAAGGCTAACGACCTCGTCATACAGTCGGTCCACCAGTTCGGGCGAATACTGCGCGCGATTTTTCCGAAGGAGTTTGCGGCGGGCAGACGGGTCTTCCAGCCGTGACAATTCGGCAATCCAGTCCAACTTTGGGGAGGCAGACAGGCGCAAGCTGCTCATCACAGCCCCCCCTCCTCGAGCAGCTTCTTGAGCCGCTTCAGGCACCGCCCGCGGATGAAGCCGATGGATCCGGTTGCCAATCCCAGGCGCCGCGCAACCTCCACGTAAGGCAGCGGCGGCTGCTCATAAAAAAGCAGACGGATCATCTCTGCGCAGCGGGCCGGCAGCCGGCTGATGGCCTCGCGCACCGATTGTTCCCGCTCCAGCTCTTCGAGCAGTTGTGACGGGGGAATCGTGGCGGCCTCCGGTTGCTCCTGTCCTTCCGCGTCGAGTTCGACCTCGCCCCGCTGCCGTTTTTTCCAGTGCAGGCATTTGTGGATCGTGACGCTGATGAGCCAGGACTTGAGAGATTCTGCCTTGCGCAGGTTCGCTAACTCGGCAAACATCTCCAGGCATACCGCCTGGAACACGTCGGCCGCGTCTTCCGACGCAAGGCCGTATCTGAGCGGAATCGAGTAGATCAATCGCTTGTATTTTTCGATGACCGCGGCCCACGCTTGCTCGTTTCCCGCCAGGCACTCCCGGACCAGACGCGTATCGCCCCAGGAGGGAAGCGGTCCCTGGGCGGGAAATGCCTCCGGTGCCGGCTGTGGTGCCGAAGGCATGTCTCCTACTTCTGGCGCCAGAACAGCTCTTCCACGTTGGAGAGCGTGTAGTGGTCCAGGATGGATGGACGGAAATTCCCCAGCCGGTTCTTTGCTCCCACCAGGATGTTCGGACTCACCAGGCAGATAATGGGCAATTGTTCGGCAACAATCTCCTGCATCTGGTCAAAAATGCGCTTGCGTTGCTTGTAATCCAGCGTGATGAGCTGCTCCTGCATGAGCCGGTCGATCTCGGCTTCCCACGGCGTCGCGGGTTTGTTTTCACCGAGATGCCAGACGTGCGTGCCGCCGTTGGAAATCCACACGTTCATGTCGGAAGTCGGGTCCACATCGCCGCTCTGAATCGCCATAATCGCGGCATCGTAGTCGTGGGTCTGCATCATGCGGTCCACATACGCGCGGAACTCCAGCGGCACCACCTGCACCTCGATGCCCAGCTTCCTCAGGTCTTCCTGGACGATAGTGGCCATCTGCCGCCGCTGGTTGTTGCTGGCGCTGGTGATGATGGTGAACTCTACCGGGCGGCCCGAGCCATCCACCAGCGTGTCGCCTTTCCAGGAGAATCCCGCCGACTTCAGCAGCTCGCGAGCGTGCGCGATTGACGGCGGAGGTTTGGGCAGCGCGGTATCTATCCAGGGCTTATTTCCCGGGGTCACAGGTCCCCAGAGGGGAGTGGCCTTGCCCTGGAACACCAGCCGCACGATGGCCTCGCGGTCGAGAGCCGCAGAGACGGCCTGACGAAACCTGACGTCGCGGAACCAGCCCTGTCTGCGCTCGACCTCCGGCAGCCGCCCGGCGGTGTCATCATTGAGATTGAAAAAAAGGAAGTTGTATTCCAGCCCGGCGCCCAGATCGTGGAGCGTGTAGCCGCGGGCCTGCTGGTCACGCGCCAGCACGGCATAATTCTCCGCGCCCAAGCGACTGATCACGTCGCTCTCGCCGGACTGGAACCGCAGCACCTGGGCGTCATCGCTAGGCACGAAGAGGAATGTCACCTCGTCGAGGTACGGCAAGTGTTGGCCCTTCTGATCCACCTTCCAGTAATAGGGATTGCGCTCGAGCGTGATGCGCTCTCCGGGAACGTACTGCTTCAACCGGAAGGGACCCATTCCGGCCATCTGCTCTGCAGGCGCGCTCAGTCCCCAGGCTTGTGCGATCTTGCCTTCCTTGTAGGCGGGTTCCAGCAGATGTCGCGGCAGCATGGCCACGCTGTCGAAGAGTCGTTCGGCGGCGGCGTAGGGCTTGGAAAACTCGAAACGAACCGTGTACGAGTCCAGTTTGGCGACGGCGATCGGTTTTTCACCGACCACCAGCAGGTCGCGCTGTGGGGAATGCACCTTTTCGTCGAGGTACACCTGGAAGGAGAAGACGACATCGTCGGCGTCGAAAGGTTTGCCGTCGGAGAATTTCAACCCGCGCCGCAGGCGCAAAGTGTAGGTCCGGCCGTCTGGTGTGGCCGTCCACGACTCCGCCAGGGCGGCTTCAGTCTGGAAGCTCTGGCGGTTGATGTGGATCAAGTCCGCCGACATTCGGCGGATGACATCACGTGAAGCACTGTCCACGGCGGTGACCGGGTTCAGCGTCTTGGGCTCGGCGCGCTGGCTTACCACCAGGCGTCCACCATGACGGCCCACCTCCGGGCTGGTCCTTAGCGGCTGCTCGTCCGCGGAAACAGCCGAACCGGCGCACGCCGCCACACACAGCACGATTAGAGACAGCTTCCCAGTAAGCGATTGCAAGCTTTCCCCCTGGATAGTTTGTTTAGGGGACGACGAATTTTACTCGCTCGTGGAGAAGATTCGCTAGGGCATAGTACCCGAGAAAGACCGGTACCAGCGCGAATCCCGGGATGAGCATCCACCAGTAGGAGGCGAGCACATGGTACTGCTGCAGGTCGGCGAGCATGTTTCCCCAACTGGGGACGGGTTCGGCCACGCCCAGCCCCAGGAAAGAGAGAGTCACTTCGGCGAGGATGTACTGCGGCACCAGCAGGGCCGCCTGAGTCAGTAAAATTCCGAAGGTCTGCGGCAAGGCGTGCCGGCGTAACAGGTAGGGACCGGACGCGCCGAAACCTCGCGCGGCGAGCACGAAGGCACGCTCGCGTGCGCTCAGAACCACGCCGCGCACCAGCCGGGCAGGACGGGCCCACCCCACAAAGCCGATCACTCCTATCAGCAGGAAGAATGCGGCGGCAGGATTCAAGCGCAGCGGCAGGAACGCCCGAAGCGCCAGTAACAGATAAACCCAGGGCAGTGCCAGGAAGACTTCCGACACGCGCATGATCGCGTCGTCCAGCCACCCGCCGTAGAAGCCGGAAAACGCCCCCAGGAACAAACCAATCCCCAATGACAGCACCGCCGCCAGCAATCCGGCAAAAAGCGAGATCCGGCTTCCATAGAGCAAGCGCGAGAATAGGTCGCGGCCGAAACCGTCGCTACCCATCAGCAGAATGCGGCCGGGTTCGTCAATCCCAAACAGGTGAAGCCGCGCGTTCCACATCCCGAAAATCTTGTAAGGCTCCCCTAGGACGAAAAAGCGGAGGGGAAATTCGCGGCTGCGGTATTCCTCGTATTCGGTAAAGCTGCCTTGATGCAGCCTGGCGCCATAAACAAAGGGCCGGAGGCGGAAGCGGCCCGAGTTGTCCACGAAGCGCAGCCGCGCCGGTGGCACAAACGCGAGGCTCCGGTTCTGCGTGGCGAAATCGTAAGGCGCCAGGAACCCGGCGAAAAGCGCGGCAGCGTGCAGGGCGACCAGCCCCGCCGCGATGGCCCACATCTTGCGATCCCGGCTCATGGCTCCCCCGTCCGTATGCGCGGGTCGGCGGCGTAGAGCAACAGGTCCGCGACCAGGTTGCCCGCAACCAGGAAAAGAGTGGAAAGCACAACCGCACCGATCACCAGGTACAGGTCGCGGGCGAAGATGGCTTCCAGCAGCATCGGCCCCAGCCCCGGCCAGCTCATGATGACCTCGACCAGCAGTGATGCGCTGAGCAGGGTAGCCACCGAAAACCCAAACAGGGAGATGAGTGGATTGGCTGCCGCGGGCAGGGCGTAGCGGAACAGCACCCATCTCTCGGGCAGGCCATGTCCACGGGCGGCGCGGATGAAGGCTGCGTCCAGCACCTCGAGCATGGCCGCGCGCACGTGCCTGACCAGCGTGGGCAGCGTTCCCAACACAATCACCACGACCGGCAGCAGCATGTGCGCCGTCAGATCCTGCAGTTTTCCCAGCGGAGTCAGTTCGGCAAAGTTCACGGATACCATGCCGCCGGGCGGTAGCAGCCGCGTTCGCACTGCCACCATCAAAAAGACCAGCGCCAGCAGCAAATCCGGGATCGCCAGCAGGACGGAGGTCCCGGCGCCGAACACGCGTCCGGCCCAGCCGTGTTTGTGGTGGGCAGCCCAGACGCCGAGCGGGATGGCGAACAACCACGACAGCAGGACCGCCGTGCAGGTGAGCATCAGGGTGTTGCGTGCCCGCCTGCCCAACAGCTTGCGCGCCGGCATGTTATATGCGAACGAATACCCGAGATCACCTCGGGCTACGGACTTAAGCCAGCGCGCATACCTGATCGGCAAAGGACGATCCAAACCGTATTGCGCGCGCTGCGCCGCGATCGTCTCCGCGGAGATTTGCGGCATCATGCGCATCTCGGCGAGGTAGTCGCCCGGCGCCATCTCCGAGAACAGAAACGAGAGCACGGACACGCCCCACAGCACCAGGACGGCATGCAGCAATCTTCGCACCAGGTAGCGCATGATCACCAACTCCCTGCGACGGGGCGAAGGCACGCGATTTCCGGTACAGCCCGCACCAAGGCTTGCGTGACCGGCTGTTGCGGTGACCGGAACAGCTCTGCCGCGCTGGCACGCTCCACCACACGTCCACCGTCCATGACAGCGACTTCGTCCGCCACCTGCCTCACCAGCCCGAGGTCGTGGGAGATGTAGAGGTAGGTCAGCGCGTGTCGCTGCCGCAGCTCGAACAGAATGTTCATGATCTGTGCCTGGAGGGAAAGATCGAGCCCGGAGAGCGCCTCATCCAGCACCAGCAGCTCAGGCTCCTGCACCAGAGCGCGCGCGATGGCCAGGCGCTGTCGCTGACCTCCGCTGAACTGGTGGGGGAAGCGCTGGGCGCAATCGGGCGGCAGCCCCACCTGCGCCATGGCCTCCAAAGCTTTCTGTCGGCGCGCCCGCGCGCTGCCGTAGTGTTGAATTCGAAGTGGCTCCTCGACCAGGTCAAGCGCGGAGAACCGCGGGTTCAGCGCGGTGGCGGCATCCTGAAAAATGAGCTGTATCTTCGGGCGGGTGCAGCGCAGTTCGGCTTCGCCAAGCGTAACCAAGTCCTTGCCGTGAAACCAGACACTGCCGGACCAAGGCCGCTCCAGGCACGCGATGCACCGCGCCAGGGTGGACTTCCCAGATCCCGACTCGCCGACCAGCGCCAGAAAGCAACCGTGGCCAACCACCAGGTCCACTCCGTTCAAGGCTGTCACCGGATGCTGCCGCAGCAACAGCGGATGGCGATGTACATAGCTCTTCGACAGTCGCTCAACGCGCAACAGCGGTTCCACCCCGACGCAGCCCTGGGTGCCATCAGCCGCCATACTTGAAGCAGCGCACGCGGCGCTCTCCTTCCTCTACTTCTTCCGGCTCTCGCACGACGCAGGCGCCGAGCCGCTCTGCGCACCGTGGCTCGAAGCTGCAGCCCGAAGGGAGCTGCGACAGGTTTGGCGGATGTCCGGGTATAGCCGGAAGCCTGACGTTTCCGTTCCCGCTCTGCCGGCTGGCCACCAAAGACAGCAGGGCTTGTGTATAAGGATGTCGCGGCCGGCGATAGACTTCCGACAACGGGCCCTGCTCCACGATTTTTCCCGCATACATCACCAGCACGCGGTCGCAGAGCGTGGACAGCACCGCTGGGTCGTGGCTGATCAGCAGCAACGAAATCCTCATCTCCTGTCGCAGGGTTTGGAGCAACGCGAGGATTTCCGACTGCGTGGTCGAATCCAGAGAGCTGGTCGGTTCGTCGGCCAGGACCAGCTGCGGACGGCAAACCAATGCCTGTGCGATCACAACACGCTGGCGCTGCCCGCCACTGAGCTGATGCGGATAGGCGCGGAAGAAACGCTCTCCTGGCAGGCCAACGCGTTGCAGCATCTCCTGCGTTTGCCGGATGGCGCTGCCGCGATCGCCCGGCATGTGCGCGCGCACGATATCGGCGATTTGCGCTCCTATTCGCAGCACCGGGTTGAGCGCCAGCGCGGGTTCCTGGTGGATGAGTTCAACCTCCGCCCCACGAATGGAGCGAAGTTCCTTCTCTTCTAGCCCGACCAGTTCCCGGTCGCGAAGCCGTACCGAGCCGCGGGTAATGCTGGCTCCCGCCGGCAACAGCCCCGGTATGGTGGTGGCCAGCGTACTCTTGCCGCAGCCGGATTCACCCAGCACTCCGACGGATTGGCCCGCCGTCATTTCGAAGTCCACACCTCGCAGCGCTGACACATGTCCAGCTCTTTCTAAGTTGTACTGGACGTGCAGATCCCGCACCTGGAGGAGAGCTTCCATTGACCCTTCACTCTCTGGAGTTCAGTGGTCCTATGTTGAATTGAGGCAGGGGATGAGCGCAACTGGTAAATGAGGGGCGCTTGGGAGACTCGCCAGAAATGGCTGTCGTCTCGGCGCACGCCTGCCTGTTCGCGAACGCCGAGGCGACAAGCTCCTCTCCGCAGTGTTCCGCGATCAACGCGGGCCACACCAATCGCGTGAACAACTGGATCGCGGCCTGCTGGTTGCACGCAGCTCAGAAAAACTGCACTGTTCGCGGCCAGCAGCACGGCAATCGTGGAGATTTGAACCTCGGCGCTCGGGGCCCGGTGGAGGGCAAAATCCGCACCCCGATGCCGAGTCTCGCACATATAGGGTTTCCATCACGCGAAAAGATATAGGGTGGCCTTCCCGGAAGGGGGCGGATAGCTCTTCGCGGCTGGCTACCCATGCGTCTAACCTACAATGTTTTCAACGGATTAGCGCAAGCCTGATTTTGGGGCGGGGCGAAGGTTTTGGGTCCACTTTGCCGCTCGCTGGGTGTCAATCTCCTGATCCGATCCGGGATCTTGTAGCCTCATTTGCGAAACAGGACACTAGTTTTTCCGCGGCCTGAAGCGTCGCCCTATATTTTTCCACCCCTGGCAAGACCCAACTACTAGCGAGCGCGGTTGTCCTTGTCTTTGGACCCAGGCCAACCGCTCCAGCCGGCGGCTAGAAGATCATGAAACACATCTACGTCTCGAATCTCCAGTTCAGCGCGACCAAGGACGAAATTCAGGCGCTGTTCCGCAACTACGGTCACGTGTACAGAATAACACTGCTGCGCGATGCGGCCCCAGGCCGGCGCCGTTTGTTCGCGCTCGTGGAGATGCCGAACGATGCCGAGTCGGCGAGAGCGATAGCCGCGCTGAATGGCTTCGAGCTCCGAGGTCTCCATCTGAGTGTCAGCGGCGGGCTAAGTCTCGGCGCCCCGCTTCGCGCTGAAGAATC
>JBIOFT010000134.1:0-10645 GCA_044447375.1 Terriglobales bacterium | reverse complement strand
TCTCCAAGGCATGCCGTCCTTCTACATGCCTTCGCTTGCCAGCAAGAGTGTCAGGAATGCTCCCGGTCTGTTCTGTCAGGGATGCCCCCGGTCTGTACCATTCCCGGTACCCCTCCCCCACCCCCGGTCTAATAGAATCATGAGGTTACAGACCGTGGTCTCATCAAGATCTCATGATCTAAAGGACTTACACGTAAAATCTCATCGACAAAGGACTTAGCAGGTCGTCAAAGAGATATTATCTATTTGCTATATATACTACACGCACAATATCATGTACTGAGAAAGCTGTCAACTATTTTTGGGGAAATATGCGTAGTCTTGCGGCGCGGGCCGCGAGTGCGTCTTTGCGGGTGTCGCACTCGGCGCGACTGTGTCGCGCCCGGCTGTTAGGCCCGCCGCGGATGAACAGAAAACCGCCGAGCCGCCGAGATCGCAAAGGAATCGCGATGCACCAGCGCCGTAGGCGCGGCCTAAATTAGCCCAGGACGGAAGTCCTGGGTAGTCGGAAAAAATAGAGCGAGCCCCGGAGGGGCGGCACGCGCTTGGGAGACAGAACACCCCCCCGAGCAAAAGAAGCTCGGGTGGGGCACCCTCGAGAGTCGGGGTGATCACAAGACGCCTAGCCTGGGCCACCCGCCCCACTTCAGTGGCGGGTCTGCAGACCCCAAGAGTCAGCGAGCGCGAGGGAGCATCGCGACTGAGCGCGAGCGGGAGTGCCAGCCCAGTCCCTGTGTAACCCACATCTCCACGCCTCCGTACGGTATTGCACGTCAGCCCGGCAGCGCGAATAATGCAATCAGGGCCTATGCCCATTTATACGAAGCCGCTGTCGCAGCTCACCACAGCCGACTTGGAAGAACTGCTGCAGGAGCAGGCCGTTGAGAACATCCGCCTGGAATTCAAGCGTGACGTCCCGCCCAAAGACGAGACGCTGAAGAAGGTCTCATCGTTCGCTAATACCTTCGGAGGCTTAGTCGTTGTCGGGGCCAGCGCCAGAAGCACGGACGGTCGAATCGAAGGTCTGCCCGGCGTGGACGTGCAGGATGGGTACAAGCAGAAGGTGGTGGACTGGTGTTTTGGCGGAGCGAGCCCGCCGTTGGTGGTCGGGGTTTCGGATCCCATTCCCACACCGGATGGCAGCGGGAGGGTGTGCTACGTCATCTCTGTGCCGGAAAGCGACGTTGCTCCACACTTCCTGAACGGCAGGAATGGCGTCTGGATTCGCACCGATGAATTCAGCGGGCGTTTCGACGCGCAGCTCGCCAATGAATCTGAACTGCGGTCTCTACTCGACAGGCGGAAGCTGATCCTGGAGCGGCGGGCCGGCCTCCTGAAGCGGGCACGCCAGAGGTTCGACGTCTATGCTGCCAAAGGACATACTGCTGCCAGCGGTCTCAGGACTAAGTTTGGCCTCCGCATAGAGCTCTGTGTCGTTCCGCGCTTTCCAGCACGTCCCCTCTGCGAGCAGGGACAGCTCCAACCGCTCATCACAGCGAACCATTACAAGTGGCGCGGAATCTTGTTTCCACTCCCCGGCGGCAGCGTTGTCTCCCAGCACGAAAGCGCAATCGTGCTAGGGGCGGCCGGTCCTGACTCGATGTTCGAGGTCAATATTTGGGGAATGCTTTTCTACTGCGCCAAGATCGCCGATGCAGAAAATCCCACTAAGACTTGGGGAATCCACCTGTACGGGTTTGTAGGACACATACTATTGTTCCTGAGACACTCCGACCAGATGCTCCGGGCATTGGGCTATGCGGGGCCGATTTGTATCGAGGTGCGCCTTTCATCCATCCGCGGCGCTCCGTGGCTTCATGGACACGCAGGCGGTCCTTTCTCCATGTCGGGCTCAGAACTCGACGACGAGGTTGAGTTCTCGATCTCGACCACCAGCGACTCATTGCGCCAGGACCCGGACGTTATTGCAAAAAACCTGTTTCGGTACGTCTTCTTTTCAGTGAATTGGCCCGCCCTGATCGCCACGCCCCAAGCCCTTGCCGACTTGATCGGCATGGGCTACAGGTACAATTCCTGGTCACGACCGGCCGCCCCGCGGACCTGAGCTGGCCGCGCTCAGTCGCGAGGCTCCCTCGCGCTCGCTAATTGTTGAAGCGGACCCGCCACTAAAGTGGCGGGCTAATCTCGGCCGCGCCTACGGCGCTGCTGCATCGGCGCTGCCCTTAGTTGCTGCGGTCCCGCGCCTCTCGTTGTGGTCCCCGTAGTCAAGTCCGAGGCAAACCCGTGTGCCGCCCCTCCGGGGCTCGGGAATCTTTGTGATCGCTTACCCAGGACTTCCGTCCTGGGCTAATTTATGCCGCGTCTGCGGCGCTGGTGCATCGCGATTCCCCTGCGTTCTCGGCGTCTCGGCGGTTTGGTTTTTGATCGGCATCCCTCCGCGCGCGTACCAAAGGCAAGCTCCCTCGCTGCGCTCGGGATTTCGGCAGCGGCCCTTCGACTTCGCTCAGGGCTCGGCCTCGCGCTGCTCGGCCTCGGCTAAATTCCCGCTACGCTCACGCCCGCCGCTCAGGGCAGGCTCCGGGTGGGGTACCTGCAGGCTCGGGGTAGGGCACCCGGCTCTAATGTAGAATCACAACCCAGCGCTGAGGATGGGATGACCTACATCGATACCAGCAAACTGCCAGCGGTCGAACGCTTGCCGGGCTGGAGAGGCCGCTATTTCAATTCTCCCAGCATGACCTTCGCGCATTACGAGTTCGACGCGGGCGCGTCGATCCATGAGCATTCCCACCCTCAGGAAGAAGTTTACGAAGTCATCGAAGGCGAACTGGAAATGACGATCGACGGCGTTACCCAGCGCCTGGTTCCGGGCTATGTCGGAATCGTTCCACCCAATACGCTGCATGCCGTAAAGGCGATCTCGCGCGGGAAGGTGATCGTCGTAGATTATCCTTTGCGCGACCATCCCCTCCATCCGGCAAAGCACTCTTAGCGGCGCCGAATCCATATCTAAAAAAAGGGCCGGTCGCTGGGACCGGCCCTTGGTTGTTGCCGCGCTCGGCGGCTACTGGGTTGCCTTCTTCTTCTTGCGGACGGGCGCCGCGTGCCGGCCGTAGGGAACTTTGGTCGGCGGCACGCTGACCACCTCGGTGCCCGGTTCGTTGAAGCTGGCGCCGGCGGGCACGATCCAGATATCCGCCTTCATCCCGCCACCGCTGCCGGTGCGGGTTTCGATGCGGCCGGGATCGATGCCCTTCTCCTTGGTCAGGTACTCCTTGGCGTTGGCGGCGCGTTCCGCTGCCAGCGTCGTGGGCTTCAGCTCCTTGGGTTCGGCAAAGCCGACGATCACGGCGCGCGCATCCGCTTCGCGTTGCAGCCGCAGGGCCACGTCGTCCAGAATGGCCTTGGCGGTGTTGTCCACGCGGGCGCTGTTGCGCGCGAAGGTGATCTCGTTCAGCTTGCTGGCTTGCGGCGGCGCCGGCGGCACCTCCACGTTCACCGAGGCGGTGGCCCGGGAACTCAGGCCGCGGCTGTCGGTGCAAGTGGCGGTCGCCGTAATCGGACCGGCCGACGCTCCCGTGGTGTCCAGTGTGGCGGAGTTGCCGCTGCCGCTGATGCTGCCTCCGGAGGCCGACCAGTTGCTGATGCTGGCCTGCACCGGATAATCAGGAGTGTTGTCCGGGCTGCTGCAACTGCAGGTGATGGCCGAGGGGGTTCCTGCCTGCACCGATCGCGGACTGGCGGAGCAGGAAATCTGCGGCGGATTCTTGGGCCGCTCCTTGATGTTGAAGCTGGCGCGACAACTGGCCTCGCCCTTGTGGCCGTCGGTGATGGTGGCGCCGGCGGTGTAGCTGCCGGGAGCCAGGCCGGTGGTGTCGATGCTGGCGGTTGATCCCTTGCCCGTGAGCTTGCCCCCGCTGCCGCTCCAGTTATAACTGAGCGTGCGCTTAGGGTTGAAGTTCATGGCGCGGGCGGTGGCGTTGACCGGTTCCCCGGCATAGACATCCATGGGGTCGACGCTGCAACTGGCGCTGGGCGGAGGTCCGGGCGGCGCCACTCCCAGCAGGAAGTTGATACCGGCTTGGTAGCGCACGCTGTTGAAGGTAACGTCGGGGTCGCCGGTCGTAGTCGTAGCCGTAGCCGCGGCTGCAACCCCGGCCGTACCCCCGGTCGTACCCCCGCCGAAACTGGAGAAGGTGTGCTTGGAATGGACAAAGTCCAACTGCACCGGACGCAGATCCACATGCCGTGAGACATGGATATCCACTCCGCCGCCCACGGCCAGGCCGAAGGCGTTGTTCGAGGCGACGCCGGAGTTGGGGAAGCTCAGGCGGTGCAAACCGAACAGGCCTTCCCCGAAGAGGGTGAAGTGCGAGGTACGGGCTTCGATGTGCGGCCCGAACATGATCGTTCCCAAGTGAACGTCGACGCCGTGCAGTACGTCGTTAGGATCAAAGGTTTTATAGTGCCCGCCGAAATCGGCCGTCAAGCCGAAATGGGGCGCGACATTGAAGGTGGCGGAGGCGCCCCACCCGGCAGGAAGGGCGTCCAGGTTTAAGGCAGTTCCGTTCACGTTTACGCCGGGACGCAGCAATGAATATCCGCCGAAAATTTCGACTTTGGGCTGTGGGTTGTCAGGCGCCTGCGCCTGCGCCGTGGTTATCGTGCTAATGGCAACCGCCCCCACCACGATCGCGAGCAGCAGCACGCGGACTGGGAAACCCTCACTGCGAAGTGACATGGTCTTACCTCCCGATTCTGGTTACCGCGATTATCGTGTCGACAACTGAGAGACTGCGCCGTGCGGGGCGCAAAAACGCGCTCCGGCCAACCGCGCATTGTACATGGGAACAGGTTCGAGCGAAAAGTCAAGTAGCAACAATTATTCGCTTGAGACTCCGCAACTGAGACCCGTAACTGTGACACCGCAGCAACAAGGAAACTGTTCAGTATTGGACAGTTTGCGTTGAGATTTAAGATAAACTTCCCGCCCCCCCGGCAGGGAGGACACCGCAGAACTATTGAAAAAACAACAGTCGACGCGCCAGCCTCGCTTGGCATCCTATTTTCAGGTATCCGCGGGCCCTTGCTGGGCGTGTTTTCCCAGGGTTACCGGCTTGCCGGGCGGGGGTGCTGGCCCGGATAATAAGGTCTGAATGGCATGAGTCAGGAAAAGATCCTCATCGTTGATGACGAAGAGAACGAACGCACCGGCCTGGCGGAGCTGATCGCCGGCTGGGGCTATCGTACCGAGACCGCCCGCGACGGCGTGGAGGGATTGGAGAAGGCTGCCGCCTGGGGGCCCGACCTCATCATTACCGATCTGAAGATGCCGCGGCTCGACGGCATGGGTTTGCTGCAACGTCTGGCGGACGAGCCGCAGACCGTGGCCGTGATCGTGCTGACCGCGCAGGGCAGCGTGGACTCCGCCGTCCAGGCCATGAAGATGGGCGCCTACGACTACATCCAGAAGCCGGTGGACGTGCAGCGCCTGCGCAACATCCTGCAAAACGCGGCGCGGCTGCGGGAAACCTCGGTGGAACTGGAAGTCACCCGCCGCAAGCTGCGCGATACCGGCGTGCTGGGCTCGCTGGTGGGAGCGTCCAAGAAGATGCAGGAGATCTTCCGGCTCATCGACCTGGTGGCGCCTTCCACCGCGTCGGTGCTGATCACGGGCGAGAGCGGCACGGGCAAAGAACTGGTGGCCCGCACCATCCACAACCTGAGCCCGCGCAAGCCCAAGCCGTTCGTCGCCATCAACTGTTCCGCTATCCCCGAGACCCTGATCGAGAGCGAGATTTTCGGCCACGAGAAGGGCGCCTTCACCGGCGCGCTGGAGCGCCGCGCCGGCTGCTTTGAACTGGCCGAAGAAGGCACGCTGCTGCTGGACGAGATCGGCGAAATGCCGGTAGCCACTCAGGCCAAGCTGCTGCGCGTGCTGGAAGACCACAAGTTCCGCCGCCTGGGCAGCAAGGTGGAAACCGAGGTGGACGTGCGCGTGCTCGCCGCCACCAACAAGGTTCCGGAAGAGGCGGTGGCGAGCGGTCAGCTCCGCAACGACCTCTATTACCGGCTGAACGTCTTCAACATCCACATGCCGCCGCTGCGCGAGCACAAGGAAGACGTCCCGCAACTGGTGGAAGCCCTGCTGGCGGACGTCAACCACAAGCACCAGCGGCACATCACCAGCGTGGCCGACACGGTGATGAACCTGTTCCATAATTACGCCTGGCCGGGCAACGTGCGCGAGTTGCGCAACACGCTGGAGCGCGCGGTGATCGTCTGCGAAGCCTCGACGGTCGAGATCAAGCACCTGCCGCCGGGCTTTGGCAGCGTCACGCCGCGGCCCGCGGTGCAGGAGGCCAATGCCGTTCGCCTGGGCGTGGGCACCACCGTGGAAGAGGCCGAGAGGCTGCTCATCCTGAAAACTCTCGAAGCCACCAACAATAACAAGACCCGCGCCGCCGAGATCCTGGGCATCAGCCTGAAAACCTTGCACAATAAACTGAAAGAGTACGGATCGGTGGCGGAGGCGGCGGAAACAGGAACGTAAGGGAATTTGTAATTGGTAATTTGTAATTTGCAAATTTGTGAAGTGCGAGGGGTACAGCGTGTTCTGCGCCGACTTTACAAATTACCAATTACAAATTACCAATCCCCATGCGTCTTCGCCTCAAAACCAAGCTCGTGCTCGCCATCAGCGGGATGGTGATGGCGGTGGTGGCCACGTTCTCCACCATCTACATCTCGCGCACCGTGCGGCAAGCCCTGGAGAACGCCTACGCGGACGCCGATTTCGTCGGCCACCAGGTCTTCCAGCTCACGCGCGACGCTCTCGAGGTCGACCTCAGCAATTCCCGGATCAACTTTGACGATCCGGAGGCGATGCGGCCGGTGCTGCAAGAGACTTTGGAGAGCTATCCCGGGCTGAACTCGCTGCTGAAATCGGCGATCGGATACTCGCCCACCATCTACGACGTCTGCATCGTGGATGCCGGGGGGCGCGCGCTGCTGCACACCGACTCCGATCAAATCGGCAAGACCATTGCCCAGCGCGAGGAGCTGATTTCGGTGGTCCACGGCAGCTTCCGCCGGCAGATGGAGGTAGTGTTCGGTGGCCCGCAAGTGTACGAGCTGCGCATCCCGCTGTTGCGGGGCAAGCAGCCGTTTGGCGCCATCCGCGTCGGCATCTCCACCACCTTCCTCAAAGACACGCTGCGCCAGCAACTGCGCGCCTCGGTGGTGTTCTCGCTGCTGGCTATCGTGGGGTCGCTGGCGCTGGCCGCCAGCCTCTCCAACCTGGCGCTGAAGCCGCTGGAAGCCATCAACCGCCGCCTCGACCTGCTGAGCGCGGGGCAGGAGCCGAGCGGAAAAGAACGGCAGCGCAGCGACGAATACGGCGTGGTCACCACCAAGATCGACCGCCTGGGCCGGCAGATGCGCGACGTCAAGGAGGTCTTCTCCGCCTTGAAGGAGAACCTCGACCAGATCATGGCCAACCTGCAGGATGGCGTCATGCTGTTCACCCGGGATTCGCGCGCCGTGCTAGTGAGCGCGTCGGTGGAAGGGTTCGTGGGCAAGCCGCGCGGAGAGATGCTCGGACACAGCGTCAGCGAGATCTTTAGCACCGACAGCCGGCTGGGCCGGCTGGTGCTGGCGTGCTTCGAACGCCATCAGCCGCTCTCCGGCCGCGAGGTGGTGAGCGAAAGCGCCACGCGGCTGCAGGTCTCGCTCGATTTCATCGAGGAGCGCGGCGAGCGCATTGGAGCGCTGCTCACCCTGCGCGACGCCGAGTCGGTGCGCCGCATTGAGGACGAGATCGAACTCTCGCGCCGCCTGGCCGCCATCGGGCGGCTGACCTCGGGGGTGGCCCACGAGGTCAAGAACCCGATCAACGCCATCGTCGTGCACCTGGAGGTGCTGCGGCAGAAGCTGCAACAGGTTGATCCTGACACCCGGCGGCACATCGACGTGATCGGCAGCGAAATCCAGCGGCTGGACCGCGTGGTGCAGACGCTGGTGGACTTCACCCGCCCAGTGGAGCTGCGGCTGGCGGACCTCGACCTGCGCCTGCTGGTGGACGAAGTGGTGGTGCTGGCTCAGCCCGACGCCGAGCGCCACGGCGTCAGCATCGTGCGCGACTTCCCCTCCGAAAGCCTGCCCGTCAAAGTGGATGCCGACCTGGTGAAGCAGGCCGTACTTAACATCGTGCTCAACGGCGTGCAGGCCATGCCCGGCGGCGGGGAGCTGAGGCTGGTGGGAAGCCTCGCCGACGACGACGCCCAGTTGGAGATTCGCGACCACGGCGCCGGCATCCCGCAGGAGGTTCGCGACAAGATCTTCAACCTTTATTTCACCACCAAGAAGAACGGCAGCGGCATCGGGCTGGCCATGGCTTATCGCGTCATGCAATTGCACAACGGCTCGGTGGAATACGATTCCGTAGAAGCGCAAGGCACTACGTTCCGGCTGCGCTTCCCGCTCTTCACGGCGGAGGTGGAGGCTCCCCAGGAAGTCGCGGCGCGTCCGCTCGGTTAAGGATGGTACGGGGAAGCGCGGCTTCAGGTAATCTAAGAGGACAGATGAAACGCCACCTATCGTTGATCGGGATCGCAGCTCTGCTCGCGTCGCTCTCCGGCTGCCCCTTCAGGAAGCAGCCGCCGCCGGTGCCGCAGCAGGGGCAGGCTCCCACCGTCCAGCCCGAGCCCGCGCCTGCGCCGCCCGCGGAACCGCCGGCCGAGACGCAGACGGCTCCGCCTCCTGCCGAGACACAGCCGGAGAAAACAGAGACCGCCGCCGAAAAGCCGCAACCCAAGAAGAAGCCCAGCGCCGCCAAGAAACCCGCGGCTCCGTCCGGCTCAACGCAAGGCCAGCAGCAGACCCAGGCCGCGCCAACGGCGCCAGCTTCCGCTCCCACCCAGACCAGCAAGCTGGTGATCCAGGAAGGCAGTGCGCCCAACTCGCAAGGGCAGCTCGCGGCCGGCGTGGCGCTGGAAGACTCTGCGTCGCGCAACAAACAGACCACGGAACAACTGCTGCAGTCCACGGACGCAAACCTGAAGAGCATCAACCGTCCGCTCAGTCCGGAGGAGCAGGCGATGGTCGCCCAGATCAAGGAATACATGAAGCAGTCGCGCGAAGCCACGGCCAGCTCCGACGCGGTGCGCGCGCGCAACCTGGCGCTCAAAGCACGTTTGCTCTCTGACGAACTGGTCAAGCACTAGCCGCTAGAATTTTCGGGCTGTGGAAAAATCCCGCCGCGCCGCCACACAGAATCCCTCCCAGCATTTATCATCGTAAGTTTGCGACCCTGACGTGGGTGCGCCAAGAGGCTGGACACATCAGCATGAAGGACATCGCTTCCTGGATTCTGAACACCGCCCAGAGCCGCGGGGCCGGCTACTGCGACCTGCGCGTGGTGGATGAGCGCGCCCGCACCATCGCCACCAAGAACGGCAGGGTCGGGCACGCGTCGAACTCGGAGTCGCTGGGCGTGGGCATCCGCGTAATCGCCGATGGCGCCTGGGGTTTCGCCGCCACGCAAGACCTTTCCCGCGCTGCGGTCGAGGCCACCGCGGCCCGCGCCGTCCAGGTGGCGCGCGCCTCCGCCCGCGTCAAGCAGCACGAACTGCAGCTCGCGCCCGAGAAGGCCTACGTGGACGAGTGGACCACGCCTTACAGGATCGATCCCTTCACCACCTCGATCGCCGACAACATCGAGCTGCTGCTGAAGGTGGATTCCGAGCTGCGCGCCGTCGAAGGCGTCACGCTGGCTGAAGCCCTGTTCAGCTTCCGCCGTTACGAGCAGTGGTTCTATTCCTCCATCGGCTCGGACATCCACCAGACCAAGTTCATCACCGGCGCGGGCTACGCCGCCTACGCGTTCGCGAGAACGGAGATCCATAAGCGCTCCTATCCCAACTCGTTCGGCGGACAGTACCAGAACAAGGGATACGAACTGGTGGAGGAACTGAAGCTGGTGGATAACGCGCGCCGCATCGCGGAAGAGGCGGTGGCGCTACACAAAGCCGACCAGTGCCCGGAAGGGACTTTCGATATCATCCTGGATTCATCGCAGCTCGGGCTGCAGATCCACGAGTCGGTGGGCCATCCCATCGAACTCGACCGGGTGCTGGGCATGGAAGCCAACTTCGCCGGGACGTCGTTCCTCACCACCGACAAGCTGCGCCATCTGCGCTACGGCAGCGACCTGGTCAACGTCGTCGCCGACGCCACCCCGGAACACGGACCCGGCCTGGGAACGTTCAAGTACGACGACGAAGGCGTGCCCGCGCAGTGCACGCCCATCATCACCAACGGGCTGTTCACCGGGTATCTGTCCTCGCGCGACACGGCGCCCGCCATCGGCGAAGAGCGCTCCAGCGGCACCATGCGCGCCGAGGGCTGGAACCGGATTCCGCTCATCCGCATGACCAACATCAGCATCCGGCCGGGCGCCAAACCGCTGACGCTCGACGAGCTGATCGCCTCCACCGATCACGGCATTTTCTTCCAGACCAACCGCTCCTGGTCGATCGACGACAAGCGCTACAACTTCCAGTTCGGCACCGAGATTGGATGGGAGATCCAGGGAGGCAAGCTGGGACGCATGCTGAAGAATCCGTCCTACTCCGGCATTACCCCCGAGTTCTGGAATTCCATGGACGCCATCTGCTCGCGCGAC
>JBIOFT010000133.1:0-10752 GCA_044447375.1 Terriglobales bacterium | reverse complement strand
CCCACCGTATTGTTTTCCCCGCAAGCTCGGGCCCCCGCGCTCCGGCCCACCCGCCCGCCCCACTAAAAAAATATGTCACTAACACCCAATTCGCTCCCCCCCGCGGGGCCCCCGGGGCCCCCCCACTCCCCGGCATCGCGATTGCTATCTCTCAGGCCAAGAGTTTCAAAAACGCCTTGAGAGGAGACTTACGATGAACCGCATGAAGAAAGTAGCGCTGAACGTGGTGGTGATGGTCGGAATGACCCTGGCAATGAGCAGCCTGGGGCTGGCGCAGCAGGAGACAGTCCCCGATCAGTTCCTGGGCGCCGATGAGATCAGCGCAACCCAAGCGGCCGCGCAGCCGAAGGACAAAGGCAAAGCTCAATCGGCGAATTCGCCCCGGCAGTCGAAGACCCGTAAGCAGCAGCGCGTGGCAAAGCAGAAGGCCTCCGGCCAGCAGACGACGGTCATCGCCCGCAAGTAACACGCGATTCTCAAGGCGCGACGGTCCTGGCCTTGGGAGAGTGCAACCGGCCAGGACTCCGCAACAGCGAACCGCGAAGCTTCCATCCAGCTTCGCGGTTTCCATTTTGTTCTCCTCGGTGCTTGGTACTCGGTCCTCGGTCCTCTATAGTGACGGCGTGCGCCATCTCGTGCGCCGTCATCTCGGCTTCTTTTTAGCGGCAACCGCCGCCGCCTTCGCCCTGCGTCTGTGCTTCCTCTGGAAATTCAGCTTTGTCGCCGGCGACTCATTCATCTACGCCGATATCGCCAAGAACTGGCTCCAGCATGGTGCCTTCGCCATGACCGAGGGCGGGGTGCCCGTGCTCACCCTCATCCGGCTCCCCGGCTACCCGGCGTTCGTCGCGCTTATATGGAGGGTCGTCGGCCTCGATCACTACGCGGCCGTCATGGTAGTGCAGATGTTCTTCGACGTCGGAACCTGCTACCTGGTCGCGGCGCTGGCGCGCCGGGTGCTCTGGGAACGGGCCGCGATGGCAGGCTTCCTGCTCTATGCTCTGAATCCCTTCACCACTAACTATGCCGCCACACCGCTGACCGAGGTGCTGGCCATTTTCTTTACCGCGCTGGCGCTGCTGTTTGCCGTCGAAGCGCTCGCCCAGGACGGCGTGCGCTCGTGGATTTTCTGCGGGCTTGCCATCGCCGCCGGCATCCTGCTGCGTCCCGACGCTGGCATCCTGCTGGCAGCGATCGGTGGGTATCTGCTCATCCAGCTCTTCCGGCGTCCGGACAAGCGCCGCATCATCTCCGCCGGCGTTCTCGTGTCTTTGGTCTCGCTAGCCCCGCTAATCCCTTGGACGGTGCGCAACTGGCGCGTTTTCCACGTTTTCCAGCCGCTAGCCCCGCGCTACGCCAACAACCCCGGGGAGTTCGTCCCCGCGGGATTCAACCGCTGGATCAAGAGCTGGCTGGTGGACTACGTTTCCGTGGACGACATCTACTGGCAGGTGCCTGGAGACGCGATCGAGATCACGAGGCTGCCCCCGCGCGCGTTCGATTCCGCCGAGCAGCGCACCGCGACCGAGCGCCTGTTCGCCTCCTACAACGCCACTTGCGACCCGTTCTGCCGCATGACGCCCGACCTCGATGCGCAGTTCGCCAGCCTCGCCGACGAACGCATCCACCACGCCCCTCTGCGCTATTACGTTGGGCTGCCGCTGGCGCGTGTGGCCGACATGTGGCTGCGCCCGCGCACCGAGGCCCTGCCCCTGGACTCGCATTGGTGGCGCTTCCGCCGCGATCCCAAGGACTCGCTGATTGGAGTGCTCCTGGGGGCCATCAACCTTGCCTATCTGATGGCCGCGCTGGCCGGCGCTGCCAGAAAACGCGTCGCCTACTCCGGGCTGTTCGTCCTGTGGATCGCGTTCCGTTGCGCGTTCCTTGCGACCATCGAGAACCCCGAGCCGCGCTACACCCTGGAGTGCTTTCCGGTGGTATGCGTCTTCGCCGCGGCGAACACCAGGCGCGACAAAATCTGAGTGCTGAATGCTGACTGCTTATTCCAGCGGCGGGTGGTCGCTCATCCGGAACTGGGTCCGGAAGTGCTCTGACAGCAGGTGGATGGCGGCGCGATTGCTCTGTGGATCAGTCTGCGCCAGGTAGCGCATGGCTTGTACCAGCACACGCTGGCCTTCGACGTAGCGCGGATCCGGCTTGTGCTGGCGCTGGATGGTTTTCCGTCCGGGAATAACAGGGATGGTAAAAAGCTTCGCCATGAGTCCGTGGGCCCTCGGATTGCCTATGCAACCGTGAAACACACCGGTGCCTTGCTTCCAGCGTCTGAGTATATCGCCGGTTCCACCGGGGCACTACATTTTTCTGCTTTCGGGCAAAGAGCGCAGGCTCAAAATGAACCTTGGGGGTTGACAGTCTTGGTTCGTCCCGTAGTCTTCAACTTGAAGGCGTCTGCCGGAATGCTCTGGTTGAGCTTGATATTGCTGTACTTGGCCAGCCGGTAGTCGCCCTGGGGTTCCACGAACTGTTGCTCCACCGAGATGCCGCGGGCGGGATCGATCCACAAGATGATACGCTCGAAGATGTTCTTGCCCTTGGCGGTCTTGGGAACCAGGTTCAGCTTGGCGGCACGAACTCCGCCCGCCTGTTCGTACCCCAGGAAGCTGACTTCGAACGATTTCTCGAGGTCATGCCCACGCCCGCCGAACCCGAGCACCAGGAAGCTCTCCACCTCCGCGCGGTTCTTGCCAGTGTTGTAAACCGTGACCTGGTCGATCCGCCGTTCGTACACCTGCACCTTGCTGTTCTGGTAGAGAACGTACTTCTGCGCCGGCTGGGCGATGTCGGCCGCCATTTCGATCTCCTTCGACGACCGCCGGAAGTACACCTTGCCCGACTGCGCGTCGGTCTCATTCACCACCTTGGTGTACTGGTCCCATACGAAGTCGGCTTCGGCCGTCCTGAAGCTGACGGCCACGGCATCCATCTGGCTGAGCACTTTCTCGAGATCGGCGGAAGAGGACGCAGCCTGCGGCGCTTCCGCCGCAAACGCCCCTGCGGCCACCAGCATCCACACTATCGCCAGCCTCGCCGCTGCTCTCATTCCCCTCCTCTGCCCGGTCATTGTCTGAGCCAGACTTTGTACGCCACCACGCGTCCGTTCCTGTCGCGCACCGGCTCATAGCGAGCGATCTCCACTTCGCCGGCGATGATGGGCTCGATCACCCGCTGCAAATAGCCCTGTATGGTGGCAGCGTCTTTGCCGGCCATTTCCGCGGCATCGACCTGATAGATGTAACCGCTATCTACGTCGGGGATGAGAACGACTCTGGTTGGATGCGGCGTGCGCTCGATCGGTTTGTCTTTGAAGTTGATCTTCCGCGGCGCCAGGAAGATGAATAGCAAGATGAGCGTGACCATGATGTCGTACTGGATGCTGCCACGGTCATAACTCCACCAGATGAAACTCGATATGGCTTTCCACAGGCGCCTCATAGGCTCAGTGATTCAGTGTAGATTCCCGCCGCCATTCTTTGCAATGCGGGCGCCTAAGGTTGAGAATTTAACCACGGATCTGTGGTTTGCGATTTTCTGATGCCGATCCAAACTGCGCCCAAAACGACTCGCTGGCTGCGCCGCGGTGTGTTGCTGCTGACGACGCTGGTAATCCTGCTGGTCGCATTGGTTCTCTGGCGCCCGGCCTCCGCGCTGGAGGCCATCGCCACTGCCGCGCTGCGGCTCCGCGGAATCGAGAGCCGTTACGTGCAACTCGGCCCCTACCGCATTCACTATTTCGAGGGCGGCGCCGGCGAGCCGCTGGTGCTGGTGCACGGCCTGGGTGGCCGCGCGCTGGATTTCGCGCCCATCATGCCGGCATTGGCCCGGGATCATCGTGTCTTTGCGCTCGATCTGCTCGGCTATGACGGATCCGATCGTCCGGATGTTGATTATTCGGTCACGCTCGAAACCGGCATCCTGCGGCAGTTTCTCGACAGTCAGAGACTCACGAGCGTCGATCTCGCCGGATGGTCCATGGGTGGCTGGATCGCCATGCAGTATGCCGCACAGCGGCCTGAGCGCCTCCGCCGGCTGGTCCTGCTCGACAGCGCGGGACTGAAGTTCACGCCCACGTTCGATCTCCACCTGCTGGCGCCGCACACGATGACTGACATCAGCGAATTGGAAAAGTTGCTAACCCCTCGCCCTGGGCGCGTGCCTGCATTCATTCTCCGCGACTTCCTGCGCCAGAAGCTCACCGAGGACTGGATGATTGAGCGCACCGTGGCCAACATGACCACAGGGCGCGAGCTCATGGACGGCAAGCTGGCGAACGTCACTATGCCGGTGCTGATCGTGTGGGGCAAACAGGATGTTTTGACGCCGCTATCAGCCGCCGAAGCTCTGCGGCGCGAAATGCCGCAATCCGTGCTGGTTGTGCTCGATGGTTGCGGGCACATCGCACCCATCGAATGCCCCGACCGCGTGCTGCAGGAAATGCAGCGCTTCCTCGCCGCCAATCCGCCGCTGCCCGCCGGCGTGCAACACCAATAATGTGGGCTGTAATCCTGTGCGACCGAGGGCTCCCGCGCGTTGTTTCCGGCGCGGGAAACGGTCGCGAAGGACCTCGGTTTTTCCAACCTCAGATCACCCGATTCTTCGTGATTCTCTCCACCCCCAGATACCGCCTCAGCATCTCCGGCACCATCACGCTGCCGTCCGGCTGCTGATAGTTTTCGACGATCGCCACCCACGTCCGCCCGATGGCCAGCCCCGAGCCATTCAGCGTGTGTACGAACTCGGTCTTGCCCTTGCCTTCGGGCTTGAAGCGGATGTTGGCGCGGCGCGCCTGGTAGGACTCGAAGTTCGAGCAAGAAGAGATTTCGCGGAACAATTGCTGCCCCGGCAGCCAGACTTCGATGTCATACGTCTTCGCCGACGAGAACCCCATGTCGCCGGTGCACAGCGCCATCACGCGATAGTGCAGCCCGAGCTTTTGCAGCACGGTCTCGGCGTTGTTGGTCAGCTTCTCCAGCTCGTCGTACGACTGCTCCGGCCGCGCGAACTTCACCAGCTCGACTTTCTGGAACTGGTGCTGGCGGATGATGCCGCGCACGTCCTTGCCGTACGAGCCGGCCTCGCTGCGGAAGCACGGGGTGTAGGCGGTCAGCGAGATGGGCAGGCGCGCCGCCTCCAGCACCTCGTCGCGATAGAGATTGGTGACCGGCACTTCGGCGGTGGGGATCAGGTACAGGTTCTTGTCGCCGTGCGGCACCTTGAACAGGTCGGCTTCGAACTTCGGCAACTGCCCGGTGCCGTACATCGAGTCGGCGTTCACCATGTAGGGCGGCAGGACTTCGGTGTAGCCGTGCTCGCGGGTGTGCAGGTCGAGCATGAAGTTGGCCAGCGCGCGCTCCAGCTTCGCGCCCAGGTCCCAATAGACGGCAAAGCGCGCTCCCGTCAGCTTGGCGGCGCGTTCCAGGTCGAGGATGCCCAGCGCCTCTCCCAGCTCCCAGTGCGCCTTGGGCGCGAAATCGAATTTCGGAGGCTGGCCCCAGCGCCGGACTTCCTGGTTGTCGTCCGCCGTGCTGCCGACGGGTACGCTCGCGTGCGGCACGTTCGGAATTCCGACCAGCAGCCCGCGCAACTCCCCATCGAGCTGTTCCGCAACTTTTTCCTGCTCCTGGATCTGCTCCCGAAGGCTCTTGGTCTCCTCGATCAGCGTGGTCGCGTCCTGCTTGTTCTTCTTGAGCTGCGCGATCTGCTCCGACGCGCGGTTGCGCTTGGCTTTCAGGTTCTCGGCCTCGGTGATGGCTTTGCGCCGGCGCGCGTCCAGCTCGCCGAAGCGGCCGATGCTGTCGCTGGGATCGAGTCCCCGCTGCCGCATCTCCTGTTCGATCAAGGGCAGGTTGTCACGGACGAAGGCCAAGTCGAGCATAGAAACAGCTAATCTACCGGAAAGCGAAGCGGAATAAAAATCAGCGGGCGATCCGTTCAGGAGAAGTTCGGCCCATTGCCCTTGCCGCTCACATCTCTAACATTGTCATCCCGACCGAGGGCTTTAGCCCGAGCGGAGGGACCTTGTGTTTAACCAGCGCTTCTACTACGTCTACATGATGATGAGCAGTTCGCGGCGAGCGCTTTACACCGGGATTACCAGTCGCCCCGCCAGCGGGTTTGGGAGCACAAGACTGGTGCGGTTGAGGGATTCTCAAACCAGTATCACACGACACGGTTGGTGTATTTCGAGGCTTACCGCTACGTAGCCACTGCGATTGCCCGCGAGAAGCAAATCAAGCGTTGGAGACGCGAGAAGAAGATTACGTTGATCGAGTCGATGAATCCTCAGTACCGCGATCTGGCGGCGGGCTGGTATGAAACGCAAGGTCCCTCCGCTCGGGCTGAAGCCCTCGGTCGGGATGACAATCATTAGTGGCGGCACGACCCCTGTCGTACACTAACTCCGCCCATGACGAACGAGGCCGCCCCGTGAGCCCGCCGCCCAATGTGCCCGATCTGCGGGTGAACATCTCCGGCATCGAGCTGAAGAACCCGGTCATCGCCGCCAGCGGCACGCTGGGTTACGGCGTGGAGTTTGAGGAGATCGTCAGCCTCGACAAGCTGGGCGCGCTGGTGGTCAAAGGGCTCTCGCGTGAGCCCATGCCCGGCAATCCTCCGCCGCGCGTCTTCGAGACCGCCGCCGGCATGCTGAACGCCATCGGGCTGCAGAACATCGGCGCGCGCGAGTTCGTCGCCGAACGGCTTCCCCGCCTGCGCCGCCACAAGGACGTCGTGGTCTTCGCCAACGTCTTCGGTTCCACCATCGCGGACTACATCGAAGTCATCAATATCCTGAATGACGGCGAGGGCATCGCCGCCTACGAACTCAACGTTTCCTGCCCCAACACCGATTCTGGCGGGATGGCGTTTGGCAGCGACCCCGGAGTTCTCCAGGAACTGGTGTTCGCGGCCACCCGCCGGGCGGAGCGGCCGGTGATCGTGAAGCTCTCGCCCAACGTCACCAGCATCCCGCAGGTGGCGCTGGCGGCGGAACACGCCGGCGCCGACGCCATCTCGCTGGTCAACACCTTCGTGGCCATGGCCATCGACGCCGAGACCCGCAAGCCGCGCATCGCCAACGTCACCGCCGGGCTCTCCGGGCCGGCCATCAAGCCCATCGCGCTGCGCATGGTGTACGAGGCTGCGCGCGCGGTGACCATCCCGGTCATTGGCATCGGAGGCATTACCACCGCTACCGACGTTGTCGAATACATGCTCGCGGGCGCCACCGCGGTGCAGATCGGCACCGCCAGCTTCTGGGACCCGGTGGCAACGGAGAACGTCGTGCAAGCGCTCACCAATTGGTGTATCGAGCATCGGGTGGAGAAGATCACCGACTTGACCGGAGGCTTGCAGGTATAGGCATGCACGCCGTCAGCCCGGTTCTGCTCTCCGACGCCCGCATTCTCGCCGCCTACCTGATCTTTTTCGGCAGCTACTTCGTTTTCGCGCTGGGGAAATTTCCCGGGATGAAGATCGACCGCCCGGGCGCGGCCATCATCGGCGCGGTGCTGATGTTCGCCTTCCGCATCGTGGGCCCGCGCGACGCTGTCGCCTCCCTCGACTTCGGCACCCTGGTGCTGCTGTTCTCCATGATGCTGATCGTCGCCAACCTGCACCTGGCGGGCGTCTTCGACTGGCTGACGGAATGGATCATCGAGCGCCTGAAGCCGCACCACCTGCTGCCCACCGTCATCTTCACCAGCGGCCTGCTCTCGGCTTTCCTGGTGAACGACATCATCTGCCTGATGATGACGCCGTTCGTGCTGCGCATCACCCGGCGCGTCGGCCTCGCGCCCATGCCCTACCTGCTGGCCGTCGCCACCGCCTCGAACATCGGCAGCGTGGCCACCATCACCGGCAACCCCCAGAACATACTCATCGGCTCGGTCTCGCGGATTTCGTACCTCGATTTCATCGCCCACCTGGGCCCGGTGGCCGTGCTCGGGCTATTTGTGGACTGGGCGCTCATCCACTGGATGTTCCTGCGCAGCGGGCTCGATCGTGTGGAGGTGGGGGAAGCCATTGCCTCGCACGAATTCGCACACGGTTCCCTGGGCAAGAAGCCCATCGTGGTGCTGGCGCTGGTGCTGGTCGGCTTCTTCGCCGGCGCCCCGGCGGCCATGGTGGCGGCTGTGGGCGCGGCGTTGCTGCTCATCACCCGCACCGTGGAACCACGCAAGGTTTACGACGAGATCGACTGGGGACTGCTGGTCTTCTTCCTGGGACTGTTCATCATCGTGGGCGGCGCCGAGCGCGCCGGGCTCACCGAAACCCTGCTGCGTCCCATGACCATGTGGAACCTGCACCGCATCCCCAGCTTCGTCGCCGTCACCGCGATTTTTTCCAACATGGTGAGCAACGTCCCGGCGGTAATGCTGCTCAAGTCGCTGGTCCCGGGCTTCCCCAACCCGCACACGGGATGGCTGGTGCTAGCCATGGCTTCGACCCTCGCCGGCAACCTGACCATCACCGGCTCGGTGGCCAACATCATCGTGGTCGAAAGCGCCCGAGCCGAGGGCGTGCATGTGGGCTTCCGCGAATACTTCCGATTGGGAGCGCCGGTGACGGTCGTCACGCTGGTGATGGGCTCAGCCTGGCTGTGGGTGGTCCGATAGGCGCGACGCCCGGGTGATCTTCCTGCTCCCTGCTCCCTCTACTTCAGCTTGAGTTCATCCGGCAGCCGGTCCCTGATCTCCGGCGGCAAGCGGTCGGAGAGCTGGCGGGCGCGCGACTTGGCGGCGTCCAGCACCACCATGGGCACGGGGGTCACGATGGCAACGATCACCCACACCAGCGCGGAGAAGGCGAACCCCGCCAGCGCGACGATTTCCAGCAGCAGCGCGTGCTGCGGCGAGTAGCGGCGGATCACGATGAAGGCCAGCAGAAACAGGCCCGCTGAAATGGTGGCGAGGATGATGAGTGAGATGTCGATCGAGCGATGAAGACGCTGCCGCGAGCGGCAGCGGGCGCAGGCGGCGAAGTGGGCTTCGTAGTCGCCGCGCATCTCCGGCGCGAGGCCAGAGATGTCGTAACGCCAGCCAGCCAGGATATCGCCGACCACGGAATCCACGCACTTTTCGTTCATGCTAAAGCCGGATGGCTTCCAGCGCCTGCCACTGCGACGCGAGCATCAACCGGTTGTGCAGCAGACTGGGGCGGGGAGCCAGCGCCCTTTCCGCGGTGTCGCGCGCAATCTCCGGGTGGTTGTTCTGCTCGGAAAGGTGCGCCAGAACCACGAAAGCCGCAGCCCCATCATAGTCGCTGGAAAAAAATTCCGCGAGGGCGGCGTTGGAGAGGTGCCCCACCCGGCTCATCACCCGCTGCTTCACCGACCAGGGATACGGCCCCACGCGCAGCATCTCCAGGTCATGGTTGGATTCCACCATCAGCACGTCGGAGTCGCGGATGTGATCGCGCACGTTGGCCGATATGTAGCCGAAGTCAGTAACGATGGCCAGCTTGACGCCGTCCACGCGGAAGGTGAAGGCCACGGGATCGGCGGCGTCGTGCGGGATGGTGAAGGGCGTCACCTGGATGTCGCCGATGTGGAAGCTGTGGCCGGAGCTGAACAGTTCGAGGCGCTCGAGGTGCGTCTGCTTCTTGCCGCACTGCCGGCCCCACGTGTCGTTGGTCGCACCCGTCATGTACACGGGGATCTTCAGCTTGCGCGCCAGCACTGGCAGGCCGGCGGTGTGGTCGGAATGCTCGTGGGAAATGAGGATCGCGGTGAGCCCCTGCGGATCTTCACCCGCCGCGGCCATGCGCTTCAGGGTCTCGCGGCAGGAGAGGCCGGCGTCCACCAGGAGGCGGGTGCGGGCACTGGCAACGATGGCACAGTTTCCCTTGCTTCCACTCGCCAGCACCGTCATCCGCGCGCACATTGCTGCGAGGATAGCATGGAATCGCCGGAATCACGGCGATCCTCTCAGCTCGCGCACCATCTTCTCGAGAAACGCGCCCAGATAGGCGCCCACGAAGGCCGGCAGGAATGCCAGCACCCCCGCCAACTCTCCACTGCGGCGCATCACCAGGTGGCCGAGCGGAAGGAACGCTCCAAACAGCAGGCCCCATCGCCAGGCTCGCTGCGGCCCAAGATACCCGACAATCATCGAAACCATGAGAATCGCGATGAGCGAGGTGGAAGTGTCACGGAGCGTCAGGTCGAGCGCGGTTGTGCCTGCGGCCAAAACCACCGCAACCAGCCAAGTTCGGGTTGGTCTTGCGACCTCCGTGTCTCCGTGCCTCCGTGGTGATCAATAGCGATAAAAACCGCGGCCCGTCTTCCTGCCCAGCCAGCCCGCATCGACCATCTTGATCAGCAGCGGGCAGGGACGATACTTGGGATCGCCGAGGCCGTCCTGCAGCACGCGCATGACGTCCAGGCAAACGTCCAGCCCGATGAAGTCGGCAAGCGCCAGCGGACCCATGGGATGGGCCATCCCCAGCTTGAAGACTTCGTCCACCGCCTCGGCCGTGGCCACGCCTTCCATCACCGCGTACATGGCCTCGTTCAAGAGCGGCATGAGCACGCGGTTGGAGACGAAGCCGGGCGAGTCGTTCACCTCCACCGGCGTCTTGTCCAGCTTCTTGGCCAGTTCGAACACGGTCTGGAAGGTTTCTGACGAAGTCGCCAGCCCGCGGATCACCTCCACCAGCTTCATCATGGGCACGGGATTGAAGAAGTGCATGCCGATTACCTGTTGCGGGCGCTTGGTGACGGCAGCCAGCTTGGTG
>JBIOFT010000132.1:0-10819 GCA_044447375.1 Terriglobales bacterium | reverse complement strand
TGCCCAGTTTCTGAATGACGTCTTTGTAGCGCTCGGAATCGTAGGTCTTCAGGTAGTCGAGCAAGCGACGCCGCTTGCTGACCATCATCAAAAGGCCACGCCGGGACGCGTGGTCGTTCTTGTGGGTCTTGAAGTGCTCCGTCAACTCAGTAATCCGCTCGCTCAGAATCGCGACCTGCACCTCGGGACTGCCGGTGTCGCTCGCGTGCGTCCGGAACCGGATGATGACGTTCTCTTTGCGCTCTCTCGCTAACACTGATCCTGATGCACTCCTACTCTTGTCTTTTTCTCCTTCGTATCGGTAGCAGACTAACATGCGGGCGGAGAAAGTGCAAAGGCGAGGGGATTCGCAGAGCGCTCCGGCCGTTGGCTGTTGGCTTTGGGCCAACCGCCAAATGCCGATAGCCAAAAGCGCGGTCCCCGCCTACAATCTTCGGTCGCGCTGCTGCGGCAAAGGGTATGCGCATGAACGGAAGCAAGATTATCGCTGTTCTCGGGCTGGCTCTCCTTGTCCCTGGGCTCTCCCGCGCCGCCGCGGGGGAAGAAAAGGCAACCCCACAGGAAATCGTCAGCAAGGTACAGGAGGCGGCGAGCACCCTGGCAAAGTCGGCTGAGGCCAAGCCGGGTGCAGCAGCCTTGGAGCAATTCGACCAGAAGCAGGGCCCCTGGGTGTGGAAGGACACCTATGTCTTCGTCGTGGACTGCGGCCAGGCGACCATAGCGGCTCACCCGATGAACCCGGAGTTGATCGGGAAGGATGCCATGTCGTTGCTGGACACCAAAGGGCATCCGTTCTTCTCGCAGGTTTGCGATGCGCTCAAGAAGCCGTCCGGCGTCTGGCTGCAATACTGGTGGCCCAAGCCCGGCCAGAAGGAAGGCTCGCGCAAGATCAGCTACGCGCTGAGGGCAGGCAACACTCCGTACGTCGTCGGCGCCGGGATCTACGATGACAAGGCGACCATCGCCGACTTGGAAAAGCTGACGCGGCCGGCCAAGTAGCTGAGGTTGGCTCTTGGCCGTCGAGCCTTCAGCTTTTAGTCAGATTGGAAATGTTTCACCGGGAGGCCGCGCTGTGCAGCCTCACCGCATCACAAACCCGGCTTGTGGTATCGATTACATAAGTCCGGCTACTTCTGGCAGGCGCGGGACTGCAAGTCACCCGTCCAGTAAGGAGACACCTTATGGCGAGCAGAGGCGCGGCGTCGGCGGTGGCGCCCGAAACGTTACGGTGGTGGAAAGAGGTAACGCGCGACCAGTGGAAGACGCTGATCGCAACCTGGGCTGGGTGGTGTCTGGACATCTTCGATTACTTCCTCCTGGTGCTGGTGCTGGGTGAAATCAGCAAGACCTTCGGCGTCGGCCTGGTCGCGATGGGGACGGTCATTACCGGGACGCTAATCTGCCGCCTCTTCGGCGGTGTGATCTTCGGCACCTTGGGCGACCGCGTAGGGCGCAAGCTCCCTCTGATGATCTCGATTCTGACCTTCTCGATATTCTCGGCTCTGAGCGGCCTGGCGCCGACGTTCAAATGGTTCTTCGCCTTCCGCCTGCTCTTTGGCCTGGGCATGGGCGGGGAGTGGGCCGCCGGCACCCCGCTGGCGATGGAGAGCTGGCCGCAGCGCTCGCGCGGCATCGCATCGGGCATTCTGCAAGGCGGCTATCCCTGCGGCTACTTCCTGGCCACCGTTGCCTACTTCTTCGTATTCCCTATCTGGGGGTGGCGTGCACTGTTCCTGATCGGCTTCCTGCCCGCGCTGCTGCTGCTCTACATCCGCACTGGGGTAAAGGAGTCGCCCATCTTTGAGGCGCGGCGCGAGGCGCTGCACAAAGCCGGCAAGAAGGAGTCCGGCATCTCGATCGTGCGCCTGCTGAAGCCGGACATGCTGGGGACCAGCCTGCACGCATTCCTGGTGATGATCGGCGCTATGCTATCGCAGTTCTGCCTGGCCTCGCTGTGGCCCACCTACCTAACCAAGGAGATGCATCTGACGATCGGGCAGAAGACGCAGTTCCTGATCCTGCTCAACATCGGCAGCCTGATCGGCTATTGGTGCGCGGGCGCGCTGTCGGAAAAGACAGGGCGGCGCATAGCGCTGTCGATGTTCGCCCTCATGGGAGCGCTGCTGATTCCGCTGTACTGCCTGACGCACAACTACGCGCTGGTGCGGCTGGGTGGGATTCTGGAAGGCTTCTTCTCGGTGGGCTTCTGGGGCGTGATCCCGGCTTATCTGGCGGAGCGCTTCCCGACGCACGTGCGCGGGGTCGGACCCGGGGCTTCGTTCAGCGTGGGCGCGGCGATCGGCTCTTTCGGGCCGACCATTCAGACGCTGTTGGTGCAGCGCCATGGCTTCACCCTGGGCCAGTCCATTGCCCTGGGCACCGCCAGTGCGCTCGTCGTTGTGGCCATCGTGACCTTCCTCGGTCCCGAGCCCAGGGGCGCTGTGTTCACGGCGGAAGCCTAAAACCGGCCCGGACCGCGGGCCGTCGTGGCTCCGCAGTCCCGCCTCCCCCGATCCAGGAGACCGATGTCACCAGCAAAGCGTATCGGCGTTGTGTGCACGTTAGACACGAAGGGCGAACACGCGCGATTGGTTAAGTCGCTCATCGAGGGCCGCGGCCATGAAGCGGTGCTCATCGATATCGGCGTGCTGGGTGATCCTGCTGTTGCGGCCACAATTTCTCGCGATGAGGTGGCCTGCGCGGGCGGAATGGAACTGCGCAACCTGGCCAGCGGCCGCGACCGCGGCAAAGCACTCGACGTGATGACGGCGGGCGTAACTGCGATCCTCATTCGCCTGCACCGCGAAAGCAAGCTGGACGGGGTGATCGGCATTGGAGGTGGCGGCGGCACGGCGGTGGCCAGCGCCGCCATGCGCGCGTTGCCGGTCGGCGTGCCCAAAGTCATGGTCTCGACCATGGCGGGCAGCGGCAAGGCGGCTGCCTATGTCGGGACGCGCGATATCGTGATGGTCCCCACCATCACCGATATTATCGGCATGAACCCGATCTTGCGCTCGGCGCTGACCAACGGCGCGGCGGCGGTTTGCGGAATGGCCGAGATGGGTGCTGGCGCGGGCTGGCTGCGCGAGGCGGGCGGCCGGCCGACGGTGGCCATTACCGCGTTCGGCGTGACCACGCCGGCGGCCATGCGCTGCCACGAGTTGCTGACGCAGGCGGGATGCGACACGCTCATCTTCCACGCCAACGGCGCCGGCGGGCGCGCTATGGAAGAGTTGATCGAGCAGGGCGTGATTGACGCCGTGCTCGACCTGACCACCACCGAACTGCCGGACGAGCTGTGCGACGGACAGCTCAGTGCCGGCCCGCATCGGCTGGAAGCCGCCGGGGCACGCGGCCTCCCGCAGGTGGTGCTCCCCGGCGCCATGGATATGGTGAACTTCACGACGCCGGAGACGGTGCCCGCGAAATACGCCAACCGGCGTTTTTACCAGCACAGCCCCGCGACCCGGTTGATGCGCACCACCGCGGAGGAGAACGCGACGCTCGGCCGCTGGGTCGGCGAAAAGCTGGCCCGGGCAAAGCGGCCGGCGGTGCTGGTCCTGCCGGTGCGGGGCTTCTCTGAGTACGACAAGGCGGGCGGCGTGTTCTATGATCCGCAGGCGGACAGCGCATTCATGGACGCGGCCGTTGCCGCTCTGGGCAAACAAGGCGAAGTCGTGCGGGTGGACGCCTATATCAACGAGCCGGTCTGCGCGGAAACGGCGGTGGCGCAACTGCTCGGCATGATGCGCGGCAGTGCGTCTTCGAAGAGTGAAACGGCGTAGCGGTCATTCATAAGCGGTTCATGGGAGGCAATCATGGTGAAGAGGCACACGCGCAGCGAAGTGGCGGCCCGGCTGCAAGCGACGCTGGGGACGGGCAACGCCATCATGATGGCGGGCGCCGGAAACGGCCTCTCCGCAAAGTGCGCCGAAATCGGCGGCATTGACCTGATCGTGATCTATAACAGCGGCAAGTTCCGCATGGATGGCTTGCCGTCGATCGCCGGCCTGATGCCATACGGCAACGCCAACGACATCGTGCTGGAACTGGGCGAGCGGCACATCTTCCCCGCCGTCAAAGAGACGCCGGTGCTGGCGGGTGTCTGCGGGACCGATCCCACGCGTAACATGCGGCGCTTCCTGCAGCAACTGGGCGAAGCCGGGTTCTCCGGGGTGATCAACTACCCCACGATCATTCGCTTTGACGGCAAGATTCGCGGCGACCTGGAGTCCGTGGGACTGGGATTCGCGCGTGAGGTCGAAATGATCGCCACGGCCCGCGAGGTCGGGTTGTACACCACCTGCTACGTGCGTACGCCGGACGAGAGCCGGCAGATGGCCGAGGCGGGTGTGGACCTGATTGTGCCCCACGTCGGGCTGACCACCGGAGGCACGATCGGCGCCGGGCAGGCGCTCACCATGGAGGATGCGATCAAGGCCACGCAGGATATGATCGCCGCGGCGCGCGCCGTGAACCCGCACGTCATAGCGCTGGCCCATGGCGGTCCGATGGAGGGCCCGAAGGAAGTCGCCTACGTGTTGGAGCACACGGATGCGCAAGGCTTTGTGGGGGCCAGCAGCTTCGAGCGACTGCCGGTGGAGCAGGCCATCGTGGGCATGGTCAAGGAGTTCAAGAAGCTGCGCGTGCAGGCGACAAAAAGCAAGTCCGCGATAACTAAGATGAGCTTATGATCGAAGTCGCGCAGACTCCCTCGCAGACCACCCTGCATCATGCCCTCGACATTCTTGGAATCAACTCATGCAAACGCCAGCCATAAAGTGCGCCAATCCCTCTTGCCACTCCCGTTTCCTGCTGACTGCCAAGAGCCAACAGCCCCCCTTCAGTCACACCCTTCTGTGAGCGCGGTCACCGACGAGGGCGAGCTTCTCGACCATGCTGTTTCCCCTCCGAGGTGGCTCATGTCATTTCATCCCTGGGGACTCGTGGTGTTTGCCTTCCTGACCGTTGCCCTGGTTCTGCTGTTCGCGGCCGGACTGTGCCAACGCGATCTGGGCCGTGAAGAATCCGAACTGAAAAGGACAAGCACATGGAACTGATGGCTACGCTGGTACTGATCGCGATGCTGGCGCTGGTAGGTGGAATCGTCGAAGAAAGCGCAAAAGCAAAGACGCACTGATCTCGGCCCTCAACGCGGCGCTTGCAGCAACTCCTCCAGATATTTCTTCCACAGCGAGGGGTCGCCGACGGTGCGGTGTCCGCGGCCGGTCAGCGGCAGGAGCACATACCGGCCGTTTTTGACCCGCTTGATGGCGCTCTGCATGATGCCCAGTTCCGGTGGATTGATGAAGTCGTCGGCGGCATTGATGGCAATCAGGCGGGCGCGGATGCGTTGCAGATCCGGCTCCGGATTGTAGGTACGCGAGCAATCGAGCTGGTAGAGGAAGTCGTTGGCATCGCTCCGCGCCCAGCCGGCTGAGATTTCTTCCAGCAGGCCGTCAGCAGCCTCGCGGGCGGGCGCGCGCGCCTGCAAGTCGAGCGGGCCGCTGGCCGCGATGGTCAAAATCCGCGCCGCGGTGATCACCCCCGCCGGCTGCTTCTTGTACTCGCCGTTTTTCCAAGAAGCGGCGGCGGAGGCCGCCAGCACCGCCGACAAGCCCAGCCCAGCGGCCACCACATGGACAAGACCTCCGGCCAAGGTTCCCAGCGCCGAGAGAACGCCTTCACGACGGCCGCCGGCGAGAGTGCGGGTGAGCACGTAGAAGATACCCGGCCCCGGCGTCACTGCCAGCAGAGTCGCCGCGGCCAGAAAAAGAACGAACAGACGACCGTCCAACATGCGCGGCGTGATACTGCAACGAAGAGAAGCCGTGCCATTGTGCAGAACGAACGGAGAGCCCGTTCGTGGCTGCACAAATCGGCGGGGGACCTTGATGATCGACTACGGCGCCGAGTGGTAGGTGATGTTGTCCAACTGCAGCCACCAGCCGGCTGTGTTGGTCACCGTCACCTTGGTGGCCGGCTTGGTGAAGCCGGTGGTCACCAGCGTCATGCCGGCGGGCAGGCTCTTGCTGATGCTCTCCCCGGCATCGGTAGAAACGGTGACGGTGGTGGCCCGGCCGCCGGCTCCCAGGAAGCTGACGAACACGCTGGGCTTGACGAAGCTGAAGCTGCCGCGGGTGATCTGCTTGTTCCAGGAGACGCTGATGCCGGTGCCTAGGTTGGCACGCTCGCAGTCCCAAGATCCGCCGGACCAGTTGATCCCACCGAAAGTCCCAGTCAGGGACCTGATTGGACAAGCCGGACTATCAAAATTAACCACCGTGGTGGTCCCTGATGCCGGACTTATGGTTACGTTGGCTGTAGCGAACTTGGTGGTATCAGACTGGCTGGTGGCGGTGACGGAGAATGTTCCGGTCGACGTGCCCGCAGTGTAATTACCCGAGCCGTCCACCGTGCCTCCAGTCGCCGACCAGTTCACCCCGGTGTTGCTGCTACCGGTAACGGTTGCGGTGAACGGATGTGATTGTCCGGGGTTGAGACTGAAGGACGTCGGGCTGATGGTGATCGATACCGGAACCAGGGTTACGGTAGCCGACGCGAACTTCGAGGGGTCGGCAGCCGACGTGGCGGTTACGGTCACGGTCTGCTGTGCGGTCACGGAAGCGGGTGCGTTGTAGACGTTCCCGGACATGCTCCCGACCAGCGGATTCATCGACCAGTTCACGGTCGTGTTGCCGCTGCCAGTGACGGTAGCCGTGAAGGGCTGAGACTGGCCGCCGCCCAAGGTCTTCGACGTGGGGCTCACGCTCACCGACACGGGGACCAGCGTCACGGTGGCAGTGCCGAACTTCGTGGTATCCACGGTCGAGGTGGCCTTCACCGTGACGGTCTGCGCTGCAGCTACCACCGCCGGCGCGCTGTAAACCCCGGTTGACGACAAGAGGCCTACCGGCGCACTGAGCGACCAGGTCACCGTTTTGGTGCTGGTGCCAGTGACGGTGGCAGTGAACGGCTGCGACTGGCCGCCTTGCAGGCTCATTGACGGCGGGCTGACGCTCACTGTAACGGCCGGAGCTGCAGTACCCGTAAATTCATAGGCGCCGATGTCATAGGCCACGCCTTGCGGCCGGGGATTGCCGTCGAGGTCGGTGGTCACCTGCGTCAGGGTTGTGCCGGCATCGATGGCGAGACTGCTGGCCTGCAGGTGGTAATCGCCGCCGCCGGGGTTCACGAACATGGGGTCCGCGTTGAACGAGTGCGGGCCCATGGTGAAGCCCAGGGTGCCGCCTGCCGGGAAATAGAGGTCGTAATCGTCATTTACAGCCGTCAAGTTGCCGTTGGACATGCCCTTGGTAAAACCGGCGAAGATGGTGTTACGCAAAATCAGGTTGGAAGCGGGCTGGTCGATCATGTAGCCCATATCGCCGGAGCCGCCCACAAAAGTGCAGTTATACAGAGTGGTCGAGGGGCCGAGGTTTTGCAGCATCAAGGGGAACCAGCCGTTGCCGTAGGCCAGGGCATTCACCAGAGTGAAGGGCCCACCGCCGGTCCACATGCGGAATCCGTACTTGACGTTGTTGTAGGACTTGCAGTTGGTGCAGGAAAAATTCACAGCCTTGATGTCGAATCCGGCGTCCTGATTGCCGTAGGCCACTGAGTTCGTAATGGTCAGGTTGGAGGTGCCCTGGTCGTCGGAGAAGCCGTCACCGTTCTGATACGAGGACACCGGCCCGATGTACAGTTCGCTGTTGTTGTGGCTGATGACGCTGTCGATCACGATGTCGTGCACCGTGTTCTCGAAGCCCACGCCATAGCGCGAGTTGTAGACCTCGGAGCTGCCGATGGCGATCTGGTTGGCGCTGTCCTGCATGATGATGCCGTTCCAGTTGTCGTGCACCAGCATGTTGGAGAGAACGATGTGATTCGAGGTGCCATGAATGTTGACCGAGTTGCCCGCCGGCCGCGGATTCTTGTAATTGGTGACTTCGAATCCGCCGATGTTCAGGTAAGCCACATTATTAATGTCGAAGGCCTGAGCGGTGGTGCCGGTGCCGTCCAGCACCGCACCTTTCTGTCCCTGATATGTGATGTATGCGCTCGCCGTGCCCGACTTCGGGACCACGGATTCGTGGTACGTCCCCGGGCGCACGATTACGATGTCGCCGGGAAGCATGATGGAGGCGGCGTGTCCGATGGTGCACCAGGGCTGGGTCGCGCTGCCCGGAAATGTGTCATCGCAGGCGACGCTATCTACGTAATAGGTGTTGGCGGCCAGCGCTGCCATGGGTTGCAGCAGCAACAACAGGGAAAAAACCAGTTGGAGTGCGGTCTTACGTGTTTTCATGGGGTATTTGCGCCGCTTTCTATGGAAAGTCTAGCCTTGGCGCCTTACCCATTCCCACGTAACCGAAGTTGCTGGCCACATTCACTGGCCTGTCGGCAACCGCGCTTGTCCCTTGAGCCCACCTATCTGCCGCAATCGGCTTCGCACAAAGCCACGGCTGAACCATCTCAGCGATTACTTCGCGGCGTTCCGCACCTCGCTCATGAGCGCGAACAGGTTGTTGTCCATGTCGCGCAGGAAGGTGAGCCACAGCTCGTGGTCGGGCATGCGCGCCACCAAGTGAGGCTTGTCCTCGAAGCGCACGCCGCGCGCCACCAGCGTCTCGTAGGCTGCCTGGATGTCCGGCACCCGGAAATACAGGATCGAGGCCGGGTGATCGAACTCCGGCTTTTCCGCCGTGCCCAGCATCAGGCGCACGCCGGCGCAGTCGAAGAAGGACATGTTGGGGACCTCGAACAGCAGCTTCATCCCCAGGGTGTCGCGGTAGAAGGCGGTGGCCTGCTTGAGGTCGCGCACGGTGATGGCGATCTGGCCGATTTCGGCGACTCCAAAGAACGCGGGCTGAGCGACGGGATTGGTCATGGTTGTCCCCCACGAGAATTAGTTAGATGCTAACTCAGTATAACGATGGGAACTGAGCGCGCTGGGCGAGGCGGCAGAAATCCTGGAAAACACGCTGCGGAATTGGTCCTAGCGGTTATGCCGATTTGCGGACGGGCACCGCGCGCGTGCCGGGATACTCCTGCGGCGGGGGCGGTGGAGCTTGCTGCGTCTGGTGACGCTTGCGGCTCTTGCGCTCCGGGGCGGCGCCGGATTGCTGCGGGGCGCCAGTTTGCGGCTGTGCGCCAGTTTGCGGCTGGGCATCGGCCTGTGGAGTCTTGGCGGACGGAGCGGCGGGCTTGGCGCGGTTCTGCAGGTCGTGCACGCGCATCGAGTTCAACTGTTGGCTGTCGCTGTTGAGCTGCTGGATCAGCAACCGCTGGGCCTCGATGACGCGTCCCTGTTCCAGCACCAGCAGCGCCAGCAGCGGAAAAGTCACAAGTAACACTGCCAGGATTACCTGCCCGGAGAGGCGGTTACGCTGCGGCTGCTCGGCGACGACGATGGTCTGCTCCACCTCGGTCCTCCACCCGGCTGAACCCCCGCGCCGGCACCCTGGAAAGTGCAGCTTGCTGGCCGAAAAGCGGGGCATTGTAACTCGCGGAAGAGGAAAACGTTAGACCAATTCGGACCGAGGGCGCTAAAAAACGCCAGTGCAAATGGTTTCACAATAATGGGTGGGGCTAGCCGCCTGCGGAGCCCGTAACCGGCGCCCAGAGCGAAACCGAGCGCCGGCGCCGCGGCATTACAGCCGTAATCAGCGTCAATACCAGACTGGCGCCGATTCCTGCCCATGGACAGTCAGGACCGGACACTGAGCTTCCGCAACGATGCGATGGGCCACCGCGCCCGGCAGGTGGCTGGCAAAGTTGGACGCGTGGTGCGCGCCCAGCAGGATCAGGTCGCATTGCCGGTCGGCCGCCAGCTTGAGGATGTTCTCCGCCGGAGAACCGAACAGGACCTCGTACTCGAATCCAGGCTTGGGCGGGATCAGCTCGCGCATCCACTTGCCCAGCGACTCCGCGGCCAGCGCCCGCTCTTTCCGGCTGCCGACTTTCTCCTGGCTGACGTGCAGCACGATCACGTCCGCCTGGTTCTCTTCCGCGAACGCCTCGACGAAGGGCAGCGCCCGCAACGAGGCCGGGCTGAGGTCGGTGGCGAACAGCAGGTCGCGAAAAACCGGCAGCGTAGGCTTCTTCGGCACCTTTGGACCGACCACCAGGACCGGACACGGCGCCGCCCGGAAAATGGTTTCGGCGACCGAGCCCAGGACGATCTGCTTCAGGCCTTCGCGGCCATGGGTCCCGAGCACCACCAGGTCGATCTTGTCGGATTCGATTACCGACTCGATCTCTGTCCAGATCTCGACCCCGCTGCGGACCCTGCCATCGTGCCGGACACCTTCGAAGGCATCCGACGAGAGCAGCTCGGCCATCTGCTGCTCGGCCCGCTGAATGAGGTTGTTCTCCAGCACAAGCGGCGCAGCTTCGGGCATGGGTTGCAGTTCGCCAGGAGACAGCACGTGAACGGCGTGGATGCTGGACTCGAAACGGCGGGCAATGGCCACCGCAAAGGGCAACGCAGCCTCCGACACCGGGCTGAAGTCGGTGGCGAACAGGACCTTTTTCAACGCAAGACGAACTGGTGCTTGGAGTGCCATACGAATAGCCTCCCTTGGTCTTCTTCAGGTCTAGTATGCCTCCGGCGCTGGCTTTGCGGCGGTGATTCCCGTCACCCGACGGCGTGAGCCAGACACGTGCTCTCGGTTTGCTACGAATTGGCGCCCAGCTTCTGACTCCCTACTCCCTACTCCCTACTCCCTACTCCCTACTCCCTACTCCCTACTCGCTACTCCCTATTCCTGTACGGCCGGGGGCATCCCTGACATTTTAGACCGGGCACATCCCTGAC
>JBIOFT010000131.1:0-10820 GCA_044447375.1 Terriglobales bacterium | reverse complement strand
GTACCGCGCAGGTCGAGCGGCAGGTCGAACCCGCGCCGCCGGCCGGCGAAATACTCCTCGAGCTGGCGAGCGTAGGGCGCGGTCCTTTCCGGAGATTCTACCCATCCGGCAGCGACCTTCCCACGGTCGAATTCCAGGGCGACCAAGCCGCGCTCGGAGATGACGAGCAGCAAGGGTCCGACGGGCGAGTCGATGCGCGAGTAGTAGATGGTTTCGGACACGGCGGTGAGATCAGGCTAGCACGAGACGCTGAGGAAAACTAAAAAGCCTCCCGGCGTTTCCACCGGGAGGCTGGCTGAGGCCCAGATGCGTGGGCTTATTTCGTTTCGGACTGCGGCTGCGCTGTCGGCTGATCTTGCGAGCCCAGGTCGCCGGCGCCGTTCGTCAGCAAGGCGATCTCGACCCGGCCGCCGCGCGTACGCTGCGCCTTGCCGCCTTCAGTCGAAGCCGGGACAGGAGCGTTCCCCATGCCGATGGTGTAAATGCGGTACACGGGAATCTCATGCGTTAGCACCAGGTAACGCACCACCGACTGTGCCATCTGCTGCGAGTTCTGGACGGCGGCCTGGCCGCGTCCCTCGGAGAAGCCCTGCACTTCGATGATGTATCCCTTCTGGTCCTTGAGCGGGGTGGCCATCTCGTCCAGCGCCTGCTTGGCCTTGCTGCTCAGGGCCATCTGCCCGGCCTTGAAGTGGATCTCAGCCTGGGTGGAAGCCTGGTACTGGTCGATGTTTTCCACCACATGCTCGACGCTGTTGAGCCGGACAGTGGCCTGCTGCGCCGTCTGGTTGGCGAGCTGAGCGCGGTTGCCGGCGTCTACGGCGTGCATGTCGGCCTCATTGGCCTTCATGGAAGCCACGCGGATTCCTTCCGTCGCACGGGCATCCACGTCTTTGATGGCCTTGGCGTTCTGGGCCGTGATCTCATCCAGTTCGTTGAGGCGGCCGCGCACCGGGTCCAACTGCCGCTGCACGTACTTCTTGCGGGCAAACGGGTTTAGGTGGCCCCAGAAACCTTCATGCCGCTCGTAGGCCAGCGGCTCGTGGCCGTTGGGGTTGGCCTGCGTGGTCTTGTCCGTGCTCGGCGCCGGCGCGGTCGTCTGGCTCTGGTTCATCTGAGGGGTACTGCTGGAATCGCTGGAGGGCGTCTGCTGCGCCCATACGGGCACAACCAGCGCTGCAGCCAACGGCAGCGTCAACAGAAACTTGCTTGTCATGATCAAATTCCTCCGAAGTATTGGGGGAGCATCGGAGCTAAGGAGCTCGCTGCCCGAAACTGCACGCCGCGCCCTCGGACACCTGGGAGCAGGTCGCTTTCATGACTTTGGTAATCAAATGAAGGGCCAAACTCCGGGCACATTCTTGCGCGCTAAGTCATTCTGTTTGAATCAGGTGGCACTGCCCCTCCGAGATTGCTGTAGGTAGGAAATGGATGGCGCGGGTAAATTTGACAAGAGCAAGGGGCAGGAGAAGGAAGCAGGTTCCGAGAAATTTCTGTGTCGTGCTCTTCCTGCATCCTGCATCCTGCCTCCCGCATCCTGCCTCCTGTTATGCGCAAGCTCGGGTTACTGCTCTTCCTGCTCGCTCCCGTTCTGGTTTCCGCCCAGATGGATACCAGCCAGCTCCACCTGCCGCCCGGGTTCCACATCAGCATCTTCGCGGATACGGAACAGTCTCCGCGCATGCTGACCTTCAGCCCCGGGGGCGTGCTGATGGCGACCGCCACCAGCGAGGGCACCGTGCTGGCCATGCCCGATCCCCGCCACACTGGCGAAGCCGAACGGGTGGTGACCGTGCTCAAGGACCTCAACGGTCCGCACGGCATCGCCTTCCACAGCGGCGGGCTCTACATCGCCGAGGTCGGAAAGATCGTGCGCTATGACTGGGACGAGGCCCACCTGCGCGCCTCCAACCCGCGGCACATCGCCGATCTGCCTTCGAGCGGCGGCGGCCACATGACCCGCACCATCCTGTTCGCCAACGGCAAGCTCTACGCCTCGGCGGGATCGAGTTGCAACGTCTGCGTGGAGACCGAGCCCCACCGCGCCGCCGTGCTGGAGATGAACGACGACGGCTCCGGCGTACGCATCTTCGCCCACGGGATCCGCAACGCCGTCGGACTGGCCTACAACCCCAAGACCCAGACCGTGTGGGCCACCGACAACGGCCGCGACTGGCTGGGCGATGAACTTCCCCCCGACGAGATTCTCGACCTGGGCAAGAGCGGCGGCGACTTCGGCTGGCCCTGGTGCTACGGCGATCGCGTCCCCGACACCAGGTTTTCCAAGGACTCGCCCGCGCACTGCACGAAGGTTGTCCTGCCCAAAGTGAACCTGCAGGCGCACTCCGCCCCGCTCGGCCTGGCGTTCTACAACGGCAGCATGTTTCCCAAGCCGTATCAGGGCGACCTGTTCGTCGCCTTCCACGGTTCGTGGAACCGCAGCATTCCCACCGGCTACAAGATCGTGCGGATCAAGCTCAAGGACCAGACGCAGCCCGAGGGCGTCGAGGATTTCATCACCGGATGGATGCCCGCCGGCGCGACTAAGAGCACCAAGCCGGCGGGACGGCCGGTGGGGATCGTGATTGGCGCCGACGGCTCGATGTACGTCAGCGACGACAACAACGGCGCGATCTATCGGGTGTGGTACAGCGGCGGGTAGCGGAATGGCGGCTTTCCCGAAGCCGCCCTAGTTATTCGCTCGGCACCCACCAAGACCGTGGTGCAAAGAATATTCATTTGGTAACTGTTAGAAATTCGTCTGCCAAATCGGCGCGGAAGTACACCTCACGAGAACTGGTATGGGGGTTGAATGCCTGCCAACCCACTTTCCCAGTTTCAGGACACCAGACGGAAGTCGGGTAATGCGGCTTATTATTGTTCTTCCAACCGGCCACCAAATGTTTGCCAAGAGGTATGCGTAGGACTTCCAGTTTTTTATGGAGGGTGCCAAACCTATCCGAATCCCGATTCCTGAGTATTCGGGTGACTTCGTAAAGTCCGAACAACCATAGGATTGAATGGGCCGCGCATTCCTTAAGAAGCAGCGGCTCATTGGACCGCTCCAACGTCTTCTCCATTTGTAAGATAAGACGTTCGGCGAACATGAGATTCTCAACCGAGAAATAGATAAATGGGGCTGTCTCGCTAACCAGGTTTTCTGCGCTGGCGATCCACGACTTTGAACGTTCTTGAAAATCTGGCGGGATATGATGATACGGGTTTCTGTCGAGACATCCTTTTTTCATCGCGCTTCCGCGTAGTCGATTCGATTGGCCTCATCAACCAGCGCCTTCCGGCGTGCTTCCGCCCCGGACTGGAATGATTTCAACTGCACTCCCTGCTCCACTATTCGCTTGTATATCGGGATGAACTTCTCGCGCCCCGCCAATGCCTGCTTGCAGCCGCTCTCCCACGCTTCTATGGACTGAGGGGTTGCGCCACGGCCTCGGAGTTGGTCTGGGCTGCCACAATTCCCATCCCAATTGGTGATCCTTGTACAGTCCAGTTCCGGGCTCCTCGATCCCGAAATCCCAAATCTGGCTGACCTCAATATCGGTCTGCCCACCAGCAATATCTCCCTGACCTACCATTACTGAAATTTGCGTCCTTGCAACCGACCCATAGGGCTCCGACCGCTCTTGTGCAACTAACGAACGCATTTGATTCTCGATTTTTTCGTACGCAGCCTTCACTCTCGGTATTCTATCGGCGTGCAATTCAGCATTCCCAATCCATTTCTCTGCGCTCTGTACCGTCTGGCGGAAGCGCTGGGCACCCTCTGTGAGTTGTGTGCTCAATACGATCCCTCGACCCTTGGACTTTAGTTGATCCGCATAGGCCTTGAAGTCATCCGGCGTACTGCGAACGAAGGCCGACGTGGCGACATTCCCTTTCGGGTCCACCCACTGAAGCTGAATGGTGTTTCCCCTGACTGTTCCTGCCATGTTCCCCAGCGTCAGCTGATCAGCATCGGTAACGCCCGTGACGGCCGTTTGGCGTGAGGTGATGTTTCCTCCAGCCTCCAGTTGAACGGAAATGAGCACCCCACTAACTTGCCCATTATCTGTTTGGGTTAACCGGAGCATCTCCGCAAAATCCGTGCCATGCGCCACATACGTACCGCTGATTCTGGACGCGCTGCAGATCGTGGTGACCAAAAGAATCGAACCCAGCAGGATGACGGTGCGGGATGTGCGGAGAAGGAAGGCTGATATCCTCGAAAGGATTTTCAAAGTCGGAATCTCCCGTCGATAATCTGTGACGGAGGCATCGCCGTGTCAAATTACCCTAGTTATTGTCCCTTTGGGCGAATGCGAGAGTTCCATCCCGTCCCGCGCAAAGATGCTACCTTGCGACCGTCTTCTTCCCGCACAACGCCGCGTGCTGTTCCTGGATGAAGTTGTCGGTCATGCCGGCGATGTAGTCGCAGACCACGCGCGGCAGGGGCTCGTGGCGCGTCTTCTCCTGATAGCTGGCGGGCAGGGCCTGTGGACGCGTAGTCCAATAGTCGAACAGATCGCGCACCGTCCGCTCGGCGGCGTCTTTCTCCGGCATCAGGTCGGGGCTGAGGTAAAGCCGTTCGTAGAGGAACTGCCGAAGCTGGTTGCGATGCTCCTCGACCTCGGGACTGAATGCCACCATGCGCTCGGGGTGGCGCCGCACGCCTTCCGCGTCCTTGATGCCGGCCGCGCGCACGCGGGCCACGGTGTGCTCGATCAAGTCGGTGACCAGCAGGTTCAGCACCCCGCGAACCGCCTCGTTGAATTTGAGCTTGGGCAGCGCGTCCGGACGGCGCGCCTCGGCTTGGCGGTAGAACATCTCGAACACGGGCACGCCGGCGCGGATCTCCTCCACGCTGAGGATGCGGGCCTCGGTGCCGTCGTCGAGGTCGGCGGTGTGGTAGGCGATCTCGTCGGCCAGGTCGATGAGCTGGGCTTCGAGCGGCGGGCGCTGGCCGAGCTGGTATTCGGCGAGCGCGGGAGATTCCTCCGCGGAATAATCGCGCGAGTGCTTGATGATGCCTTCCCGCACTTCGAAGGTGAGGTTCAGCCCGCGGAAATCGGCGTAGCGCAGCTCGAAATCCTCGACGATGCGCAGCGCGTGCAAATTGTGGTCGAAGGAGTAGCCGTGGGCGCGCATGGCGGCGTCGAGCGCCTTCTCGCCGGCGTGGCCGAAGGGTGGATGCCCGATATCGTGCACCAGCGCCAGGCACTCCACCAGGTCGACGTTCAGCCCCAGCGCGCCGGCAACGGTGCGCGCGACCTGCGCCACTTCGATGGTATGGGTCAGCCGGTTGCGGAAGTGGTCGGAGTAGCGGCGGGTGAAAACCTGGGTCTTGTTCTCCAGGCGGCGGAAGGCACGGGAATGGATAACGCGATCGCGGTCGCGCTGGAAGTCGTCACGGTAGGGATGCGCGGGCTCGGGATAGCGCCGTCCCCGGCTGTTCTCGACACGGACCGCGCAGGCGGCCAGCATGTGAGGAGTCTAACACCTGGAGGTCGGCGGTCGGCGGCTCTCGGTCGTCGGCCAAAACCAAGATCCCTCGCTGCGCTCGGGATGACAGGGGGTAATGGGTTCGCTCGCGACTTACGACGCGCGACTTGCTACTACCGCCCTTGCTGCGCCAGTTTGACCCGCGCCGCTTCCAGCTTGTGCTGCACCTTGGCTACGTCGTCCTGATCCACGTCGGCGGGGACGGTCTTGGCCCACTCCTCGAGCGCGCGCTGCCAGTGGGCGGCGGCCTGCTTCAGCCGTCCCATCTTCTGGTACACATCGCCCAGGTGGTCCTGCACGGTGGCATCATTGCCGATGCGCTCGGAAGCCTTGCGCAGGTTCTCTTCCGCCAGATCGTAGTTGCCGAGCTTGAAATAGGCCCAGCCCAGCGAGTCAAGATAGGCGCCGTTCTGCGGATCGAGTTCCACAGCCTTCTTGATGTATCCCAGCGCCTCGTCCAGGTGGGTGCCACGGTCGGCCATCATGTAGCCCAGGTAGTTCAGGGTGATGGCGCTGCGCGGATCGTTGGCCAGCACCTTCTTGAAGGCGGCTTCCGCCGGCTCGAACCGCTTCTGCCGCTCGTAGATGGAGCCCAGCACGAACTGGACGTAATCCTTGTCTTCCTGCCTGGTGGCCAGCGCCGAGGCTTTGTTGATGTCCTCTTCTGCGTCGCTCCAGCGCTTCAACCGGCTGTTGATCTGCGCCAACGCGATATAGACCTCGCGGTCCTCCGCCGTGCCCTTGAGCAGCGACTTGGCCATGGCGAGGCCCTCATCGGCCTGGCCGGTATCCGCCAATTGTCCCGCCAGCACCAGCTTGAGGCCGCGGTCGTTAGGAAGCTTTTGCACCGATTCCTGAGCGACAGCGGTGGCCTGCGGCCACTGCTTGGCCTCGCGCAGGGTATCGATCATCTGCTGGTAGCCGCGCGATTCGCTGTCGCCGCCCAACTCCAGCATCTTGCGGTAGGCCTCGACCGCTGCCTGGGACTTGCCCTGCTCGCGGTAGATTGTTCCCAGGCGCTCCAGGAAGACGCTGCGGTTGTTGCGCTCGCCGGTGGTGTAATTGCCGTCCGGGTGCGCGGTCTTCTCCATGAGTTGCTGGAGGGTGGTAGCGGCATCTTCGAAGCGCCCCTGCGCGTCGTACACCAGCGCCATGTTGAAGGGAATTTCCAGCGAGTCCTGCACCAGGCTCTCGGCCTTCTTCAGCATGTCGAGCGCCTGGTCGAACTTGCCCTGGCGGCGGTAGATCTCGGAGATGCGCAGGTACGACTGCGCGTCCTGGGGATCGGCCTCGGCAATCTGCCGGTATTGCTCCAGGGCGGCGTCGTACTGGCCGTCGTTCATCAGGTTCTGGGCCAGCCCGCGCAGCGATTCCAGGTTGTCGCGGTCCAGTTCGACCGCCTTGCGGTAGGCCGCGACCGCCTTTTTGTATTCTTTCTGCTGCTCGTAGGTGTAGCCGAGCGCCGAGTAGAGCTTGCCGCTGCGCGCCGCGTCGGGGACCTGATTGAGCAAGGCGATGGCGCGGAGCGCGTCGCCTTCCTCGTTGTAGAGGTAAGCCAGGCTGGTGATCGCCTCTTCCGAATCGGGCTGGATCTGGATGGCGGCTTTGAATTCCTCCTCCGCTTTCACCAGATCGTTATCCAGCCGGTACAGCCGGCCCAGCAGCAGGTGGTCATCCACGCTCTTAGGTTCCAGGCGGACGATCTGCTGGAACTGCTCGATGGCCAGCTTCAGCACTTCCTGCGACTGCGTACCCGATTGCAGATCGCCCAACGACCGCAGATAAATGCGGCCCAGCAGCTTGCGCGCTTCCAGGTTGTTGGGATCGCGCTTGAGGATGTCCTGGGCTTCGCGTACGGCTTCGGCGATGCGGCCGGTCTTGGCGTAAAGCTCGGCCAGACCCGCGTTCAGGTACTCCGAATCGGGGTCGTTCTCGATGGCCGCGCGGTATTCCTGGATAGCCTTGGTGGCATATTCCGCCCGCCCGTAGATCGACACCAACTCCTCGTACATGTGGGCCAGACTGTAGTGATAGTAAGCGGCGGCCTTGTCGGGGAGCCTGGGCGCAACCTTGCCGGAGTCAGCCGGCGCTTTGACCGGGGCTTGGTCTTGCGGGCTTTGAGTATCCTTGCGTTCCTGGGCAAGAACGGCTGTGGAAATCAGCAACAGAACCGCAACGAGTGTCTTCTTCATCAAGGCGCAAGACCCCTGCCTACCCGTCTCCAACATTCAGATTGGATGCTGGTCCCCTGCCGGGTGGTGCATCAGTATTCTACGTGAAAAAAAGCTTTACCTGCCGGTTACGTCGGTGCTGGACCCGGTTCCCCCCAGCTCATCGAGCCACCGGGAGATCGGGTCATCGGGTGATCGAAAAGCCGGATTCGAGTCAGGTCCTTAATCACTGACCACTACCACTGCACTTCAATGTTGCTTGCCCTCGCCTTCAGCGAGGAGTTCCTCGGCCTCGCGGAGGAGAGCGGGCACTTTCCTCTCCAGGACGTCCCACACGATCCGGTGATCAATCTGGGCGTAACCGTGAATCAAGAGGTTGCGGAAGGCCACAACTCTTTTGTATTCAGTAATTCGAGTGCCGGTGGCAGGATCCATCTTAACTAGCTGTGCTAGAGCTTCACCGATAACCTCAAACTGGCGTTCGACGCCGGATCGTAGCAGAGGATCGGCGACATAATCAGCGAAGCTCTTCCCGGAGGAGAACTGGCTCAGCAGCTTGCCAGCCTGGATGATGTCAAACAGATACTTCTTGGATTCAAGCCGCATAGACCAGTGTGCGGGTGGGCTCGATACCCTGCAGAAAATAAGGATTGGTGATCGCCGACGAGACTATGACGTCTACGGGCCGTTGAAACAGCTCTTCGAGCGCTTCTAAAAGCCCGAAGTAGTTGTCTGCATATTGGCCCTGTCTCAAATCCTCAAACGTGATTAGGAAATCCAAGTCGCTCGTTTCAGGATCAAAGCGGGACGTAGCGGCGGAGCCGAATACCTCAAGCCGTCGCACGTGGAACCGGCGGCACAAGCTCCCGAGTTCCTCCTGGCGTTGCTGGACTAGGTTTTGCATCACGGCGTCCTTTGGACGAGTGTACCCGAGCTTGCACGCTGAGCCCAAGGTCGATGATCAGGGCGCGGGTGCCGGGTTTCTAATGACTTACCTCAACCCTTCAGTGCCGGAAATGCCGCACCCCAGTAAACACCATGGCGAGCCCCAGGCGGTCGGCGGCGTCGATCGCCTCCTGGTCACGGACCGACCCTCCCGGCTGAATGATGGCCGTCGCGCCGGATCGGGCGATCTCCTCGATGCCGTCGGGAAAAGGAAAGAAGGCATCCGAAGCTGCCACCGTCCCTTTCACCGGCAGGTGAGCGTGCATGGCGCCGATCTTGGCCGAGAACACGCGGCTCATCTGCCCCGCCCCCACGCCGACTGATTGCCCGTCGCGCGCATAGAGGATGGCATTCGACTTGACGTGCTTGCAGATCTTCCACGCGAATAGCAGCGCCCGCATTTCTTCCGCGGTGGGAGAGCGCTTGGTGACCACCTTCAGGTCCGATTCCTTAAGCTGGTGGGCGTCGTCATCCTGCACCAGCAGGCCGCCGGAGACGCTCTTGTACACCCACTTTTTGGGCGCGGCCGTCACCTCCACCAGCCGGAGGTTCTTCTTGGCGGCAAAGCGCTCGCGCGCGGCGGCATCGAATCCGGGCGCGGCAATGGCCTCGACGAAGAGCTTGGCCATCTCCTCGGCGGCGGCGCCGTCGATTGCGCGGTTGACGCCGATGACGCCTCCGAACGCCGACACCGGGTCAGCCTCAAAAGCTTTCTTGTACGCTTCCAGCAGATCTTTGCCGGTCGCCGTCCCGCAGGGATTGGTGTGCTTGATGATGGCGCACACCGGCTCCGCAAACTCCTGCGCCAGGTCCCAGGCCGCTTGCAGGTCCACGATATTGTTGTAGGAAAGTTCTTTGCCCTGGAGCTGGCGTCCGTTGGCCACGCCCAGGCCGCTGCCGTCGGCGTACAGGGCCGCTTTCTGGTGCGGATTTTCGCCGTAGCGCAGATCCATGGCTTTTTCGAAGCGAAGACGCAGCGTCTGCGGAAAGCCGGCCTCGGCATGCAGCTCGAAGCCGCGGCCATTCTTGCCCACCCGCTCCAGCGTGGAGGCGATGGCCGAGTCGTAGGCCGAAGTGGTGGCGAAGGCCTTCTGCGCCAGCCGCCAGCGGGTCTCGACCGCCAGCTCGCCGCCGGACTTTTTCATCTCCTCGATGATCGCGGCGTAGTCCGCCGGCGAGGTCACCACGGAGACATCGCGGAAATTCTTGGCGGCGGAGCGGATCATGGACGGCCCCCCGATGTCGATGTTCTCGATCAACTCGTCGAACCCGACGCCCGGCTTGGCCGCTGTCTTCTCGAAGGCATAGAGGTTCACCACCACCATGTCGATGGGCTGGATGCCGTGCTCGGCGACGGCGGCGCGGTGCGCCGGGTTCTCGCGCACGTGCAGGATGCCGCCGTGCACTTTGGGATGCAGCGTCTTCACGCGCCCGTCCAGCATCTCGGGGAAGCCGGTGAGTTCGGAGATGTCGCGCACCGCCACGCCGGATTCGCGCAGCAGCTTGGCCGTGCCGCCGGTCGAGTACAGTTCGACGTTGAGTTGGGCCAGTTGGCGGGCGAACTCCGCCACGCCGGTCTTGTCCGTCACGCTGAGAATGGCTCGCTGAATCTTCACAATGACCTCTTCTTAGGAGTACCAAGTAGCTAGTACCAAGTACCAAGTGGGTTGGATGAAAGGAACCTGCTACCCTGCCAGAAAACTCCAGAGGGAAGCAAGGACTTTGCTCACCAATATTTTATCGGGAATCGGGAGAAATGTAGACCCGCCGGGCGGATTCTCGGTTCTTGATACTCGGTTCTTGATACTCGGTTCTTGATACTTGGTACTTGGTACTCGGTACTGGGTACTAGTTTTTTCCCCGGGCCTTGAGCTTGACCTGGCCGCTTTCCAGCTCGATGGAGTACTCGACGCTGGAGCAGCCAAACTGAGTGCGGACCTCGGTGGTCTTCTTCGATAGGAACTCGCGGAAGGAGTCGAAATCGGGACCCGCGGCAACGCCGGCGCGGCGCCGGGCTTCGGCCAGAGCCTGGTACAGAACCTGCGCCTTGTCCAACTCGGCGTGCGGTTCGGCGAATTCGAACTGCGGCAGGTTTGAGGGCTGCGCCGTCCCCTTGTCCACCAGCCCTAGCGCTGCCGCCGCCGCTTGTTCCTCCTCCGGCCGCAATCCCTGGATGGCGAGCAAGGCGTCCTGGGGCCGCCGGTATCC
>JBIOFT010000130.1:0-10977 GCA_044447375.1 Terriglobales bacterium | reverse complement strand
TTCCTGGTGGAGCCCGCCGACCAAAACGCATTCCGCGCGTGGGTGCGAAATCAGTTCCGTCCGATGCTCAACGAGATAGGCTGGAACGCGAAGCCGGGCGACAGCGACGACGTCAAGAGCGTGCGCGCAACCATCATCCACGCGCTCGGCTACCACGGCCGCGACCCGGAGGTCCTGCGCCGCGTCTCGGAGCTGGCGCAGCAGTACCGGAAGGACCCGGCTTCGGTGGATCCAAATCTCGGGGGAATAGCGGTGGAATTGGCCGCACTGAACGGCGACGCGAAGCTCTATGACGAGTACGCGCAACGCATGTCGCAGGCCAAGACGCCGCAGGAGTTGTACACGTATATGGAAGCGCTGAAGCATTTTTCGCAACCGGAACTGGCGCAACGGACGCTGGAAATGATGCTGTCGCCGGAGATCAAGGGGCAGGACATGTTCCGCGGATTCTTCGGACTGTTCGACAATCCGGAGAAACGCGACCTGACGTGGGCCTACTTCAAATCGCATTGGGCGGAGATCCAGAAGAAGGTTGGCGGCTCGCTGGGGTTCGGATTCGGCGGTCTGGCAGGCCGGTTCTGCAGCGAGCAGGCAAAGCAGGATGTGCAGCAATGGTTCGCGGAACATCCTGATCGGGGCGGACCTCGGGCGCTGCGGCAGGGACTGGAACGTCTGGACACGTGCGTGCGCGTCCGCAACACGCAGGGTCCAAACCTGGCATCGTGGTTGAAGGAGCACGCCGGCGCGGCGTCGCAATAAGAAATCCGGATTCGTATGCGAACCGCAGATGGCGCGCGGAAGGGTCGTAGCGCCGTTTGCGATTCTTGTCGTTGGGTAGGATTTGGGGGATTCGGGCGCAGATTGTTACAATAGGAATTCCGGACGCTAACCTGTCGCGGCCCGAGCGCCGCCTCTCCTGTGAACTCCGGATACGAGCGTGGCCAGGTAGCTCAGCTGGTAGAGCGCAGCCCTGAAAAGGCTGGCGTCGGCGGTTCAACTCCGTCCCTGGCCACCAGATTTTCAATCCCTTGCACGGCTCGATTTCCTGCCTTTGGCTGCATTTGGCTGCAATTGGCTTAGTTCACCATCCGCGATTGCGGCTGTACAGCGACCGTTTCCGGCCGCGCCACAATCGGCTTCGACGTGCGGGCGGCCACCATCTGAGACATCTTGCCCAGGGCGCGCCGCTGTGACTCCGGCACAAACTGCGCATAGATGTCCATGGTGGTGGAGATGCGCGAGTGGCGCATCTGCCCCTGCACGTCTTTGGGGTTGGCACCGGCCTCGATCATCCAGGTGGCGAATGCAGAGGTGCGCCTTACACACCGCGGTGAGGCAGGACGTAGCGCATGACCGCGACGTAATGGCAGGCGCTGCCGGCGAGCACGAACAGATGCCACAACGCATGGTTGAAGCGGAAGCGCGACGAGGCGAAGAAGGCGACCCCCAGCGTGTAGGCCAGTCCTCCGGCCAACAGCCACGCAAGGCCGCCGAGCGGAATGGCGCGGAAGAGTGGCCGCGCCGCGATCACCACCAACCATCCCATCGCGATGTAGACGATCGTCGAAACCACCGGGTGTCGCTCGACTTGCACGAGCTTCCACGCGACCCCGAACAGCGCGATCGTCCAGACCAGTCCCAGCAGCGTCCAACCCCATGGGCCGCGCAGGTTCACTAGCGTGAACGGCGTGTAGGTGCCTGCGATCAACAAGTAGATGGCGGAATGATCCATGATCCGCAGGATGCGCTTGGCGGGCGGGTGCTGCACCGAATGGTAGATTGTCGACGCGGTGTAGAGCGCGATGAGGCTTGCGCCGTAGATGCTGACGCCGACGACGTGCCATACGGTGGCCTGCGTTGCGGCCAGCACGATCAGGACCGGAACGGCCACGAGCGCCAGGAGCAGGCCGATGCCGTGCGTCAGCGCGTTGGCGAGTTCGTCCATCGGGCCGATTATAGGCACGTGGTGTGGCGGCGAATGTATTAGTTGTGTAATATTAAAACGCTGTTGTGCGCAGGCGCCCCGGATCACGGTGAGATTTCCGGCGCTGGCGACACTATCCAGTTTCCCCCCCAAGACTCGAACCCTCGGCAGGCACCCTCAGCGGGCTTCTTCTTCCTCCGCAACGTGCTGCCGGTAGCAGATCGAGCAGAACGTCTGCCCACACCCATCGCAATCCGATCGATTCGCTGATGCGGAGTCCCGTCCATACGGCCACATACACCATGCTGGCGTAGGGCTCGGGAACCTCGTTAACGAGTTGCTCGAACTGCTCTGGGGTGACGTGTGGTTTGGTTTTACGCTTCCCGCGCTTCTCGGCCGGCATCCGGACGACCTCGACCGGGTTCTTGACCAGCAGTCCGTACTGCACTGCTGAGCCGAGAATGCCAGAGAGCACATCGCGGATCTTGTCCTTGGAATCGTGTGCGAGGGTCGAGGCCGACAATCCGGAGAAGTACCGCTGCAGCGTGAGGGACGTTAGGTCCCGCAGGCAGAGCTTGCCAAAGGCAGGTGTCAGATAGTTGGCAATTATGCCCTTGGAGCGGTCCTGCGTCGTCTTGGCGATCAGCGGCATCATGACCGGCTTGTAGGTGTTCTCGACGTAGTGGGTGAAATTGGTGGCGGAGCCGATGCTCTCGAGGCCCTGGTTGATGGGCCGGAGATATTCGGCCGCGAGTTTCTTAACTTCGCGTTCGGGCATGCTGGCCGGTGCCAACCGAACCCGCTTGTTACTCCGTTTGCGTTTTTCCCCGATGAACACATCCTGGCGAACCTGGATAGTCCACCATTTTCCGCCCGAACGCACCCATCCCATCGATCGAGGTCAGGATCGCCGCCGCGCTTCCGTTTCGAACAGTTCCTCGCGCCGCATTGCGGGAGTGCCGTTTCAAAGGAGCAGCGGGCGTACCATTGGGCATGAGCGAAAAACGTGCAGAGCACCTCGCCCCAAACCCTGCTGAGGCTCCTGCCGATGTCCTCCTTCGACGAGAGCCAGACGAGGAAGAAGACGAAGGGGAAGACGACGGCGACGGCGAAGAAGAGGACGATAACGATAACGAAGATGACGACGAAGGCTACTCGGAGTGAGCACGCGTCCGGCCTTTGGATTATCAGGGGTCGCCGCCGCGCTCAAAGCTTGCGCTCGAACAGCGGAAGGTGCCGCAGGTCTTCGCCATCGACCCAGAGCGCGTCGAAAGCGTAGAACCGGGGCTCGCCACGGCGGAACATCAGGTCGCGGAACTGCGCTTTACCGTGGCGGTCGAGGGGGATTATTTTGCCGGCGAGCACCGCTGACCGGGCGTGGAGTTCGCGGGGGATGGCCTCGTTCAGCGCGGCAAACGACTTGAAGACGTTTCCGTTCCGCGACACGAGGCGGCAATCGCCGCCCTCGATGTAAACCAGCGAAGCAAAGTTAATTGTTTTCTGTTGCCTCTTTGACGATCCTCACGGCGGCTTCACTGAAGTCCTCGCGGGACTGGCCTTTCTTGGGCGTTGGCTCGGGGCGTCTCTCTGTCTTCGTTTCCAATTGGTTGGCTTGGCGCTGTGATTTATCGAGTTTGGTGCGCTTTTTCGCCATGCCCACAGCTTACGCCCATGAGATTCGCGGCGCTACCCATGTGGACTTTCAAACTGCGCCACTACTAAATTCCGTGAGAAGTATGGGGCGAGGGACGTGAAGAAATACTACTCGAAGTTCGATGTTGCCCTTCTGGTTGAACTGCAAAACCATCAAGGTGGCAGAAGCAAGAAGCATAAGTCGCCTTTGCCAGTCTCCCCGATGGGCTGTTAGGATGCCTCACAGGAGCAATCATGGACACCGATAGGATTCTTGCGGAACTTCGAGCGGAGCGCGAACGCATTGACCATGCAATCACGGCAATTGAAGCCGTCAACTCAACTGGACACCGGAGACTAGGCCGTCCGCCAAGGGAAGCAGCTACTCGGAGGAGGCGTGGCCGCATGAGCGCCGCCGCGCGGAGGAAGCTTTCGCGGCTGTTGAAGCAACGGTGGGCGCAGGGGAAGATGAAGCCAAAGACCAAGGCGAAGGCGGCATAGAAGCGGCTTCGGGGCGCATCTGCTGAATGAGCAATGGAAGCTACCCGCCGCCTGACTTCGCTTAGCAAGGGGTGCACGCCCTCATCGGCTATGGGGCAGTGCTGACCGCCGCGTTCAGGTTCCACCATTGGAGCTATGGATTCCTAGCCGTGCTGGCGTTTGCACTGGTGAAGGAATTCATAATCGACATTTTCGGAAAAGAGCATGACTCCTTCATGTCCAGCCTGAAAGACTTCACGTTCTACATGGTTGGCGCAGCGGCCGCCATTATCGTGGCAATTGCCAAATAACAGCCGCTCGGGCTGGACAGTTTGAGTGTGACAGGGGCCTGCATGGTGGACTTATCGATTTCGGGCGGCAATCTCGTGTTGCACGTCCGGGGAGCGGACAAGCTGTGGGCGCTGAAGAGTTCCCTCGAAATCCCGCTGGCGCACATTGCGGAGATCAGGGCAGACCCGGCCATAGCCCGTGGCTGGTGGCACGGGATTAGGATGCCCGGCACCAATATTCCCGGTGTGCTCACGGCCGGCACTTTCTATCAGGACGGCAAACGGGTGTTCTGGGATGTTCACAACCCGGACAAGACGGTCGTGATTGAACTGAAGGACGAGCGGTACAACGAACTGATCGTCGAAGTCGCCGACCCTCAAGCGGCGGTGGAACTGGTAAAGGCCGCCTTGCCGCGCCAGTGAATGGCTCGATGAATAAGGCGCCGCGAAGCGTAAGGGTTTGAAGCGATGGCTTGCAATGTGGAAGGATGTGCCCGTCCGACCTTCGCCCGCTGTGCGAAATGCGGTGGGGAAGTTTGCGGCCGTCATGCAGAAGACTGCGAATGCTGTAATAAACCATTCTGCCCAGCTTGCTACAAGCAGCATGTTCGCGAAGAAGAAAGCTACTGAAGAGCCTGAGCCACGCGGTTACCCCTTCCGAGGATGTCGCCTCTTCAGGTTAGTGCATGAATAATTCAGAGCAGTTCAATCAGAACCCAGAAAAACTGCGCGGTTAGCGATTGACTTGCGGCTGGAGGGTGGCACGCCGTACTGGGAAAGAGAGCTTCTCCCGCCGACCACGACTCGATGATGTCGTTCGCCAGAATGCTGATCTGCTTTTGGAACAATAGCTTGGCTGGATGGGACGAATGCCCGTTTGCGGGTACAACATTGCTATGTTCCCCTGGCCGAGGCTGATCTTGGGTTCCGTCCTGCGGCTTTGCCGGTCCCGCAGGGACTTACTCCTCGAAAACCTGGTGCTGCGGCAGCAACTGGCGGCTCTGAAGCGGCGCCACCGAAGACCGAGGCCCAAGCCGTCGGATAAGCTCTTCTGGGTTTTCGTTCGGCGACTGTGGAAGGGATGGCAGCAGTGGCTGGCAATCGTCACACCCGAGAGGGTGGTGCGCTGGCATCGTGCTGGCTTCCGACTGTACTGGGCTCGGCTATCGCGGCCTCGAGACCGCGTCGGGCGCAAGCCGGCCAGCAGGGAACTGCGGGCATTGATTTTTCAGATGGTGGTCGAGAATCCGACTTGGGGAGCGGCCTTCATCACCGATACGACCTCGCCGCTGGAGATTTCTTGGCCGCGGAACCCCTTCCGCACGAGGCGGACCCCTGTTCGCCTAATACCCGTGACCTGCGGACGGCAAATCGGTGGTTCAGAAGGCAACCAGAATTCGCCGAAAACCCGTGCCTTCGCACTTGTGCCGCTTCAGCGCCGGCCTTACAACAGGGCGCACATCGTTTTGGCTGGCGCGCGCCGTGGACATTGAGATGTGACGTGGGTCACACCGGCGCGTGCATGCCGGAAGGTAGGCTGGCTGGCAGACATGCGCTTGGCCGAAGACAGCTCGCGCTTGGACCGTGTCGTCGCGCTGCCGCGGCCACAGACCGCCGAGGAAGAGCGGGTGCTGGTTGCGCAATTCCTCGCGGGAGTAAGGAAACTCTTCGAAGCTGGCAGCGACCCTGGACTGAATGTCCGGCTGCTGCGGGCACTGAGACATTCGGCGAGCTGTTCGCGTTGTGCGGCGGCGTGTCACGTCTTCGAGGGGAGTGGCCGAGACGAGCGCGACCGGCCGGGGCTGCGGGCAGAAATCCTTCGACGACTCTACTTCAGACATGTGAAAAGCGGCGGCCGGGTCTCAACCTGGTGGCATGGGGACGTGGACCTGGATTGGGCTCTGGTCGCCCAGCTTGCGCAGATGGCACACCGGTGCAACCTGTGTGGCCGATGCGCCCAGAGCTGCCTCGCGGCCGACCACGCCCTGGTGGCGCGCGAGCTGCGTACCGCCTTTCGCGAGATGGGAATTGTGCCCATCGAGAAGCGCTGCGCCGACGTGACGTGGGTCCGCGACCGGATCGCGGCGATCGACGAGCGCACCAGCCGGCGCGCCGGCATCGAGTTCCACACGCCGTGGGACGTTGAGGGCGCCGAGGTGCTGCTGGTCCAGCCCGCGTCGGCCGTCGCCGATTGGCCGGACAACGTGGGCGCCTTGGGGCTCATCCTGACTCGCGCCGGGATTGAGTGGACGATGTCGTCGGAGCTGGCCGGGGACGATATCGGGGATGCATTCGCGCGCGAGGGGACTCAGCTACTGGAGTCGGTGCGACGCTACGTTCACGCCGCCCGCGGCTTGAAGGCGAAGAAGATCGTGGTCGGAGAGTCCGGCGAGGCCTACCGCGTGCTCTGCGTGGCGGATGAGCGCCTGGCCCCCGGCGAACTGAATGTGCCGCGCGAGAGCGTGGTGACGCTGATCCGCGACATCGTCCGCAGCGGTCGCGTGGAGTTCGATCCGCTCCGCAACGACTTTCCGGTCACGTTGCACGATCCCTGCAACCTGGTGCGGCGCGGAGTGGTGGAACCGCAGCGCGAGGTCCTGCGCCGCCTCTGCCCGCAGTTCCGCGAGATGAATCCGTGGGCGGAGCGGAACTACTGCTGCGGCGGCGGGGGCGGCCTTGTCCAGATCAAGGGCGCCCGCCACTGGCGTGTCCAGGTGGCTGGGCGTAAGAAGATGGATCAGGTACTGGACGCCTTTTCGGAGTGCCTGGAGGACGTAGAGACGCGCAAGTACCTGTGCGCGCCCTGCGGCAACTGCAAAACGCAGTTGCGCGATCTGCTGGCGGAGCACGCGCCTTGGGAAAAGAACCGGATCCTATGCGGTGGCCTCGCGGAGCTGGTCGCGAATGCGATTGCGGTAGTGCAGCCGGGCTTCCTGCAGTGGGAATGGCGGTAAGCGGTTTGAGATTGCGCGAGGTCTGTGAGCGGGAATAGCATCAGCTTCGCGCCCCAACGTACGAGGTGATCACGTCGCATGCGCAAGGTTTCCTTCGTCGATTCGCTGCACATCATCGGGCGAGGCTCGCGGAACTGGCCGGCCGGACGCCCCCATTGTCGTCTCCTTCGAAGTCACCGACTCCTGCACATGCTTTTGCAGGCACTGCGATCACGGCGGCCCCAGGGACGATTCGCGCCAACTGAAGCCCGCCGACTACCGCCGCTACATGAAAGTACTGCGACCATGCGTGGTCCAGGTGTCGGGCGGCGAGCCGCTGCTGCGCCCGGACGTGGTGGAGATCGTGTGCAGCATCAAGGAGGGCGCGGGCGTGCCCTACACCATCCTGGTCTCCAACTGGTCGGAGATGACGGAGGAGTTGTACCTGGCGCTTCACCAGGCAGGCGTGGACCAGTTCTCCGTCAGCCTGGATTTTCCCGACGTACGGCACGACGACTTCCGCCGGTATCCTGGGCTGTACGGGCATCTCAGCGACCTCGTGCCACGGCTGGCGCGCCACGGCTACGATGACATCGTGCTGAATTCCTGCATCACCAGCAAGAATGTCGGCGAGATCAGCCGGCTGGCGGACAAGGCGCGGGAGTGGGGCGTGAACATCTGCTACAGCTCGTACTCAGCGCGCCGCACCGGCTGCCGCGACTACTCGCTTACCACGCCCGAGCAACTGGCTGCACTCAACCGTGAGCTGGATGCAGTGGAGGCCCGCCGCGACCACACCAACTGGATCGTGAACTCGCGCACCACCCTGACCTCCACCCGGCGCTTCTTTGAGCAGGGCGGGATCCCGGGCTGCAAGGCGGGACACCGCTTCCTGGTGGTCACCAGTGATGGCTGGCTCCAGCCCTGCTCCATGGTATTCCAGCGCTACCGGCTGGAGGAGCACGCGCGCATGGCGGCCGAGTTCACCCCCACCAACGACTGCGACGAGTGCTACGTCTCCATCCGCTCCTATCTCGACAAGACTTTCCCGCAATTGCTGTGGGAGAACGTGAGCGGGTTCTTTTCGGTGAAGGCGCAGTGACCCGACTGAACCGACCCAAATTGCGAACCGGCCTGCACGGTGAGCCTCGCTTGCTTCGAGTACATCGATTCCGCGTGGAACGCAAGAGCAATTCTGCGGTTCGGTCGGCTGAAAAAGCGCTCTGAATGTGCAGAATGAGAGGAAATTTGGATTAAGTTGAGCGCTGACAGCAGGCTGAAATTCACTTGCGGTTGCACCAATGGTGGGCATTGACAGCTTTCGGTTCAGTGTTAGTATGCTGCCCGTCGACGGCTGAAAGGGTTGGCGTCAATCATCGGTCGCCAGTCCAAAGTAGGCTGGGTGATCAGTCCGGCGGAGCGATCCGCTGGATGACCAGACCCGAAAAAACCGACGGTGCTGCGAGGTGCCGTTGGGGTTTGGAACTGCGAAAGCAGTGGTCGCATCAAGGGGCTGTGACGGTGCATGTTCCACGTCGTTAACTCCCTCGCAGGAGTTGGCGGCTAGAGCATAACCAATGTCGCAGCCCTTTTAATTCACCCCTGCCATATCTACGGCTGATTCGGCGACCCGCTCAGGAATTCCTCAGCAGACAAATGTAAGATTTTTACAGCGTCCCAGCGTCCTCATCCGGGTTAATGCAGAGTGGTAATGCCAGCCGCGAGCGCGGCGGAAACACCTTTGCCTGCATATCGACGATCTCAAGCAGGTGCTTCCCCAGCTCGGCTTCGATTACACCATTCCAGGTCCGGCCGGAAATGGCAGGAGCTGTGCCCGGCCTGCAAACGGAAGGCGCTCTCGTCCGCGCAATTACGGCTCCGGGAGGAAGCTCGTGGCTAAGCCCCTCTCTCGCCCGTTCGTGGCATCGGCCATGGTTTCTCCTTTGCCCGCACCCGTCCAGTCGCATTGAACCCGAGTTTCCGCAGGAACCGTGTTGACCGGCCAGCGCCACATCCGAAGTCAAGCGCCTTCGTGCCGGTCACATGCTTCGAAATGATCGCCGGAAGATCGCGGTAGGCGAGGTAGTAGGTGTTTGCGAACTCCTCCGGTGTGTTTGCCCTGGTCCGCCATCCGATCTACTCGGCGTGGATTGTGCTGATCATTCCCGGACTCGTCTTGCTGACCCGATCTTGGCCGCTGTTGCTCACGCCAGGAGTCGCCTACGCCGTGTTCAAGCTGACCATCCACCGAGACGACGAGTACCTTAGGCAGAAATTCGGTCCGGCCTATCTCGCTTACCGCGCACGAGTCAACGAGCTGATTCCTATTCCGCGCTTCTCGCCCTAACGCACCTTTCTGCGCGGCGTCGCTCGCCGCCCAACGCGTCGAATCGGGGTGTCCTGGGCCGAGCCGACTGTTGCTCCGGTTCGCGTGCACGCCGGGGATGCGCCGAATAGCAACTGCCTGTTCCTGATCGATCTCCAGCGTGACCGAGACTTTACGAGATGCTGGCCAGCTCTTTTCTGCCGGCCGTGGCCTGTTGCGCCTCGTGATGTGCCTCCAAAGTCAGGTCTCGCGTTCCCAGCTGCACCCCAATTTTTTTCAGGAAATCATTGGGCGGAGAGCCGCCGGCAAAGATCCACACGAAATCGTTGGTGATTTCGTGGCGCTCGCCCTTGACGTCGAGCACCACGGCGTCCTGGCGGAACTCGACAGGCTTGGAATTGAAAATCACCCTGACCTTGCCCGAGCGCATGCAGCTCTCGATGCGCTCGAGGTTCCGGGCCTTGATGCGGGCAAAGCTGTCCTGACGGTAGGAGAGCGACACCAGGTTGCCGACCTGGTTGGCCAGTCCCATCGCCGCCTCGACCGCGCTATCGCCGCCACCGACGATCAGAATCTTCTTGTGGACGTAGTGATCGGCCTCGATCAGCCGGTACATGACTTTCGGCAGGTCCTCGCCCGGGACGCCGAGCTTGCGGGGAGTGCCGGTCTTGCCGAGCGCCAGCACGACTGCCCGCGAGCGGTACTGGGCTTTCGAGGTGACGATGGAAAACAGGCCGTCGGGCCCCCGTTGAATGTCCTCGACCTTCTCTCCGCTGCGGACCTGGAAATCGGCGCGCTGCATGACCTTCTGCCAGAACGCCAGCAGGTTTTCCTTGGAGAGTTCCATCTTTTTGAACTTCCCGTACATGGGAAATTCGACCGGGGTGGTCATCACCAGTTTTTGGCGGGGATATTTCGCTACCGTGCCTCCCACCTCGTCCTGCTCAATGGTGACGTAGTTCAGCTTGTTCTCAATCGCTCTCAGCGAGGCGCTGATACCGGCGGGACCGGCTCCAACGATAAGGACGTCGCAAACGCCGGAGCTTTCGCGGCCGGCGTGGGCGCCCGCGAACCGACCGGCGATGGTGTCGATGCAGTCGCGTCCCTGGTTCACCGCATTCTTGATCAACGCCAGCCCGCCCAGTTCACCCACGATAAAAAGATTCCGAACGTTGGTTTCATACTCGGGAGTCAAGGCAGGCATCTCGGCGCCCATGCTCGGGGTGGCCATGACCATGGTGATGGCGCCCACGGGACAGACTTCCGCGCACAAGCTGTGGCCGATGCACTTGTGTCCATTCACGATCACCGCTTTGCCGCCAAGCATTGCCAGGACGTCGCCTTCCGGACACACCGTGGTGCACGCGGCGCAACCAATGCAATTGCTGGCGT
>JBIOFT010000129.1:0-11069 GCA_044447375.1 Terriglobales bacterium | reverse complement strand
TCCTTGAAGATGCGCTTCAGGGTTGATTCCATGCCGTCCACCAGCGCCACCACGATCTCGCCATTGCGCACGGCGCTGGTCTTCTCCACCAGGATGTAGTCACCGTCGAGGATGGCTTCGTCCTGCATGGAGTCGCCTTTCACCTGAAGCACGAAGACATCCTTCGAGCGCGTGAAGTCGGCGAGGGAGATGGTCTCCGGATTCTGCAGCGCTTCCACCGGACGCCCGGCGGCGATGCGTCCCATCAGCGGCAATTCCATGGCAGCGCTCGCCGCCACCTCCATCGACTTCTTCAGCGCGCCCCGGGGTGGAAGCACGTCGATGGAGCGGCTGCGGTTGTAGTCGCGCTTGAGCAGTCCCTTTTTCTCCAGGTTAGTGACGTGTTTGTGCACCGTAGCCAGCGAACTCAGGTCGGTGCCCTCGCCGATTTCTTCGAACGACGGCGAGTAGCCGTGCTCGGCCACAAATCGGGCGATGAAGTCGTAAATCTCGCGCTGCCGTTTGGTGATAGCCATATCGCCCGAAGTATGGGCGAACGTAAGGCGAATTGTCAAGGATTAGTCTGCTTCTTCGACTAACTGGCGGATGGCAACCCAATGCTCCCCGCTGTGCTCGTAGCCGGAGTCATAGGAATTGCGGAGCGGCTGGACTTCGGTATCGACCATGGTGCGCGTTTCAACACTGATTTCGTGGCCCATCGATCTGTCCCCCCTTTGGTTCATCCACTGCGACATCCAGCTTACGGCCCTGGCTTCGACAATGCAAGTTACTGGATTATGAATAACGAGATTATTTACTTGACACAAGCCTGCCGCTCTGCTATTGTTTACCTGTCTTTGATGGTTCTTGCTCATGTTCCCTCAAATGCTTCTTGACGGCGCGAACGATCTTCGGGTGGAAGAGATGCCGGAGCGCCTCTTCGTCAGTCATGTCTTTCGGGTGTTTCTTGGATTTTCGTTTTGGCATGGTGCCCTATGAGAAACAATGAAGCCGTTGACCTGGTTGAATTGATAGCACAGTTTGGCGACGAACAGCACTGCCGAAATTACCTTGAGGCAATCCGTTGGCATGATGGCGTGCGCTGCCCGCGCTGCGACGGGAACAAGATTTCCAGCATCCTGAAGCGCGATCAGCATAATTGCGATGACGATTCATGCCGCTATCAGTTCTCCGTCACGGCGGGGACGATCTTCCACGACACGCATCTGCCGCTGATGAAGTGGTTCCTTGCTACATTTCTGCTCTGCCAATCCCGCAAGGGCATGAGCGCCAATCAACTCAAGAGAATGCTCGGCGTCAGCTACAAAACCGCATGGTACCTCTGCCATCGCATCCGCGCCGCAATGGCCGCTGTGGATGCCCAACCGCTCAGCGGCACGGTGGAAGTTGACGAAACCTATGTCGGCGGAAAACCCAAGCGCGGCAGCAAGCGCGGGCGTGGCACCCCAAAAGAGATTGTTATCGGCATCCGGCAGCGTGGCGGCGATCTCCGTTTCTTCCATGCGCAGGATGTGAAGTCTGGCACACTGACCAAATACATCAAGGAAAATGTCTCGCAGGATGTTGATGTGGTGATGACCGATGACTTTCCGTCGTACCCGAAAGCCATCAGGCAGGCTGGGGTTCTCGGAGAGCACCAATCCATCAATCACAGCAAGGGGATTTACGCCATCGGCAATCTGCACACGAACACGGTCGAATCCGCGTTCTCTCTGCTCAAGCGCGGCATCATTGGAACGTGGCATCGTGTGAGTGCGAAGCATCTCCCGGCCTACCTCGACGAAATGACGTGGCGCTTCAACAACCGCAAGAACCCGTTCCTTTTCCGTGACACCATTAAGCGGATGCTGAATGTTGATAACCTAGAATTCAAAGAACTCACTGCTAATGCCGCTTAAGGGTCAATATGTGGTCACAGCTTTTACTCTTATATCCTCTTCCGATAGTATTGTCACAACAAGAGGGGTTTGTGGACTTAACGGAGGATAATCAAAATGAACAGTGGCCACATTTCGATTCTCTCCACGACCAAAACGACGACCAACATAGGCTGATTGTCCTACCATGAAAGCTGTTACCTGGCCCACCTCTCCCGTGCATTCAATCGCAAAAGATGCTTGAACCGATTGGGTGCTTTGAATAGTTACTTGCAAGCCAAATCTAAATTGGGGATCGGTAGAGAGTGCACGTGTTTGGGTTATGGTTGTATTCGGTGGTACAGGCAATGGAAGCAGCGGGGCCGCTTGCTCTGGAGCGTGCGGCTGCTTGCTAGGCTTACAAATACCTGTAATAGCATCAACTACCGATTTGAATCCGGTATCAATATGTGCGGTAAGGTTAGCGATATCATCCTTCGTCGCTACCAGTCGTACCTGTTGATACATTGTTTGAAGCTGATGCTTCAATTCCGATTCGCCTTGCTCTGATACTATATAGCCGGTTATAGCAATCAGGCCAACAAAGAGCGGAATACCAATCTTGTACTGTGGCTTTTTCTCCAGTTTCAAGACCGTAGAAGGCAGCATGGCCAGCAAAAACGCAACCAACCCTACGATCAATTGGGACATAGAGCCCCAATGCTGGTAGAACCAACCGAACGTTTTAATAATCCATGCCACGGCGCACACCTCCACGTTCCCTTGCGCCGCTGATGTACACTGCTGATGGATGTTGTGAGCGCAGGGGCGGTCACGGAATTATACCTCCCGTCCCTGCGTGAAGTACATAATCCCGATGAATAATTTAGATGGATTGCATAGATAACGATGCACACGCAGCAGGCCTGCTTTCAGAACCAGCCGCTGCGGTAGGCGATCCACCAGCTCGCGAACGCGATGGGGATGGTGGCCACCAAACCCCAGAGCAGCGGCAGAGAAAAGTCCGCGATCAGCGAGAGCAGGATAAAACTCGTCCAGAAGATTTTTCGTTCCATGGATCGCCTACTTCGCCACGGCCCGCATGCCCGCCAGGATCTCATCCACGGCGGCGATCGCCAGTTCCAGTTCCTCGTCCTTGTTATAGAAGTGGGGCGCGAAGCGGACGCCGGCGTTGGGACGCCAGTCCACCAGGATGTTGCGCTTGATCAGTTCGGCCGCGACCTGCTGCGAGTTGGGCATGTCGATGGAGACGGTCCCGCCGCGGCGCTCGGGATCGCGCGGCGTGTTCACGCGCCAGCCCCGCTTCTCCGCCAGCGCCATCAGCTTGGCGGTCTGGCGCTGCGATTTCTCGCGGATGCGTCCGACCCCGACCTCGCGGATGATCTTCAGGCCCGGACGCGCGGCATAAAGCGCGGGCACGTGCAGTGTGCCGTTCATGAAGCGGTACGGCCCCTCGGTGTAGCGGATGGGCCCGACCTCGAAGCCGAAGGGATTCTCGTGCGCGTGCCAGCCGGTGAAGGTAGGCTGGAGTTTCGGCGCAAGATCGGGGCGCACATATAAGTAGCCCACGCCGGGGCCGCCGCACAGCCACTTCAGAACGCCTCCGGTGGCGAAGTCCACATTGAGCGCTTGCACGTCGAACGGGATGGTACCTGCAGAATGGTAGGTATCGAGCAGCACGCGGGCGCCCACGCGGTGCGCCTTTTCGACGATCGCCTTTGCGTCTTGCAGATAGGCGCTGCGAAAGCTGACGTGAGAGACGGGCACCAGCAGCGTCTCCTCGTCGATGGCCTCCAGCAGCGGCTCCAGCGGGACGTGTACGCCGTCGGTCGCCACCATGTGCACGCGCGCCCCGCGCGAGCGCTGCGCTTCCCAGAAGTACATCACCGACGGGAAGTTCAGGTCGTCATAGACGATCTTGTTGCGCCTGCCGCTGAAATCGAAGCAGGAAGCCACTACCGCCTGGCAGGTGGTCACGTTCTGGTGAGTGGAAACCGAGCCCGGGGGCGCGTTCATCAGCGCCCCGATCTCGTCGCCCACCTCGGCGGCCAGCATCCACCAGCTCTCTTCCCAGGCGCGTACGCCGCGCGCCGCCCAGATGTCGGCGTATTGATGCAGCGCGCCGTACACCCCACGCGGCATCGCGCCCAGCGAGTTGCTGATCAGGTAGGTGCTGGTTTCAACGATGGGGAACTCGGAGCGATAGCGCAGCAGATCGTCAGGCATGGCCAGCCATTCTAATCCGCGCGCACCCTCCCTTAGGTTCCCATATAGAGCACGTGCACGTACGCACCGGTGTGCAGGTTGTAGAGCAAGTACCAGCCGGGATGGTCGGGATCTTCGTACACCACGAAATCGTCGCCGTCGCAAGTCCAGCACCAGTCCGCAGCCAGAGCCCAGTCCCAGGCAGCGATCTCAAAAAAGAAGCCGCCCGGAAACCAGAAACGATGATGGTCGCGATCGATCCGGTCGATGCGGTAGCGGTACGAAGGGCCAAAGTGCTCAAAGCGTCCGTGCTCGAAAGGATGGTCAATGTGAAAGCGCTTATCGTTCGGTTTGTCGTGGCCGTACCAATGGCCATTGCTCACGTGCGGCGTATTGTTCACACGCCCGCCGTCCTTGCGCTCCGGCTCCGGCTTGGCATGCGATTCGCGCTGCGCAGGCGGCGCGGGAACGTGTCCCTGGTTGGCGCGTGGCGGCTCGGCTGGACGTTGCGGTTCGGCGGCGCGCGGCTCGCTGGGGCGTTGCGCCTCGCCAGCGCGTTGCGACAATGCGGGGAGAGCTAAAACCAAAGCCAAAGCCATCGCAAAAGCCAAACGTGTCTTCATTCCTTCTTCCTCCTCGAAACTCTAGATGTAGATACCTGTTCAGCCAAGATGCTTGGCCGGACTGGTCTGTTCGGGCCAGTTCGGCGGTGGGAAAGTATACGCTCCGGGTGTACTTAATCCTCCGCTAGGCCGTAGCTTCCCGCTCATCCTACCGCTTCGTTCTCGCCAGCAAGTACGCCGCGCTCAGCCCCACGATGTAGACCACGCCGCTGAGGACGGTCACCCGCGAGTACCACCAGGTCGCGGCCAGCGAGGCGACGATAGCGATAAAGCCGATGATCGACGCGGTTGCACCGCCGGGCGAGCGCATCGGCAACGCCGCCAATTCGGCCGGCGATAGCTGAGCGCGGAAGCGGACGTGCGCGGCCAGGGCGACCAGCCAGGCCAGCATTGCTCCAAACACGGCGGCGCCGAGCAGATAGACGAAGGCGTCCTCGGGCGCCCATCTTTCCATCATCACGGCCACCACGATCCCGAACGATGACACCAGGAGCGCGCGCAGCGGCGCGCCCGCAGCCGTCAGCTTGCCGAGCGCAGCCGGGGCATAGCCGCCGCGGGCGAGTGAGAACAGTGTCCGCGAATCCACGTACAGGCTGGCATTAGCGCCGGAGAGCGCGGCGCTCAGCACCACGAAGTTCATCAGGTGCGAGGCGGCGGGCAGTCCGACGTGGCGGAAGACGGTCACAAACGGGCTTTCCGTCACGCCCGCGCCCGCCGCGGCGGGCATCACCCCCACCAGCACCACGATCGCGCCCATATAAACCAGCGACAGCAGACCAAAAGTCAGGCGCACGGCGCGCGGGATTTCCTGCCGCGAGCGCGACTCGCCGCTGGAGATGGCGACCATCTCGATGCCGGCAAAGGTGAAAAGGGAAAATGACATGGCCAGCAGCGGCGCGCTGTGGCCGTTGGGGAAGAATCCGCCGGATGCGGTGTACTGCGGCGCGACGCGGTGCCCCGCGAGCAAACCTGCTCCCAGCACGATGAACGCAAGGATGGTCACCAGCTTGATCATGGCGAACCAAAACTCAAAGCGTCCGTAGTCCCCGACGGTGCGCAGGTTGACTGCAATCAGGCCGGCGGCGAAGATCACGATCCAGACGATGGCGTGCACGCTGGGGAACCAGTAATGCATGTAGGTGGCGGAAGCGACCATCTCGCCGCCGATGGCGATGGCGATCGCCAGCCAGTATCCGTAGCGCGAGATGAACCCGGCCCAGGGATTGAGGTAGAGCTCGGCGTAGGTGCCGAACGATCCGGCCGAGGGATGCAGGCTGGCCATTTCGCCCAGGGCCATGGCGACGGTCCAGGTGATGAGAGCGGCGGCGGCGAAGCTGAGGATGACGGCCGGTCCGGCGATGCGCACGGCCGCGCCCGACCCCAGCAGCAGGCCGGTGCCGATGGAGCCTCCCACGCCGACCATGGCCATCTGTCCGGCGGTAAGCTGGTGGTGAAGGCCGGCCTCGGAAGCGTTTTGTGAGGCAGAGGACATGGATTTAACAGCAGATTCCTCGTGTCTGAAGCCCCTTGGAATCACCCCCGAGGTGCATGACACCTCCTAAACATTGCCGCGCTTGCGTAGTGCACAATACAATACGATCACTTCCAAGCGCCAAGCGTCTGCCGGTGTCCATGTCCTCTGAGCTTGCCAAGCGTCTCGAACGCGCCGAGAAGGCCATCGCTAAAGGCAAGCCTGACCTCGCCCTCGAGGAGTACCTGGAGGCCCTGCGCGAGGACCCGAAGAACGACAAGGTGCGCGAGGCGGCCGCCGACCTGTGCGTCACGCTGAACCGTCCGGCGGATGCGGCCACCCTGCTCAGCCCGCTCTTCGACCGCATGGCCTCGATCGGCGACAACGCCCGGGCCGTCATCACCTTCAAGAAAATCGCGCGCCTGGCCACGCCGTCGGTCGAGCAGTGGTTCCGCTTCGGCCAGTTGATCGAGAAATCCAGCCGCCGGGAGGCGCTGGAAGCCTACGAGACAGCGGTCAGCGGCCTGGAGCAATCCGCGCGCCGGCTGGAAGCGCGTCCGATACTGCAACGCATCGTGGCGCTGGAACCCACGGAGCAGAATTACCGGCGCGAAGGCGACCTGGCGCTCGACCTGGGCGACAACAAGGCAGCGGCGGCCGCGTTCTTCGAGGCGGGACGGATTGCGCGGCAAGCGGGCCACGACGGCATGACCTGGTTCCAGCAGGCGTATGCCGCCGACCCGGAGAATCTGCCGGTGGCGCTGGCTTACGGCCGCGGGCTGCTGGACCGCGGCGATGCCGCGCGCGTCATCACCGTGCTGGAGCGCTTCGCCGCGATTGCCTCCAGCAATCTGGAGCTGGGCGAGATCTACGGCCGCGCGTTGCTGGCCGCCGGCCGGCCCAAGGCGGCGGAACCGTTCATTTGGCCGCTCTATCAGCGTGATCCCAGCCAGGTGGGCTATGTGGAGCAATTGCTGCGGGCCTTCCTGAAGGCCCAGGAGCACGCTCCGGCGCTGGCGCTGACACAGCGGCTGGAGGCCTCCGAGCATAAGCTGGGCCGCCGCCGCGAGTTTGCCAAGACCCTGAAAGATGTCGCCGACCAGTACCTGCTGGACCTCGAATTCCTGGAATATCTGGTGCAGGTCTTCAACAACGCCAGCCGGGAACACGATTATTGCAAGACCCTCCTGAAGCTGTTCGACCTGTATTACGCCGCCGGCAACTTCTTTAAAGCCGGCGATGCCCTGGATCGCGCCGCCGAGGTGGATCCCTACGAGCCCGGGCACCAGCAGCGCTTGGAACGGCTGCGCGGCAAGATTGACAGCCACCTTTTCAACGCCATCGCCAACCGCTTCCAGACGGCCTCCTCGGTGCGGGAACAGGAGCCGCAATCCGCGCAGGAGGACGATCAGACCACGGTGCTGGAAGACCTGGTGCTGCAGGCGGAGATCTTCCTTCAGTACTCCATGCGCTCCAAGGCACTGGAACGGCTGGAGCGCATCGGCAAGCTGTTCCCCTACGAAGAGGAGAAGAACCAGAAAATACAGCAGTTGTTCATCACCGCCGGGTTTACGCCCAACTACAAAGGAGTGCCGCGCCCAGCGGGCATGCCGGCGCCGGGTCCCGCCCCGGCGGCTTCGCCGCAACCCGCGATGCCGGCGGTGGCCAACGAAGATGCGGTGGACAACATCGCGCGGGTCACCGAGATCACCCGCAATATCTACCGGCAGGGCAACGTGAAAAGCGTGCTGTTCACTACCGTGAACGAGGTGGGACGGCACTGGCAGGTGAGCCGCTGTATCGCCGGGCTGTGTGTTCCCGGCAAGCCCCCTTCGGCGGCGCTGGAATATTGCGCGCCCAACGTGCCGCAGTCGGAGGTGATGGCCATCGTGAAGCTGATCGGGGCGGTGCTGCCGCTGGCCGAGCAGCGAGGCGTGCTGTCGCTCACCGATGCGCCGTCTTCTCCGGAACTGGCGGCCATCCACCCGGTGGTTGCGGCGCTGGACATTCGCTCGCTGCTGGCCGTTCCCCTGATGGACGGAGAGAGCGTCGCCGGCATCCTGATCCTGGAGCAGTGCGGTGCGACGCGGTTGTGGCGCCAGGGCGATATCGTGGTGCTGAAAACCATCGCCGACCAGGTGGTGCAGGCCTTCCAGAATGCCCGCCTGCGCAGCCTGGTGAAGAACCTGGCGGTGACCGACGAGCGCTCCGGCCTGCTCAAGCGCTCGTCCTACCTGGATGTGCTGCTCTCGGAGGCGCGGCGGGCGCAGCAGCAGAAATCCACGGTGACGGTCATGCTGTTCTACTTCGGCAAGGCCTCCGCCCTGGTGAAGGAGTGCGGCGAGGCGGCGGTGAAGGACATGATGCTGCAGGCAGGGCAGATCGTGACCGCGAACATACGCCAGAGCGACATGGCCGTCCGCTACGATCTCACCACCATCGCCCTGATCCTGGCCGACACCGGCACCAAGAATTCTTTCTTCGTGGCCGACAAAATGCGCAAGGCGCTGGCCGCGGTGAAGATTCCCGGCAGCGATCGCGAGGCCACCCTGACCGCGGGAATCGCCGAAGCCGCCATCCAGCACAGTTTCGACCCGGTGGATATCGTGACCGAAGTCATCAACCGCGCCGAAGCCGCGCTGGAGGTCGCCAAAGCGGAAGGCGGCAACAGCGCCCACTCGATCGCGCCCAACCTGCAACCCGTCGCCGTGGCGTGAGAAAAACGCCACGGATCTGCACGGATTGACACGGATCATTTCTGAATCCTGATTTTTGCAATTCCTCTGTGTCTCCGTGCCTCGGTGGTGGGTGTTAACGGAAAAGGCGAGCCGCGCGGCTTCAACGCCTCCTTGCTGCCTCTCTTCGCCCGCTGCTAAACTTGCGGGTTTGGCAACGCGTCCTTGCGGCTATTTGTGGTGACCCCGATGCTCAAGCCATCCGACATCGCCATCGTGAGCGGCGCGCGCACGCCCATGGCGCGCTACTGCGGCGCGCTGCGCGATTTCACCGCCATGGAACTGGGCGCGATCGCGGGCCGGGAAGCGATTCGCCGCTCCGGGCTCGATCCCAAGGAGTTCGACCACTGCGTGATCGGCAACGCGCAGCAGACGTCGGGGGACGCGCTCTACGGCGCGCGCCACGTGGCGCTGCGAGCTGGATTGCCAATCGAAGCTCCGGCGCTCACCGTCAACCGGCTGTGTGGCTCGGGCATGCAGGCCATCGTGAGCGCGGCACAGATGATTATGCTGGGCGAAGCGCGGACGGTGCTGGCGGGAGGCATGGAATCCATGTCGCAGGCGCCGCACGTGGTCCGCGGCTTGCGCTGGGGCGTGGGCCTGGGCGAAGGCAAACTCGAAGACTCGCTTATGGTCGCCCTGCTCGATTCCTATTGCGGGCTATACATGGCCAACACCGCCGAGCTTTATGGCGAGCAGCAGGGCGTCACCCGCGAGAGGCAGGACGAGTTCGCGTTGCGCTCGCAGCGCCTCGCGGGCGAGGCGCAGAAAGCGTGCCGCCTGCAGGAAGAGATCACGCCGGTCGCGCTCAAGAATCGCCGCGGCGAGCCTACCGGCGAGGTGTTCGAGAAGGACGACCACCTCCGGCCCGAAACCACCATGGAAGGCCTCGCCAAGCTCAAGCCCGCATTTGGGAAGAACGGCTCGGTGACCGCGGGGAACGCCAGCGGCATTGTGGATGGCGGCGCAGCGGTGGTGGTCATGTCCGTCGAAGGCGCGCAGAAGCGCGGCCTCAAACCGCTGGGGCGGATCGTGAGCTGGGGCATCGCCGGAGTCGATCCGAAGATCATGGGACGCGGGCCGGTGCCGGCGTCGCGCATCGCGCTCGAAAAGGCCGGGCTCAAGCTGGACGACATCGACCTGATCGAAGTGAACGAGGCGTTCGCGGCGCAGTACCTGGCGGTGGAGAAGGAACTGGGGCTTGATCGCGACAAAGTCAATGTGAACGGCGGCGCGATTGCGCTGGGGCATCCGCTGGGTGCGACGGGCACGCGGCTGGTGCTCACGCTGCTCTATGAGCTGCGGCGTCGGAAGAAGAAGTATGGGCTGGCGACAGCGTGCATTGGCGGAGGCCAGGGGATCGCGGTGATTGTGGAGAGTTTGCAGTAGTCTCACCACGGAGGCAGGGAGGGTTTGCGATTTGTGATTTCTGATTTGCGAGTGTGAGAGGCAATCATATGGAAATAAAGAGAGTTGGGGTGCTCGGCTGTGGTCTGATGGGCTCCGGCATAGCCCAAGTCACGGCGACGGCCGGGTTCGACGTCACCGTGCTGGAGGTCGAGCAGAAGTTCCTTGATAAAGGATTCGCCGGCATCGAGAAGTCGCTGGCCAAGTTCGCGGAGAAGGGCACGATCACCGCGCAGCAGAAAGACGAGATTCGCGGGCGCCTGAAGGGCACCACCAACGCCCAGGACCTGCGCGACTGCGACCTGGTGATCGAAGCCATCATCGAGAACGTTGAAGAAAAGAGGAAGATGTACGCGGCGGTCGATGCCGTGGTGAAGAAGGACGCGATCTTTGCGAGCAACACCTCGTCCATCTCCATCACCGAGCTGATGGCGGCGACCAAGCGCCCGGAGCGGTTCGTGGGCCTGCACTTCTTCAATCCGGTGCCGCTGATGAAGCTGGTGGAGGTAGTGCGGACGATCGCGACCGCGAACGATGTGTACGAGGCAGTTTTCGACTTCGCCGAAAAGCTGGGTAAAGTGCCGGTTAGGACCAGCGACAAGACTGGGTTCATTGTGAACCGGCTGCTGGTGCCGTATCTGCTCGATGCCATCCGCGCTTATGAAGAGGGTGTGGGGTCCATTGAAGATATCGATAATGCGATGAAATTGGGCTGCGGCTATCCCATGGGTCCGTTTACCCTGCTCGATTT
>JBIOFT010000128.1:0-11080 GCA_044447375.1 Terriglobales bacterium | reverse complement strand
GCACTACGGTCAGGATGCCCAAGACCCCTTACTTCAAGATCCAGAAGACGGGGCTGGGAGTCTTTGGGCTGTTGCTGGGCGGGATCGGGCTGGTGCTGCTGGTGCCTCCGGTGCGCGATCGCATTCAGGATATCTACTGGTTCACCATCAAGGTCGCCGGCTTTATGTACCTGTACATCTGGTACCGCGGCACCTTCCCGCGCTACCGCTTCGATCAGTTGATGAGCCTGGGATGGAAGTTCATGATCCCGACAGGTGTTGGCGTACTTATCGCCACCGCGCTGGTGGGGGTGCTGTGATGCCCTTGCAGGAATTAACCCCGGTCGCCACACCTTATTTCTTTTACGGGCTGTCGGCGGTAGCGGTGCTGAGCGCCATCGGTGTGATCATGCGCCGCAACCCGGTGCACTCCGCCATCTCGCTGATCTTCACCCTGCTCTCGCTGGCCGGGCTCTACCTGATGCTCTACGCGCCGTTCGTCGCCGGCGTGCAGATCATCCTCTACGTCGGCGGCATCGTGGTGCTGTTCCTGTTCGTGATCATGCTGATCAACATCGAGCGCATGCAGCGCGAGTACCAATTCAACGAGCAATGGCTGGTGGGATTGCTGGCCGCGGCCGTGCTGGGGGTGCTGTTCGTCGCCGTGTACGTGAAGGGGCAGTCGATCTTCCCGCAGCACGCGGTGCGCTTCCCCGAGCAGTTGAACACGCAGCAGGTGGGGAAGATGCTCTACGTGGATTACCTGCTGCCGTTCGAGATCGCGTCGCTGTTGCTGCTGGTGGCGATTGTGGGCGCAGTGGTGATGGCGAAGAAAAGGATCTAGAAGTACCGAGTACTGAGTACCGAGTACCGTGCATGGAAATAACGACCCTACATTACTTAGTCGTCGCCGCGGCCCTGTTCATCATCGGGACCATCGGGGTGCTGACCCGCCGCAACGTGGTCATCATCCTGATGTCCATCGAGCTGATCCTGAACGCCGTCAATCTGAACCTGGTTGCGTTCTCGCGGCTCTACGGACTGCAGGGGCAGGTGTTCTCGATATTCGTGATCACCGACGCGGCGGCGGAAGCGGCGGTTGGACTCGGCATTTTGATCGCCTTCTTCCGCAACAAGGAGACGGTCAACGCGGATGAGATCGATTTGTTGAAGTTTTAGGTGGAAGTTTTGGGCGGGAGGGCACGGCTTTAGCCGTGCCGAATAGGGCTTGATGAAGGCGGGGCTTTAGCCCCTGAGGTAACCAAGAGCCAAAAGCATGTTCTTCTTAAACCACATTTGGGTCATCCCTCTGCTGCCCGCGCTGGGCGCGGCGCTGATGTTTTTCTTCGGCCGCAAGCTCTCAAAATCGGCGGTCAGCTTCTTCTGCGTGGGAGCGGTGGTGGTGGCGTTCGTCTTCTCCTGCTTCACCGTGTTGCAGTACACGGGATGGGCCGCCGCGCACGCTCACCAGCCGTTCGAGAAGATCGTATACACCTGGCTAGGCAGCGACACCGGCCATCTTGGCTACACCACCGCTTCCGGAGGCACCGCCGACTTCCACATTGACGCCGGATTTCTGCTCGACCCGCTCTCCGCCATCTGGCTGCTGTTCGTGACCGGCGTCGGCATGCTGATCCACATCTACTCGATCGGCTACATGGCGCACGAAGGCGGCTACTACCGCTTCTTCGGATACATGAATCTATTCATGTTCTCCATGCTGACGCTGATCCTGGGGAACAATTACATCCTGCTGTTTGTCGGCTGGGAGGGCGTGGGGCTGTGCTCGTACCTGCTGATCGGGTTCTACTTCCTGAAGAAATCGGCCACCAACGCCGCCAACAAGGCATTCATCGTCAACCGCATCGGTGACGCCGGCTTCATCCTCGGCATATTCACCATCGCCTGGTACCTGGGCTCGGTACGCTTTACCCAGGTGAACGAGGTGGCGCGCAGTGGCATCTTCCACATCGGCGACCCGACCCTGACTCTGGCTTGCCTGCTGCTGTTCGTCGGCGCCTGCGGCAAATCCGCCCAGGTTCCGCTGTACGTCTGGCTGCCGGACGCCATGGAAGGTCCCACGCCGGTCTCGGCGCTGATCCACGCCGCCACCATGGTGACGGCGGGCGTGTACATGGTGGCCCGCTCGAACGCGCTGTTCGTGCTGGCGCCGAACGCCATGAAGACGGTGGCCATCATCGGTGCGGTCACGGCTATCTTCGCTGCCTCCATCGGCCTGGTGCAGAACGACATCAAGCGCGTGCTGGCCTATTCCACCGTCTCCCAGCTCGGCTACATGTTCCTGGCCCTGGGCGTGGGCGCGTTTGCCGCGGGCGTCTTCCACGTGTTCACCCACGCCTTCTTCAAGGCGCTGCTGTTCCTGGGGGCAGGCTCGGTGATCCACGCGCTCTCCGGCGAGCAGGACATGCGCCACATGGGCGCGCTCGCCCAAAAGATCCCCACCACGTTCAAGACCATGTTGATCGCCACGCTGGCCATCGCCGGCATCTTCCCCTTCGCGGGATTCTTCTCCAAGGACGAGATCCTGTGGCAGGCATGGTCATCGGAGAACGGCGCCTTTCGAGCGTTGTGGTACATCGCCTACGCCACCGCGCTCATGACCGCGTTCTACATGTTCCGGCTGATCTACCTGACCTTCTGGAGCCCGTCGCGCGTCGAGCATGAAGTTGAGCACCACATCCACGAATCGCCCAAGTCGATGACCGTGCCGCTGATCATCCTGGCATTCTTCTCGCTCTTTGCCGGGTTTCTGGGATGGCCACACAGCCTGAAGGGCTCCAACCGTTTTGAGAAATTCCTCGAGCCGGTTTTCGCTCGGGAAGCGGTTGAGTCCGAGAACACCGGCAAAGAGGCGCAACTGGCCGCCGGCAAGAAGGAAGAGGAGCACAGCAATCCGACTGAATACTTTCTGATGATTCTCTCCCTCGGCGCTGCGTTCGCCGGATGGGGCTTGGCCAAGCGCTCCTACGGCAAGGCGGCGGATGGCTACCGTGAGCCCATCGACCAGATTGCTCCTCCCGCTTACCAGGTGCTCTACAACAAGTGGTATGTGGACGAGGCCTACGATTACCTGTTTACCGGCCGGAGCAAGCTGGGTCCGGTCCGCCTGGGCGCGATGGGCGCCGGCGAGGCGGCCTGGGCTTTCGACGCTAATTTCGTGGACGGCGGGGTGAACGGCGCCGGCTGGACCACTCGCGCCATCGCCACACTTTCCGTCTGGTGGGACACGTGGATCATCGACGGCCTGCTGGTCAACGGCATCGCGTTCGTGACTCGAATCGCGTCGTATCCCGTGCGCCTGATCCAGTGGGGACTGGTGCAGTGGTACGCGTTCGTGATGGTGGCCGGCATTCTGGGATTTGTCCTGTATTACGTGTTTCGCTGAGGGTGTTGGGACGTGGCTAGAGATGAGATGGACTTCGGAGGGGCACGGCTTCAGCCGTGCCGCAAAGGCGCCTCATCAATTGTCATCCCGAGCGACGCGCGACGTGAGCTTGCGAACGGAGCGCGAGTCGAGGGACCTTGGGTTTCGAGGAAAATGACTCTTATTCAGCGCAAGACCCGACCGGCTGGGCCTCAGGGGCTAAAAGCCCAGAAATTGGCGGCACCGCGGCGGCACGGCTGAAGCCGCGCCCTTCCGAAACCCATTTATGAGATATCTTCTGGCAACTGAGAACTGAACTTATGCAGAATCACATTCTCTCGATCATCCTGTTCACCCCGCTGGTGGGTGTCTTCGTCCTGATGTTGGTTCCCAAGACGGCGAAGGACGCCATCCGCTGGATCGCCAACCTGTTCGCGCTAGGCGGCTTCATCGTGTCGCTGCCGCTGGTGCCGTGGTTCTGGGCGGTGAAGAGCCAGCCGGGCTTCAAGTTCATGGCGGGCGCGCCCAGCAACTGGATCCCCTCGATCGGCGCCGGCTACTACATCGGCATCGACGGCATCAGCTTCCTGCTGATCATGCTGACCACGCTGCTGGGCTGGATCTCGATCATGTCGTCGTGGACGGCGATCGAGGACCGGGTGAAGGAATACTACATCTGGTTCCTGGTGCTGCAGACGGGCATGCTGGGCGTCTTCATGTCGCTCGACTTCTTCCTGTTCTACGTGTTCTGGGAAGTCATGCTGGTGCCCATGTACCTGCTGATCGGCATCTGGGGCGGCCCGCGCAAACTTTACGCCGCTATCAAGTTCTTCCTCTACACCCTGGTCGGTTCGGTGCTGATGCTGCTCGGCATCCTGTACCTCTACTTCCACCACCAAACCGTCACCGGCGTGTACACGTTCAACATCCTCGAACTCTACAAGACTGCGCCGCAGATCACGGGCACGGCGGCCATCCTGCTCTTTCTGGCGTTCTTTGTCGGATTCGCCATCAAGGTGCCGATGTTTCCGTTCCACACCTGGCTTCCCGACGCGCACGTGGAAGCGCCCACCGCGGGCTCGGTCATCCTGGCCGGCGTCCTGCTGAAGATGGGGACGTATGGCCTGATCCGCTTCTCGCTGCCGCTGTTCCCCAGCGTCGCCATGAACCCGAAGGTGCGCTTCTGGCTGATTGTGCTGTCGCTCATCGGCATCATCTACGGCGCGCTGGTCTCGCTGATGCAGAAGGACATGAAAAAGCTGGTGGCGTACAGTTCGGTCAGCCACCTCGGCTTCTGCACTCTGGGCATCTTTGCGCTCACGCCGCTCGGCCTTTCCGGCTCGGTCTTGCAGCAGATCAACCACGGCATCTCGACCGGCGCGCTGTTCTTGATCGTGGGCGTCCTCTACGAGCGCCGCCACACCCGCGAGATCTCCGAGTACGGCGGCATCTCCAACGTCATGCCCTGGTACGCCGCCGTCACCTTGATCATGTTCCTGTCTTCGATGGGACTGCCGCTGCTCAACGGCTTCATCGGAGAGTTCACGATTCTTCAGGGCGTCTATCCAGAGGACAAGCGCTGGGCGGCGTGGGCGGTGATCGGTATCGTGCTGGGCGCGGCCTACCTGCTGTGGCTCTACCAGCGCGTGTTTTTCGGGCCGGTGACGAATCCCAAGAACGAAAAGCTGCATGACCTGACGCCGCGCGAGGTTGCCTACTTCATGCCGCTGCTGATCCTGGCGTTTGTGATTGGAATCTATCCCAAGCCGTTTTTCCAAATCCTGGAACAGCCTTGCAACCAGATCGTGCGGACCGTGCGTCCGGATTACCCGCTGACGCCGGCGACGGTCGAAGCGGCCATGCCTGAGCACGCGGGCCCGGCGCCCGCGGTCCATCCCGCCAAGACGGTGGCGGTCAGAGTTGAGGAGAAGCGCTAGTGTCCGCCTTCCCCCAATACTTCACCGGGTTCGACTACACGCTGTCGCTGCCCATGGTGATGCTCGCGCTGTTCGCGTTGGGTGTGCTGCTGATCGACCTGATGCTACCGGCGGAGTGGAAGCGGCTGAACGCGGTCACCGCGCTGCTCGGCATCGTCTTCTCGGCGGTCGCGCTCTTCCTGCGGATCCAGCAGCCGTATCGCGCCGCGCAAGCTCACGGCGTCCCGCTCGACCGCTTCACCCACGGCTTTGGCGGCACCATTGCCATGGATCCCTTCGCCATTTATTTCTTCTACTTGTTCCTGGCAGCGGGCGCGATCACCATCCTCATGTCCACGCGCTACCTGGACGTCGAGAAAGAGAACCACGGCGAGTTCTATGCCCTGATCCTACTGTCGATGGTCGGGATGATGGGCATGGCCTGCGGCACCGACCTCATCATGCTCTTCATCAGCCTGGAGCTGATGGCCATCTCCACCTACGTGCTGGTCGGCTTCCTGCGCCGCGACCGCCGCTCCAATGAAGCCTCGCTGAAGTACCTGCTGCTGGGCGCGTTCTCCTCGGGAATCTTCGCCTACGGCCTCTCGCTGCTCTACGGACTGACCGGCAGCACCCGCCTGCCGCAGATCGCCGCCATGCTGAGCGAGCGCCTGGCCGCGCAGCCCACGGACCCGATCCTCGTGCTGGCGCTGATCACCACTGCCACCGGCCTCTTGTTCAAAGTCGCCGCCGTGCCCTTCCATCAATGGGCGCCGGACGCCTACGAAGGCGCGCCGACCTCCATCACCGGGTTCATGTCGGTCGCCGGCAAGGCCGCGGCCTGGGCGCTGCTGCTGCGCATATTCCTTTACGGCATCAGTCCGCTGCGGCCGCTTTATCTGCCATTGCTGGTGTTCGTCGCCATCGCCACCATGACCGGCGGAAATCTCGCGGCCCTGACCCAGACCAACCTCAAGCGCCTGTTCGCCTACTCCTCGATTGCGCACGTCGGCTACATGCTGCTGGGCCTGATCGCCGGCGACCAGCACAGCGCCAGCCCCGATGGCATCAAGGGCATCCTCATCTACCTGCTGGTCTACACCTTCATGAACCTGGGCGTGTTCGCGGTGATCACTTCGCTGCGCCGGCGCGACATCATCGGCGATGAGATCGGCGACATCTCCGGCCTCTGGTTCAAGGCGCCCACCGAAGCCGTCCTGATGATGATCTTCCTGCTGTCGCTGGCCGGAATCCCGCCGCTGGCGGGCTTCTACGGGAAGTACTTCATCTTCCTGTCGCTGATCGAGACCGGGCACTATGCGCTGGCGTCGCTGGCGGTGGTCTACGTGGCGGTGGCGCTCTACTACTACATCAAGGTCGTCAACGCCATGTTCATGCGGCCGGCGGAGGACGCCGTGCCCGTCAGCCTCTCGCCGGGGATGCGTGTGGCACTGTTCGTCACCGCGGTCGCCACCGTCGGCATCGGACTGGTCCCCGACCCGTTCATCCGCGCCGCCACTTGGTCGCTGAACCTGGTACAGTACCCGCCTGTCGCGCAGTTGCTGCGCTGAAGCCATGCCCGGCCCGCCGGACCAGCGCGATTCCGAGAAGCGGAGTTTCCTGGTGCTGGCGGCGCGCTACAGCTCGCTCGCGCTGGCGCTGCCCGCTTCGACCTTCGTTGGCTGGGTCATCGGCACGTTGCTCGACAAGTGGCTGCACACCACCTGGCTTTATTTGGTGGGCCTGATCGTCGGCAGCATCGCCGGATTCGTCGAGTTGATCCGCGCCGTGACCAGCTCGGAGTCGAAGCAGTGAACTCGATGGCCCAATCACCCGATCACCCGATCTCCCGATCACCCGATGACTTCTACTCCGGCGCCTACGCGCGCATCGCGCGCTTCATGCTGGCGCTGGGAATCGTGGCGACGGTCGCTGTGCTGGTGCGATTCGGCCTTGCCGTGGCTGCCGGCTTCGTGGTCGGTTGTGCGATCGCATTCGTGAATTTCCATTGGCTCAAGCGCGTGGTCAGCGCCTTGGCCGACCGTACCACCGCGACCGGTGAGCGGCCGTCCAGCAAGGGCGTGGTGCTGCGCTTCCTGTTGCGCTACTTTTTGATAGCCCTCGGAGCCTATGCTATATTCAAAATTTCCCGGGACGGCCTGTATGGGCTCCTTGCGGGCCTGTTCTTGCCGGTGGGCGCGATCCTGATGGAGGCGGTTTACGAGGTGTACGCGGTTTTACGCCGCGGCGTTTAAGAGTGGCTTCACGATAGATGCACGCAGGTTCTTTGAAAGGGCACGCCTTCAGGCGTGCCGTAGAGGGAAGGTAAAGACTCGGCTTTAGCCGCTGAGGGACGTCCCCCAGGGCCTAAAGGCCAGTTTCTCTTTGGACATTGGCGGCACGGCTGAAAGCCGTGCCCTTTCAAAGCCGACTATGGAACTGCTTTAAGTGAGTACTGGTTTTCCATGGAACAACTTCCTTTTACCGTTCTTCTGAATAAATATTTCGGCGGGATCGCGCTGGCGCTGCTGCACGCTCTCCACCTCGAGCCCAACCACCCCCAGACTCCCATCACGAATCCCTTGGCCATGGAGATCCTGGTCGCCATCCTTCTGCTGCTGTTCTTCGCCCTCGTGCGGACTCGGCTGTCCGTGGAAAAACCTGGAGGCCCGCAGCACATCGTCGAAGGGCTACACGGATTCATCCAGAACCAGAGCGAAGAGATCATCGGACACCACAGCGAGCGCTTTACTCCATTCCTGGTGACGCTCTTTATTTTCATCCTGCTTTGCAACCTGCTGGGAGTGATTCCAGGATTTGAGTCTCCCACCGCCACCCCATCGGTACCGCTGGGATGCGCCATTCTGGCCTTCCTGTATTACAACCTGCAGGGATTCAAGACGAAGGGCGCGCACTATGCCGCCGATTTCCTCGGGCCGGTCTGGTGGTTGTCCTGGCTGATGTTGCCCATCGAACTTATCAGCCACTTTGCCCGCATGCTGTCGCTCACCATCCGGTTGTTCGCCAATATGTTCGCGGGCGACATGGTGACCCTGGTTTTTTTCTCGCTGGTGCCGCTGGGCGTGCCCGTGGCTTTCCTGGGGCTGCACATCGGCGTATCGTTGCTGCAAGCCTATATTTTCGTGCTGCTCACCACCGTGTACTTGTCCGGAGCGGTGTCGGCGGCGCATTGATTTGAATTTTTCAGCACTGGTTCGCCGTTCAGCGTGAGGGCGTCTGCACGAGGATGACGCCAACCACCCACTGGCGGCAATTTAATAGCAGAGGAGAGTCAACATGCGTCGTAGCTTGAGCTTCACCTTCATGGCACTGGCGGTGATGTGCTTCGCCGTGCCCGTGTTCGCCCAGGGAGGAGCCGCCGGCTCCGCCACCAACTGGGTCGCCATCACCTCCGGCTTCGCCATGGCCATCGCGTCCGCGGTCTGCGGGATCGGCCAGTCGAAAGCCACCGCCGCCGCCTGCGAGGGGCTGGCGCGCAATCCTGCGGCCCGCGCCGGCATCCAGCTCTCGCTCATTCTCGGCCTGGCGCTGATCGAGTCCCTCGCCCTGTACACGCTGGTGATCATCTTCGCGAAGGTGAAATAGCGATGAGAGTTCTGACTTTGAAGCCCCTGCCCACGCGGGGGCTTTTTCTTTGTAGCGCCGGCGTCCCGCCGGCTGTCGGGAAGGCGTCTCGCCCTCCCATCTGTGCTAACAGCCAAAAGCTGCTTCACCGCGTCAACAGCGCCGCCCCGCGGCTGGCGTAATCGAGGACGCGTCCCGGCAGCACGCCGAGATAGATGGTTGCGGCCACCGTCAGCGCCAGCGCAACACCCAAGGGCGCGCTGACACTCTGCACCGGCGGCGCGGCCGGGCGCGGGTCGCGCATGTACATCAGCACGATGATCCGCAGGTAGTAGTAAGCGGCGATCGCGCTGTTGACCACGGCGATGATTACCAGCCACACCAGGTTCGATTGCAGGGCGGCGCTGAACACGTAAAACTTGGCAAAGAACCCGCCGGTGATGGGGATGCCGATCAGCGAGAGCAGGAAGATGGTCAGCGTGGCGGCCAGCGCCGGCGACCGGCGGCCGAGGCCGGCGTAGTCTTCCAGATTCACATAGCGTTCTCCTGCCGACGCGAAATGGCTGACTACGGCGAACGCTCCCACGTTCATAAAAGCGTACGAAGCGGTGTAGAACATCGCCGCCGAAATCCCGATGTCGCCTGCGGCCGCGAAAGCCACCAGCAAGTAGCCGGCGTGCGCGATGGAAGAGTAGGCCAGCAGGCGCTTGACGTTGTCTTGCACCAGCGCCGAGATGTTGCCCAGCGTCATCGAAAGCGCCGCCGAGATCCACACTGGCCAGAACCATCCTGGAGTGGCCGCCGCGAAGAAGATGCGCAGCAGCACCGCGAACGCCGCGGCTTTGGGCGCGGTGGACATCAGGCCCACGATGGGCGCCGGCGCTCCTTCATAGACGTCCGGGGTCCACACGTGGAACGGCGCCGCTGCAACCTTGAAGCCGATTCCCACAAACATCAGCGCCACCGCCGTAAAGACCATCGTCGAGTGCTGCCCGCCCTGGATCGCCTCCGCGATCATGTAGATCCTGGTCGAACCGGTGGCGCCGAACATCAGCGCCACGCCATAGAGAAAAAACGCGGTGGCGAAAGAGCCCAGCAGGAAATACTTGATCGACGCCTCGATGCTCGAAGGCGCGCGCCGGCGGAATCCCGCCAGCACGTAGGTCGAGATCGAGGAAATCTCCAGCGCGATGAAGATCAGCACCAGTTCGACCGCCGACGACATCAGCACCATGCCGCTGGCGCCCAACAGGATCAGCCCGTAATATTCGCCCCCGCGGATCTGCTGTGCGTCGAGATACTCGAACGACGACAGCACCACCAGCGCCGCGATGAACGCGATCAGAAAATGGAAGAAGATGCTGAAGCTGTCCACTCGCACCATGCCGAAGAAGGCCATGCCGGGATAGCCGGCTTGGTATACGGTTGCGGCGAGCGCGGCGAGCGTGCCGACGAACGCCAGCCATCCCAGCGGCCTGCGGCTGGCGCGCGGCGGCAGCGCGGCTTCGGCCATCATGATCGCCACGCCGAACAGCGTCAGCACGATCTCGGGCAGAACGCGGATGTAGTCCAAAGCCTGGATCATCGCACCAGGCCCTCCGCCATCTGCGCTAGCGGCGAGAGCACGGTGCGCACCGCCGGCTCGATCGCGTTCAGCCAGAAGAGCGGCGCTACGCCCATGGCCAGCGCGGCCAGCGCTGTCGGCCAGAGCGCAAGGCGCTCGCGCGTGCTGATGTCCGGCAGTTCGGCGTTGACATCTTTATTCACTTTTCCGAAGAACACGCGCTGGTACATCCACAGCAGGTAGCAGGCGCTCCAGATGACGCCGGTCGCGGCCAGGATTCCGTAGAGCGCCCTGGCCTGGAACGCGCCGCTCAACACCAGGAACTCGCCTACGAATCCGTTCAGTAGCGGCAGCCCCACCGACGACAGCATGATGACCATGAAGAAGGTGGCGTACACCGGCATGGGCGTGGCCAGTCCGCCGAACTCGGAAATCTCAAAGGTGTGCCGCCGCTCATAGAGGATGCCGACCAGCATGAACAGCGCGCCCGTGGAGACGCCGTGGTTCAGCATCTGGTACACGGCTCCGTCCACGCCCGCCGTCGTGAAGCTGAAGATGCCGAGCACCACAAAGCCCAGATGGCTCACCGATGAGTACGCCACCAGTTTCTTCAGGTTGGGCTGCACCATCGCCACCAGCGCGCCGTAGATG
>JBIOFT010000127.1:0-11167 GCA_044447375.1 Terriglobales bacterium | reverse complement strand
GGGGCAGGCGCGTATTCGAGCGAGGTCGAGACTCCCACGGCGCCGTCGCGCATCGCGTCGCGGACCAGGGCCTTCATCTTTTCCAGTTGCTCGAGTGTGGGTTGAACGTCCGCGTCGCCGAGCACCATGCGCCGCACCTGCGTGGCCCCGACATAGCTGGCGAGGTTGATTCCCATCCCCTGCTTTTCCAGCCGGGCAAAAAACTGCCGGAACGTGCGCCAATCCGGAGTGATCTTGTAGTGCTCATATCCGGGGCGGTCGGCCTGGACGATAGCGTCGGTCAACGGAGCGGCCGATCCGCCTTCGCCGGTGATCTCGGTGGTGATTCCCTGGTAGATCTTCGAGGGCAGGCGGGGATCGACAAGGATCGTCGTCTCCGACTGGCCGAGCATGTCAATAAAGCCGGGCGCGACCACCTTGCCGCGCGCGTCCAGGGTGCGCCGGCGTGCGGCGGCGCTGAGGTTGCCGATGGCGGCGACTCGGCCGTCGCGGATGCCGATGTCTCCCGAATACCACGGCGAACCGGTTCCATCGACGATGTGGCCGCCGGTGATCACCAGGTCGAAGGGCGCGCTTTGCGCGCGGGAGTGGGAGACGAGGAACAGGGAAAACGTCAGCAGCAAAATGGCAGCGTTACGGATCAGTTTCACGGTATGAACTCCTTTGCGGTTGCACGGGCACGTCATTCGTTTCTCCGTCACTCTATTTTTCTTCGGACGGGCGAAGCGTCCTATTTCCCGCCGAGCCGGATTTCCTGCCGAGCCATACCCCGGCAAGGATCCAGAGTCCCAATGATAGCCATTCCCAGCCGCTAAAGTGGCCCGGGACGAAGGGCAGAATTTTCATCAGCACCATCGCCAACCCGACCAGCGCGCCGGTGCCGGCGATCCAGCGGTCCAGAGTGGGTGGGTGCATCCATAGATAGGCGAGACAGGCGGCAAGCCACCCAATGGCGGACGCCAGAGAGCCAACCTCCGAGATCGGCACCAGAATAGCGCTGCCCAGAAACATGCACGCCCCAGTGGCAATGCCCACCCACACCACGGCCGCAGCGGGTGTTTGATTCTGCGGATGCACGCTGGCCAGGCGTCCATCCACCAGCCCGCGCCGGCCCATGGCGAAAAGCAAGCGGCTGGCGGCGACAAAGTTGCCGTTGAAGACCTTGAACAGCGACAGCAGCGCGGCGGCGAGAATGATGCTCACGATCCAGCGCGAGCCGATGGCCCGTTCGAAAGCGACAGCCGTCATGAAGGGGGCGCCGATGAGCTGACGCCAAGGCGCGACGAAGCCCACCGCCGCGATCACGATGATGTAGAAAACGAAGCCGACGATAATCGCCGCCCAGATCGCACGAAAGAAGCCGCGCGACCGGAACTCCGGGTTGGCTTCCTCGGCGGCCTTGGTGACCGACTCGTATCCGGTCATGAAGTAGGGCACGATCTGCAAAACGAGGAGAATCGAGACGAACGGCGTGTGCGTGAACAGCGGAGGAAAGTTGCTCGTCGATCCGTGGGCGACGCCAAAACCGACAAAGATCGCAAACAGCGCGAGCGTTCCGAAGGTCGTCCAATTCTGAAACGTGGCGCTCAGCCGGATGCCGCGGTAGTTCAGCACCGTGAGCAGGGCGGTAAGACCGAGGCCGATGACCAGGTGCGGCAAGTACACCGGTTTTCCCGCCACGCGGTACAACTCGATCGAGTCAAGCGCGGGGAAAATATAGCCCGCAATCCGGCCGACCGCCACCGCCTCCCACGGGCAAACGATGAAGTAGGCCAACACCATCATCCAGCCGGTAAAGAAGCTGACCGGTTGCGGGAAGACGCGGGCCGTATAGGCGACCTCGGCGGATGCGTCCGGCATCGCGGCCACCAGTTTGCCGTACACGTAGCCGATGGGCAGCAGGAGAATGCCGCCGATGGCGAAGCCGAGAACGCCGCCGAGCGGGCCGCCGCGAGTCAACCAGTCGTCCATCACCAGCAGCCAGCCGACGCCGACCATGGTTCCCCAGCCCAGGGAAAAGTAATCGGTGATGCGCAATTTGCGGGCGAGTTGCGTCATCGGCGAGGATCGAGAACTTCGAGGGTCAAGGGAAAAAGCTGGCGGAGGTGTCGGCTGTGAGGAAGTGAGAATCCAAGAGAATAGGCAGGCGGTCTCTCAGCGAAATTCGGCTGCCCGACCTGAGACCTGACGCGTGAAACCTGACGCCTGAGGTTGAACTTCATGGGCGCGAATTATAAAGCATCGCGCCCATGAGTTCAGGCCACCGCGTAACGCGGCGGGTCGTCCGGCGCTTGCAAGATGCCAAGCGCTTCTTCCAGGGAGGAAATCTCAAACACCGAGGTCAAACGTGTGGCCGCAAGCACCCGGTACACAAAGGGGGAGGGGTTCACCAGTTTGATCTGGACCGAGTGCTGCCGAGCCCATCGGCGCAGTTCCAGCAACATTCCCAGGCCGCCTGCATCCAGTTGCTCCACGGCCGACAGATCGAGCACCAGGATCCGCATACGCTCCAGTTGCTCGAGCTGGCGCCGGAACTCCTCCAGCGCCGCCCCGCGCACCAGACGCCCGGAGCAACCGACCACGGCAACGTCATGCGAGCATTCGACTTGGTATCGCAGATCCATATAGCTACTCATACGCATTGGCTCGGGAAAAAGTTCCGAAATCTGCGCTCAAGAGATTGGACGAACGGAGGGGGGAAAGGTCATCGAGGGGCCAGGTGTAGAGACGCAGCTTGCTGCGTCTCCTGCGGGATCTACTCGGAAACTTCAGGTCCGGGTACGATGCCGCATCGCCACCGCCGCTTTTCCTGAGGGCTGATGGCTGACGGCTGACAGCTTTCTCACGCGCCCACGTGTTGCTGCACCACGATCTTCGGCTCGAGCGTGGTGGCGCACGCGAGGGAGCGGGAAACCAGGCAACCGCGCTCCGCCTTTTCGAGCAGGCGCCCCATCCGCTCGCGCTCCTCTTCTTTTTCGATGGTGACGACCGGCCGCAGGAGGATGCGGGTGAAACGGAAACCGCCTTCCTGCTGTTTTTCGATGGTGCCCTCGACGGTGAGCTCGAGCGCGTGAAACTCTGCCTTCGACGCATCAGCCACGCCCCGCAAGGTGGCGACGTAGCACGTCGACACGGCCGCCAGCAGCAGGTGTTCTGGAGTCCACAATCCCGGCTCACCGCCAAACTCCGGCGGCGCCGCGAAATTGATGGTGCGGGGAATGTTCTCGCCTTCGATGATGCCGCACTTGTGTTCGGTCCAATGCGCGGTGGTGCGATAGGAGTAGGTGGTGGGCATGGCTTGTCTCCTCTCGTAATCCTAGCAGGCCGACGCACAAGCGGCTGTGAGAGGAATCACGGGAGACGGTGACCGGGGGTCTTGGGTCTAGAGTCCCGCTTCGATGCGGGAACGGGGATCGAGCACGTCCCTCAGCGCGTCGCCGATAAAATTGAACGCCAGGACGGCGAGCATGACCGTCACCGCGGGAAAGAGCACGAGATGGGGCGCGTCGAACAAATGCGAACGGGCGTCGTTCAGCATCGATCCCCAACTGGCCGTCGGCGGCGGCACGCCGAGTCCCAGAAAACTCATGGTCGCTTCGGCGAGGATGGCGCCCGCCATGCCAATCGCCGCCTGCACGATCACTGGCTGAATGATGTTGGGCAGGATGTGCCGCAGAATTATCCGCAGGTCGCTCGCGCCCAAGGCCCGCGCGGCTTCGACGAATTCCCTTTCGCGCACGGCGAGCACCTGCCCACGGACCAGGCGCGCGTAGCCCACCCATCCTCCGAGCGAGAGCGCGAGCACCAGGTTGAAGATGCCGGGGCCACGGAAGGCGACGAAGGCAATCGCGATGAGAATGCCGGGAAAAGAAAGAAAGGCGTTCATCACGACGATGTTGACGAAGCGGTCGAGGCGTCCGCCGTAGTATCCGGCCAGGCTTCCGATGATGAGGCCCAGCAACAACGAGCAGACGACCACGCTGCTGCCGACGAACATTGAAATGCGCGCGCCCCAGATGAGGCGGGAGAGGATGTCGCGTCCGAGTTCGTCGGTGCCGCAAAGGTGCCGCGCCGAAGGCGGTTCAAGGCGATTGGGAAGATCAATGTGGGCAGGATCCTGTGGCGCAACCCAGGGTGCAAACAGCGCGCAGAGTACGAACACGGCCACCAGCACGACTCCCACGGCCGCCAGCGGGTTGTGGCGGGCGAGACGAGGGAGCGAGATGGCGAGGGCGGACATGGTCAAGGATGACTCGGTTTTACTTATATATAATCTGCACCTGAGGAGCAATGTTGTGAGAAGAAGCAATTTTGCATTGCGATTGCAGCCATCTTTGCTGGATGAGGCGCGCAAGTTGGCTGAGTCCGAAGGTGTGGCTCTCAATCAACTGATCAACGTGGCGGTGGCAGAGAAGATCTCTGCCTTGCGGACGCAGGAGTACTTCGCGGCGCGGGCTCGCCGCGCCGATCCTGACAAGATCGCGCGCATTTTGAAGCGCGTCGGAAAGGGGAACCCGCCGGTTGAGGGGGACGAGCTTCCGCCGGAATTCGAGGCCAAGAAGAAAAAGGGCAAGTAGGAATGAGCAAGAAGAATATGGGATCGAGCATTGACGATTTCTTGAAGAAGGAAAACATCTTTGAGGAGGCGCAGGCCCAGGCTATCAAGGAGGTCGTAGCCTGGCAACTGGCCAAGGCCATGAAGAAGAAAAAGATTTCCAAGGCGCGCATGGCGGTCTTGCTGAAGACGAGCCGCTCCCAGGTCGATCGCATTCTCGATCCGAAAGGCGACATCACCTTGTCGAGCCTGCAGCGGGCAGCGGCCTTGGTCGGTCAGAGGGTTGTGATCGAATTGGTCTGACAGTCTGGCGCCAGCCCAGGTTAGCGCCCAAAGGAGGGGCGCGAACCTGGGGCACCCGGCATATTGCGGCGCCGCGTGGAGGAACTCTCTAAACCCCGCGAGAAGTAGCGTCCGTTGACATCTGATTGCCCTGGTTCATGCCTAAAAACTTTTCCATCCATTCGCGTTCTGCAGCGGACGGATCATAGGCAAACAGCGCTTGTCCGGCGGAGATAGCGCTCGCTCTTCTCCAGTACCGCGGCTTCTTGACGACATTCTGGAAAGTTAGCTCCGCGGTTACGTAGAACAACCACACGTTTGTCTTTAGCACCACGAGCGCGGTGTCCAGCCCTTCATCTTTCCTCGACTCATACGGACGGTATAGTTGGGGCTCCGTGTAGAGTCTGCCTAGGTGCACAAATTCATTACTCAGCAAGCCATACATCCCGCCAAACGGCGGAAGCACCTTCTTGGCAGTCGAGATGGCCTTGGAGGATTCGAAGTCGCCTTTGAGGAATCGCTCCAAGTCGGATGGCCGCGTCCCGAGATGAAGAACAGTCGCAATTATCTCCAGAACATTTCTGGCAATGACACATACAGAGAGCGTGTGTCCCAGACGGATCAGTTGTGTCGCAGCCGTCAGCCCCGAACCGGCATTGTAAAGCAGACTTGCCATCGTCTGATGGGCCTGGGACTCGTCGTGAACGGCTCTCTTAAAACCGGCTAAGACAATAAAGGCCGCCGCACTGAAAAGTTCATCTATGCTTGCAAGTTCTGTTTCGCAGAATCGATCAAACGAGGACCCGATGCGCGGCGCATCTCGGCTGATGGTCTTGCGAAGAATGTCATTTGTCTCAATAAGGGGTACGTTTCTCTGGGGGGCGAAGTGACCACCAAGCGCGCGCTCCTCCGACGGAAAAGCGGCACCGCAACAGCGTTTGAATTTTTTCCCGCTGCCGCATGGACATGGCTCGTTGCGGCCAGTTTTCATTGCCTTATCCTCGGGTTCACCGCCGAGTACAGCAAGTCGGTCAGAAAGTTCACCGCCACATACGTCAATCCAATCGCCAGAATGCATCCCTGCACCAGATAGTAATCGCGGTTCCCGATCGCCTGGATGGTCAGCCGTCCAATCCCCGGCCAGGAAAAAATCGTCTCGGTCACGATCGTGCCCGCCAGGAGCGCGCCGAACTGCAAGCCGAGCACGGTCAGGATCGGGATCATGGCGTTGCGCAGCGCGTGACGATAGACAACCGTCCGCTCGGGCAGGCCTTTCGCGCGCGCGGTGCGGATGTAGTCCTGGCCGAGTTCTTCGAGCATCGAGGTGCGGACCATACGGGTGAGGATCGCGGCGAGAGCGCCGCCCATGGTGACGGCCGGAAGCACCAGATGCGCCAGCGTGCCCGAGCCCGAGACCGGCAGCCATCCCAGCTTGACCGCGAAAAGCAAAATCAGCACCGGGCCCAGCGCGAAATTAGGAAAGGACAGTCCAAAGAGGCTAACCACGCTCAGCAGGCGGTCGTCCCAGAGATTGCGGCGCTGCGCCGAGCGCACGCCCGCCGGGACCGCCAGCACGATCGCGACGAACAAAGACGCTAGCGTGAGCTGCAGGGTAAACGGATAACGCTGCGCGATCAGGCTCGTCACTCCCTGGTTGAAGCGCAGCGACTTGCCCAGGTCTCCGTGCAGCACGCCCTTCCAGTAATTCAGATATTGCTGCCCAAGCGGCACGTCGAGCCCGTAGGCGTGGCGCGCCGCCTGGATGTCGCCCGCAGCCGCGCCCTCGCCGAGCATCTGCTGGATGGGATCGCCGGGGACGAAGTGAATCAACAGGAAGACCACGGAGACGACCAGCCAGATGACCGGGAGGGTGTAGAGCAGGCGGGAGAAGAGGTAGCGCGGCATGTAAACAGTTCGCTTGGAACGTTCAAATATACAGCGCGCTGGATTGGGTGGAAACAGGCCGCCGAAGAGGCTTGAGCATCGTATCCGGGTATCGCTTCAGCGATGCCGATACGCAGCGAAGCAAGAGCGCCTTTAGGCGCTGGTCTGGCGCCCTCAGCCCCTGAAGGGGCGGCTCGGAAATGGTCTGTTTGCGGCATCGCTGAAGCGATGCCCTGATACGAACCTGTTGCTGCTGGCCTAGTCCCCCGCCCGCTGCACCGACGGCGCCGGCACCGGCTCAATCCTGACGCTGGCGATGCGGTGGCCTTCCATCTTCTCGACCGTGAACCGGCGCCCTCCGTAGTCGAAGGCCTCACCCCCGCGGGGAATTTTCTGCAGGCGGGAAAGGGCAAAACCGGCCAGCGTCTCGAATCCCTCGTCGTAGGGAAGGTTCAGCTCATATTGCGTTTCGAGATCGCGAATGTTGACCGAGCCATCGAGCGAGAGCGGCGCATTCGCGTCCAGGACAGCCGGTTGCGCGGCGGCGACGTCGAACTCATCTTCGAGTTCGCCGACCAGTTGTTCCAGCACGTCTTCCACGGTGATGACGCCGGCGATCGAGCCGAATTCATCCACCACCACGGCCAGGTGCCGCTTGCGCTGCTGGAACTCGCCCAGAAGTTCGAGCAGGGGCTTGGTCTCGGGGACGACCAGCACGTCGTGCAGGATCTGGCCGATCTTCATGGCGGCAATGCGCTGAGCCGCCGCCGGATTCCCGCCCAGTCCGACGCGCAGGCGCGTCCAACGCATGAGGTCCTTCGAATAGAGCACGCCGACGATGTGCTCGGGACCGCGCTGTGGGTCATACACCGGAATGCGGGAGTGCTGGTCTTCGACCACCCGCGAGAGCGCCTCATCCAGGCTCATATCGGCGGGCAAAGAAAATATCTTGGTTCGGGGAACCATCACCTGGCGCGCCGCGATGTTATCCAGTTCCAGCGCGTTGAGCAGCATCTCTTCCTGAGCCGCGGAGAGCTGTCCGGAATGGTGGGCGGCGGTCACAATCAGCTTGAGTTCGTCGGGCGAGTGCACCGATCCGTGGCGGATCTCGCGGGTGCCGAAGGCGCGCAGCACGATTCCTGCGGCCCGGCTCATGGCTGCGGTCACCGGGCCGGTCAGGGTCAGGAAGACGTCCATGGGGGCGGCCACGGCCAGGGCCACCCGCTCGGCCCGCTGCAGGGCGAGCGACTTCGGAACCAGTTCGCCCAGGATCACGTGCAGGCTGGTGATCAGGACGAACGCGACTCCCACGGCGATGGCGTGGGCGTAGAGAAGCGCATGGGGAACGCTTCCGATCCAGGTCTCAAACAGCCGCGCCAGCACCGGCTCGCCCAACCAGCCCAGCGTCAGGCTGGCGACCGTGATCCCGAGTTGCACGCCATTCACCACCCGGCTGAGCTGCTGGTGCAGTTTGAGAACGGTGCGAGCGCCGGCGCGGCCGGCTTCAATCAACTGCAGGATGCGGGTCTCGCGCACGCTGACCAAGGCAAACTCGGCCGCGGCAAAGAAGGCATTGGCTGCCACCAGGAGCAGGATGACAAACACCCGCAGCAGCACGTAGGCAATCATGGAACTATAATTCTAACATTCTAAAGGAATAAGGTGGCAGCGGGCAGCTCGCAGGTGGCAGGGGGCAGCTTGCAGGGGGTAGGTTGCGCTTGGCGGTTCCAGGAAAATCCAGCACCAAATCACACAAACCTGCGACCTGCCGCCTGCAACCTGCCCCCTGCTTTTCCGCTTTCTTTTTCTCCGCTCGGAGGTCTAACACCGCGGGGCCCAGGGAGCCGTACCCCAACATTTTTCAGGAACTATTCCCGCATGGCTCCCGTAACAGCAGGTGAGGGCCGGACTTCAGGTCGAGGCAGGAGGCGGTCGTGAACGGCAACGGTAATGGCAAAAAGAAGCGGCGCAGAATAATCATTTACGGCTCCATCGCAGCCGTTCTGATCCTCGTGATCGCCGTCGGGCTGATCGCGTCCAGCCTCAGCGGCACCAAGATCGATCCCTCGAAGCTGGCGAAGGTGGAAAAGGGCGACCTGGCCAAGAGCGTGGTAGCCACCGGCAAGATCGAGCCCATCACCAAGGTCGAGATCAAGTCCAAAGCCAGCGGTATTGTAAAGAAGCTCTACGTGGAGTACGGCGACAAGGTCAAGAAGGGCCAGGTCCTGGCCGACCTCGACAAGGAAGAGATTCAGGCCCGGGTGGCCCAGGCACGGGCGCAGTTGGAAGCCTCGAGCGCCAGCCTGAACGGCACGCGGGCCGACCTGGTGCGCGCGAAAGTCGACGCCGAGGGTCCCGACGTTCCCTTGTTGAAGCGTGCCTATGTTCGGGCCCAGGGAATGGCGAAGGACGGCGTGGTTTCCGAATCCGCACTCGACGATGCCCAGAAGAACTACGAACTCGCGCTCAACAAGCAAAACGTCTCCAAAGCGCAGTTGCAGGTTCTCGAGGCCAAGATCGGTCAGGCCCAGGGGCAGGTAGCGCAGGATCGCGCCAACCTAAAGCAGTTGGAAGAGCAACTGGGATACACGACCATTGAGTCGCCGATCGACGGGATCGTTCTTTCCCGCGACGTGGAAGTCGGCGACGCCGTCAGTTCCATCCTGGTGCTGGGCTCTTCGGCCACTCTGGTCATGACCATGGGCGATACCAGCGAGGTTTACGTGAAGGGCAAAGTGGACGAGAGCGACATCGGCAAGGTCTATCTGGGACAACCGGCCCGCATCAAGGTGGAGTCGTACAAGGACAAGACGTTCACCGGTAAAGTGACCAAGATCTCTCCCATGGGAGTGGAGAAGGACAACGTCACGACCTTCGAAGTCCGCGCCTCCATCAACAATCCCGAGGGTGTGCTCAAGGCCAACATGACCGCGAATGCGGAGATCATTCTCGAAGAGCACAAGAACGTGCTCCAGATCCCGGAAGGCGCCATCCTGTACGACAAAGACAAGAAAGCTTCCGTCGAAGTTCCCGATCCCAAGGGCAAGGAAGGCAAGCGCAAAATGGCGGTAAACATCGGGATCTCCAACGGCGCCAAGACCGAACTGCTCGGCGGCTTGAAGGAAGGCGCCCAGGTGGTTCTGCAGTAAAACAGGCTCTAGGCGTTAGGCTCTAGGCTCTAGGCTTTAGGCTTTAGGTTTTAGGCTCTTGGCCTTAGCCTAGAGCCCAGGGCCTAAAGCCTAGAGCCCAGGGCCTAAAGCCTAGAGCCCAGTCCGGAGTTGCTCACTATGAACAGTCTCTTTCAAATTCGCCATCGCATCAACCGCGTGCTGGCCGTGGTTGCTGGCCGGCTCAGTTGCCAGCTTCGCTTCGGTGGTGGGGACTTTCGACCGATCGTTTCAGGTCAATGGGCCGGTCGATCTCGAAGTGCTCACGCGCTCCGGGGACATCACCATCCGGAATGGCGCTGCCAACACCGTTTCTATTCACGGCAAGATCCATCTGGGAAACTCCTGGTTCACCGGCGACCGCAAGGGTGAGGTGCAGGAGCTTCAGAACAACCCTCCCATCCGCCAGAACGGGAACAACATCCGCATTGACTACGTCAATCTGCGCAACGTCTCGGTGGATTATGAAATCACCGTGCCCGAAAACACCACGGTTCGCAGCCATAGCGGCTCGGGCGATCAGACGGTGGAGGGCATCAAGGGCGGGATCGACCTGGAAAGCGGCTCGGGCGACATGAAGCTGGCGCGGCTGACCGGCGATCTGCACACCCAAACCGGCTCTGGCGATGTGCGCGGCCGCCAGATTTCCGGCCCGGTGCGCACCAAGGCGGGCAGCGGCGATATTGAGATCGAAGAAGTGGGCGTGGGCGATGTGGAGATCCGCACGGGCTCAGGCAACATCACCGTAAGCGGCGTCAACGGCGGCTTCCGCGCCGAGGCCGGCAGCGGGGACATCCGCGCCGATGGCAAGCCGAAAAATCTCTGGAACATCCACACGGGTTCGGGAAACGTGAACCTGCGGGTCCCCGGGGAGACGGCGTTCGATGTGGACATTTCCTCCAGTTCGGGAACCGTGGTGGTGAACCATCCCGTGACCACGACGGTCCAGGGACGGGTGCAGGAGTCGCGCAAGAGCGTGGTCGGCAAGGTGCGCGGCGGCGGGCCGACGATCTCCGTGCGCACCGGTTCCGGCGACATTCACGTGGACTAGGTTGGGATTGATCACGAAGTACGATTTACGATTGACGATTTAAGGCGACTTTTTCAATCGTCCATCGTAAATCAGCAATCGTCAATCTCCCGCCTCGGACTGACCGACAACTGCCAAGTTACTCCTGTCTCTTGACGTACCTCCACCTCAGCCCGGATACTTGCGTCGTCCCTCTGAAACGGCCAGAACTCACGATTTCTGACGGCGGACCCCATTGGCGCGCACTCC
>JBIOFT010000126.1:0-11227 GCA_044447375.1 Terriglobales bacterium | reverse complement strand
CGGAGTTTCCTTCTTTGTGCACCAGAGCGGCAACTCGACCCGACCAAGGAGTCCAATGAGTCGCCTCAAACGGGCTGCAACGCTGATTCTTGCCTTCATCCTACTGCTCCCGGCAGCCGCACTCGCTGATCAGGCCAAGAAGCTCTACGACCAGGGCAGAGCCGCGGAGGCCCGCGAGAACTACGAGGTGGCCTACGATCTGTACAGCAAAGCCTTCAACCTGAAGCCCGCCGATATCAGCTACAAGGCCGCAGTCTACCGCACCCGGTTTATGGCGGCCGCCTCCTACGTGCACCGCGGGCAGAAGCTGCGCGAGGACGGCAACCTCGAGGACGCGCTCGTGCTGTTCGAGAAGGCCTACGTGATCGATCCAGCCAGCTTCATCGCGCAACAGGAGATCCGCAAGACCAGGGCCATGATCGATGCCAAGAGCGGCGGCGGAGGCGCCAAGCCGGAGTCCATGTCGCCGACCCGCAAGCGCCTGGAGCAGGCGCAGGAACCGGTTGAACTGGCCCCCATCTCCAACGTCCCCATCACGCTCAAGCTGACCGAAGACAGCAAGGTGATCTACCAGACCATCGGCAAGCTGGCGGGGCTCAACGTGCTGTTCGATCCCGACTACACCTCGCGCCGGGTTTCGGTGGAGCTCAATGGGGTAACGCTCGATCAAGCGCTGCAGGTGGTGGCCATGGAGTCCAAGACTTTCTGGCGCCCGGTGACGCCCAACACCCTCTTCATCGCCGCCGACACCATCGCCAAGCGCAAGGAGCTGGAGCAGAACGTTATCAAGACCTTTTACCTGTCCAACGTCTCGCTGCCCACCGAGCTGCAGGACATGGTGAATGCCATCCGCAGCATCCTGGAAGTCAGCCGCATCCAGCAGTTGCCCACGCAGAAAGCCATCGTCATCCGCGGCACCCCCGACCAGGTTGCCCTGGCGGAGAAGCTGATCACCGATATCGATAAGGCCAAACCCGAGGTGATCATTGATGTGATGGTGATGACGGTGACAACCGACGTGACCCGCGACTTGGGCATTGTGCCGCCCGGCAGCGCCACCGTCGCCCTGCAGGGCACCAATACCAGCACGACCACGACCACCGGCACCACCTCAACCCCGGGCGTTTCGACCAGCCCGAATACTCTGGTTCTGAACCAGTTCGCCAACCTGACGGCCAACGATTTCCTGGTGACCATCCCGCAGGCGACGGCGAATTTCGTGTTCAGCAACGCCGGGACCAAGATCATCCAGAGCCCACGCATCCGCGCTTCGGACAATCAGAAGGCATCGCTGAAGATCGGCGACCGCGTGCCGGTGGCCACCGGCTCGTTCCAGCCCGGCATCGGCGGCGTCGGCATCAACCCCTTGGTCAATACCCAGTTCCAGTACATAGACGTAGGCGTAAACGTGGACATCACCCCGCAGGTGCACGCCAACCGCGAGGTTTCCATGAAGGTGACCATCGACGTGTCCGAGGTGGACAATTATGTCAGCATCGGCGGCATCTCGCAGCCGGTGATCGGGCAGCGCAAGATCGAGCACGAGGTCCGCCTCAAGGAAGGTGAAGTCAGCCTGATGGGCGGGATCCTCCAGGATCAGGACATCAAGAGCTGGAGCGGCATCCCAGGCCTGGGACAGATCCCGATTTTGAAGTACTTCTTCGCCAGCGAGCACACCGAGAAGCAGCATAGCGAGATCGTGTTTGCTCTGATTCCCCACATCGTCCGCGGCCAGGAGCTGAGCGCACTGAACGAAAGGGCGCTGGACGTGGGCACCGGGACATCGATCGAACTGCGCCGCAAGATCGAGAGCCCGGGCGGCGGCGCTCCGCCGGGCAGCGCGTTTTCGCCCAAGAGCGGCGAGCCGCGGCCGGCGAGCACGGCGCAAGCACAGAATCCACCGGCAGCCGTTCCCGCCTCCCCGGCAACGCCGCCGCCTGCCAGCCCGGCGACCGCCTCCGACGCCATCGCATTCACCTTCGATCCGCCCACCGCTTCGCAAGCGACCGGAAGCACCTTTCCCGTGAACGTGATGCTCAGCGGCGGACAGGACGTCTTCTCGGTTCCCCTGCAGATCAGCTACGATCCCAAGCTGCTGCAGTTGGTGAACGTCTCCAACGGTCCGTTCCTGTCGCAGGACGGCCAGCCGGTGGCGCTAGTGCATCGCGACGATCCCTCCACCGGCATGCTGCAGGTGACCGCAACCCGCCCGCCCTCCTCCGGCGGCGCCTCCGGACAGGGTACCGTGCTGACCTTGACCTTCCTGGCCAAATCACCGGGGCAGGGGACGGTGGCCATCACCCGGCCCGGAGCGCGTAACTCCAGTGGCCAGGTGATCCCGGCATCGGGAGGACAGGCCAGCGTCACCGTCCATTGAGGCCAGCGGACCAACTACTGAGTCCCGAGTACCAAGTATCAGGTACCGAGTACGGAATACCGAGTGTCAGCACTTGGTTACTTGGTACTCGGTACTGTCGGCACTTGGTACGGTCGGTACTTGGTACTCGGTCCTCAGACAGGGACTGCTAGAATAAGCCCATGCAGTCATTCCTCCGCATATGGCATGGCAGCCGGCGGCCCCGCCCCCAGGCTCGCGTTGAGCCCAGGCGGCGCGGGGTCACGCTGATCGAGTTGATGATCGCCATCACCATTTTGCTGATCCTCACCGGCGCCGCCGTCCCGATTGTGCGGGTGCAAATCAAGCGCGAGAAGGAAGTCGAGTTGCGCCGCGACCTGTGGGAGATGCGCGACGCCATCGACCGTTACAAGGACCTGGCCGACCGCAACGCCTTCCAGATCAAGGTGGGCAGCGAGGGCTATCCCCCCGATCTGGAGACCATGGTGAAAGGCGTGGATTCGCAGGGCAAGAAGATCCGCTTCCTGCGGCGCGTCCCGATCGACCCCATGACCGGCAACGCCGAGTGGGGGATGCGCTCGATGCAAGATGATCCACAGTCCACCTCCTGGGGCGGGCAGAACGTGTTCGACGTTTTCACCAAGTCCAGCGGCACCGCCCTGGACGGAACCAAGTACGCGGACTGGTGATGGTGAATATCCCCAACCGGAAAAAACGCTGGCGCGGGTTCACGCTGATCGAGCTGATGATCGTCATCAGCATCATCCTGATCCTCGTGTCCATCTCCATCCCCATCTACACCAATTCGGTGATCCACTCCAAAGAGGCGGTGTTGAAGGATGACCTGTTCACCATGCGCTCGGTCATCGACCAGTACACGCTGGACAAGCAGAAAGCGCCGCAGTCGCTCCAGGACCTGGTTTCCGCCGGCTACCTGAGGAGCATCCCCAAGGATCCGCTCACCGGCACGGCCGATAGCTGGCAAACCACCAGCGACGACACCATCATGGACCCCAACCAGAGCCAGCCGGGAATCACCGATGTCCATTCCGGCGCCAGCGGCGTCAGCACCGAGGGCTCCGCGTACAGTTCCTGGTGATGTAGCGCCGGCGTCCCCGCCGGCTCATTGCGCCTTCCCGCCCCTGCGCACTACCATCTCCTTATGCCGGTGGAAACGGAAGTCAACGCCTACACCCCGATCAAGGCCCCGCGCGGTACTCAGATCTCCTGCAAGTCGTGGCAGCAGGAAGCCGCCATGCGCATGCTCATGAACAACCTCGACGAAGAGGTTGCCGAGCGTCCGCGCGATCTGGTGGTCTATGGCGGACGCGGCAAGGCGGCGCGTGACTGGCCGTGCTACCACGCCATCGTCGCCGCGCTCAAGTCGCTGGAGAATGACGAGACGCTGCTGGTGCAGTCGGGCAAGCCGGTCGGCATCTTCCGCACCCATGAGTACGCGCCGCGCGTGCTCATCGCTAACTCCAATCTGGTCGGCCACTGGAACAACTTCGAGAAGTTCACCGAGCTCGATCGCATGGGCCTCACCATGTACGGGCAGATGACCGCTGGCTCGTGGATCTACATCGGCTCACAGGGGATCATCCAGGGCACGTTCGAGACTTTCGCCGCCGCGGGCGAGAAGCACTTTCACGCGGGCCTGGAAGGGAAGCTGATCGTTTCCGGCGGCATGGGCGGCATGGGCGGCGCGCAGCCGCTGGCCGCCACCATGGCCGGCGGGGCGTTTCTGGGGATCGAGGTCGATCCCGAGCGTATCAAGAAGCGCCTCAAGGCCGGTTACTGCGACTTCATGGTCAACTCGCTCGACGAGGCGCTGCGCATCCTGAAGAATGCCGTGCGCAAGAAGGAAGCGGTCTCGGTCGGACTGGTAGGGAACTGTGCCGACGTGATTCCCGAGCTGGCCGCGCGCGGCGTGCTGCCCGACATTCTCACCGACCAGACCTCGGCGCACGATCCCCTGAACGGCTACATCCCGCAGGGATTGTCGCTGGAGCAGGCTGCCGAATTGCGCGCGGACGATCCCAAGTCCTACATGGAACGGTCGCTCGATTCCATCGCGCGCCACGTCGAAGGCATGCTGGCGCTGCAAAAGATGGGTGCCGTCACCTTCGACTACGGCAACAATATCCGCACTATGGCGTTCCAGCGCGGGGTCAAGAACGCCTATGACTTTCCGGGATTTGTGCCGGAGTATATCCGCCCGCTGTTTTGCGAAGGCCGCGGGCCGTTCCGCTGGGTGGCGCTCTCCGGCGAGCCCTCCGACATCGCCATCACCGACCAGCTCGTGCTGGATATGTTCCCCGAAAATCGCAGCCTCAGCCGCTGGATCGAGCTGGCGCGCAAGCGGATCAAGTTCCAGGGACTGCCAGCGCGCATCTGCTGGCTGGGCTATGGCGAGCGCGCGCAGTTCGGGCTGGCGATGAATGAGCTGGTCAAGAAAGGCAAGCTGAAAGCGCCGATCGTCATTGGCCGCGACCATCTTGATACCGGCTCCGTTGCCTCGCCGTTCCGCGAGACCGAAAGTATGAAGGACGGCTCCGACGCCATCGCCGACTGGCCGCTGCTCAATGCGTTGCTGAACACGGCTAGCGGCGCGTCCTGGGTCTCGATTCACAACGGCGGCGGCGTGGGCATTGGATATTCGCAGCACGCCGGGCAGGTCACCGTGGCTGATGGAACCGATGCCATGGCGAAGCGTATCGAGCGCGTGCTGACGAATGATCCGGGCATTGGCGTGGTGCGCCATGCCGACGCGGGGTATCAGGAGGCCATCGATTTTGCGGAGAAAAACGGCATCAAGATTCCGATGAAATCATTCTCATCTTCGGAACGGCATGGCTAAAGCCATGCCCCTCCGAAAGAAGAATCAAGCCGCGCTGCTCCTGGTCAACATCCGCCAGCTCCTCACCCTATGTTCTCCCGGTGCCGGGCCACGCCGCGGACGCGACCTCAGCGGCCTCGGCCTGATCGAAGACGGCGCTGTGCTCTCGGTCGGCGGAAAAATCGTCTCGGTCGGCAAGAGCAAAGACGCGCTCCGCGACTCCTGGGTAAAAAAGAATCGCAGGAAGATTCGCGAAATCGACTGCGCGGGCAAAGTCGTGCTTCCGGGATTCGTCGATTCGCACACCCATCCGGCGTTCACCGCGCCGCGGCTGGTGGATTTCGAGCAACGCATCGCCGGCGCGACTTACGAACAGATCGCTGAGGCCGGCGGTGGCATCCGCTCCAGCGTGGACGGCGTGCGCAAGGTGACTCGCGCGGCGCTCGCCGGGCACGTACTCAACGCCCTCGGGCAAATGCTCGCGCAGGGCACCACCACGGTTGAAGCCAAGTCCGGCTACGGGTTGAATCTGGATGCCGAACTGAAGTCGCTCGAAGCCATCGGCGATGCTGCCCGCGAGTGGCCCGGAACGGTGGTGCCTACGCTGCTGGGAGCGCACGTGGTGTCGCGCGAGTATGAAGGGCGCGAGGACAAGTACGTCCGCATCGTCTGCAAGGAGATGATTCCGCGCGCCGCCGAGCGCAAGCTGGCGCGCTTCGTGGATGTCTTCTGCGACCGCGGCGCTTTCAGTCTCGCCAGCACCGAGCACGTGTTTCTAGCGGCGCGCGAACACGGGCTGGGCGTCCGCGCGCACGTAGGCCAACTCACCCGCTCGGAGATCGCGCCGCTGGTGAAATACGATCCCGCCTCGCTCGACCACATGGACTTCGTCGGCGACGACGACATCGCGGCTCTGGCCGCGCAATCCGTTATCTCGCCCGCGTTCCAGACGGTCGCCACGCTGGTTCCCGGCGCCAATTACTTTCTGGGGCTGGGGCGCTTTCCCGACGCGCGCCGGCTCATCGATGCGGGAGTCCCGGTGGCGCTGGCCACCGACTGCAATCCCGGCACTTCGCCCACGTGCAGCATGCCGTTCGTGCTCTCGCTGGCCTGCACGCACATGAAAATGGCGCCCGCGGAGGCCATCGCCGCCGCCACCATCAATGGCGCGTACGCGCTGCGCCTGGCCGAGCGCAAGGGAAGCATCGCGCCCGGCAAGGACGCCGATCTCGCCATTTTCGATGTCGGCGATTATCGCGAGATCCCGTACTGGGTGGCGGCGAACCGCTGCCATACGGTGATATGCGCGGGTGCAGAGGTGTAGTTTGCTACGCCGCCTGTTGGCAGGCACTGCGAATCTCCTGCCAGAGTTCCTCGCGTCCCTCACCGGTGCGGGCGGAGAAGCTAGCGATGCGCTCCACGCCGAACGCCTGCTGCAATCCCACGAGAGCCGCGCGCAGCGTGTTTCCCGAGAGCCGGTCGGCTTTGGTGGCGACGATCAGAAAATTCCGTTGTTTCGCTTCCAACCAGTCCACCAGTTGTTTGTCGCTTTCCTGAGGGGGCACATTGCAGTCCACCAGAACGATGGCGAGGCCGAGCGTGGGGCGGTGCTCGAGGTAGGGTTCGATGAAGCTCCCCCACCCGGCCGTGACTTCGCGTGACAGGCGGGCGTAGCCATAACCGGGCAGGTCGGCGAAAAACAGCGCCGGACGCGGCTTCCCGGGCCAGCGTACCTCGTAAAAGTTGATGGAGCGCGTCCGCCCCGGCGTGGAACTGGTCTTGGCCACCTTGGCACCCAGCAGGGAATTGATGACGCTGGATTTCCCGACGTTGGAGCGTCCCAGGAAGGCGACTTCCGGCACCGAGGCCGCGGGGAAGTGGGCCTCGGCCGACGCCGCCAGCAGGAACCGGGAGACGACTTTCATGCCACCAGTTTGCGGGTTCCGCGCGCGAGTTGCAACTGGCGGCGAGGGCGAAAATCAGCGCCGAGCGATTCGGTTCAGGTTGGGATCCGCCGGCTGGAGCATGTTCACAGTGGTTGTACCCATGCCACTGTCATGCTGAGCGAGTGCGGGCCGGTTTTGCCCGCACGAGTCGAAGCACCCCTACTTGCGCGACATCTTTCGAATAGGGGTCCTTCGACTCGCGCGCCAAAGCTTGCCCTGAGCGAAGCCGAAGGGACGGGCGCGCTCGCTCAGGATGACAGCGCTGAAAGTACAGCTTCTGTGAAATAGGAATAGTTTGCACCAACAAACAAAAATCCCTCGCTGACGTACGCGAGGGATTCTCGTTTCTCGCAGTGAATCAGGCGGCTTGGGATGCGGCCAGCGCGTCCAGGCTGCGCAGCGTGCAGTACACGATATCGTCCACGTCGGTGCTGGAGCACATGTCAGTGGCGCCGGCTGCCAGCGCCGAAGCCCACATTTCTTCGTCAGCGCAGCGATGCGTGCACACGATGCTGGTGTCGCGGTAGGTCTGGTGCAGATGCTCGAGATCGGGCAAGCCGACTAGCTCCAGGTCCACGATGGCCACATCAGCATTGGTGTTGGGGATGGCGTCGCGCAACTCTTCCAGCGAGCGTGCCACCGCCACGGAACGGAAATGGCCATAGAGCGAAGCGGCAAGATGTTCGGCGTTCTTGGAATCCAACTGGGCTACGACAACGTTCAGGGGTCTCATGGCAATGCCTTTCCTTTGGGGGTAAGGGGCCTGGCATCATGCCAATACCGGGCCGTGGCCGTGCTGCGGTTCGGAACCGCAGGCATGCTGCTTCTGAACGTGTTTACTTCTTCGGGACGCTCTCCCGCGCCGGGCTGGATTCGAACGGCTCGGGCTGAAGCTTCCCGTTCTGTTTCAACAGAATCTCTACTTTTCCCTCCGCCGTCTCCAATTCCTTGCGGCAGGAAGCGGAGAGTGCTATGCCCTCCTCGAACAGCCCCAGCGCCTTTTCCAGGGGAAGCTCCCCCTTCTCCAGCTCGTCTACGATCTTTTCCAGGCGCTGGAGGCACTCTTCAAATTTTGGCAAGCTCCACTCCGTTTTTATTGTAGTTCAGGTTTGTAAGCGCTGAGCCGCAGAAATTTTCTTGGGGGTTCCCACAACAGCACTTTCCATGACGCAATGCAGCATTTTTTCCCGTACTGGAAATGAAAAACGCAGAGGCGGCTTTCATTTCCTTCCGGCTACGCCACGGTAGTGCTGCGGGAAGATCCCAGAGCGTCGATGACGTCGAGGGCGGCGGGATAGCGCGACATGGGCGCGCTCACCTGCGCTCCCTGCACCAGGTCGCGGATGGCGAGCAGCATCTCGCGGGCGATGGCCACGCCTTCGGCGCGGGCAGCCTCGGCGCCCCGGCTGCTGGCCGCCGCCATGCGTTCTACGATTGCATCCGGAACTGAAACGCGCAGCTCGTTCTTCATGAACTCGGCATTGCGCACGCTCACCAGCGGCCAGATGCCGGCAACCACCGGAATGCGGCAATGTTCGATGCGGCGCAGAAAAGTTTCCAGCAACGAGACGTCAAACACCGGCTGGGTGACGGCATATTCCGCTCCGGCTTCCACCTTATATTCGAAGCGGCGAATCTCCTCGTCGAGGTTGGGAACGCCGGGATTGGCGCCCACGCCGATTACGAAGCCTGCGGCCGTGCCGATGGGGTTGCCGCCCAGATCGAGGCCGTTGTTCAGATTGTGCACCAGGTTGACCAGCCCAATGGCATCCACATCGAACACGGCGGTAGCGTCGGGATAATTGCCCATCTTGGGCGGATCGCCGGTGATGCAGATCAGGTTGCGGATGCCGATGGCGCTCGCTCCCAGCAAGTCCGATTGCATGCCGAGCACGTTGCGGTCGCGGCAAGTGTAATGCAACACAGCTTCGATGCCGACCTGCTGCTGGATGAGAATCGCCAGTGCCTGATTGCTCATCCGTGCGGAAGCGCGCGGGCTGTCGGGGATATTCACCGCGTCCACGCCCACCGACTTCAGAAATTTCGCCCCCTCGATCTCGCGAGCGACATTGGTGCCCCTGGGCGGAACGATCTCCACCATGGTGACGAACTCGCCGGCCGCGATCTTGGCGCCTAGCTTGGAGCGCTCTGCCAGTGGCGGACTGGCAACCGCCGATTCTCCCTTGGGCGCGGACGGCACGACAGTGGCCGCAGCTTTGGCGCCGCCCATCCGCAGCGCCGATTTCATCCACCGGATGTGTTCGGGAGTGGTCCCGCAGCAGCCGCCCACCAATTGCACCCCCGCCTCCAGGAACTGGCGGGTGTATTCCGCCATGTATTCCGGCGAGCATAGATAAATGTTGCGGCCTTCGACGGCGCGCGGCATGCCGGCGTTGGGCTGCGCCGACAGCGGCTTGGTCGTCACGCGGCGCACGCGCTCCATCGCGCCCAGCATGGCCACCGGACCGACGCTGCAATTGCAGCCCACCACATCGGCATCCCATTCGGTGAGCTTCGCGGCAAAAGTCTCAGGACTGGAGCCATCGAGACAGTTGCCCTCTTCATCGATGGTCACCTGCGCCACCACCGGGACTGCTGCGTTCACCTCGCGGGCCGCGAGGATGGCCTGATGCAGCTCGTCCAGGTATCCCATGGTCTCCAGGATCAGCAGGTCGACGCCGCCCTCGACCAGGGCCGCGATCTGCGCCATGAAAGCCGCCTTCGCTTCCGCGCGCGAGGTCTTGCCCAGCGGCTCGATGCGGATGCCCAGGGGGCCCACCGATCCGGCGACGAAGGCCTGCGTGCCTTTCTTCGCCGTCTCGCCCTCCACCGCTTCGCGTGCCACCCGCGCCCCGGCCAGGTTGATCTCGCGTACCTGCTGGCCCAGACCGTGGCGCTCCAGGCGGTAAGCATTGGCGCCGAAGGTGTTGGTCTCGATGATCTCGGCGCCGGCCTGCAGATACTCCTGATGGATATCGCGGATCAGGTCGGGCTGCGAGAGGTTCAGCTCGTCATAACAGCGGTTGATGTAGATACCTTTGGCGTAGAGCAGGGTACCCATAGCGCCGTCGCACAACAGGGGCGCCTGCCGCAGTCGGGAAAGGAATTCGTTTGCCATCCGTGATCAGGATATCGAATCCGGGGCTGTGAGGCCAGCAGAAGGTCTTGGCAAAAGCTGCCAGGGGCAGGGCACCGCGCGAGTCGTTATCTCTGGATCATCCCCTGAATGTCTGAACCGTCTGGATGTGTGGCGCGGTAAGCGGCATCGCCGCAACTGTGGCAGCCAAGCGCTCATCGGCGGTAATCATTCGCGTATCGAGGCGCACTGCAAGCGCCAGATACATCGCATCGTACACCGTGCGGCCGGTGGCAGTAGCCAACGCATAGGCGTCGGCCGCGAGCGCCCGGCACGGAATCGTCTCTACCGCGACGCGGCCAACTTCTGCCACCAATCGCTGGCCATATCTGGACGGCAGTTCGCCACGGCGAACCTTCTTCCAGATGGCGTTGGCGGTCTCCGCGAAGAGGAGGTCGGGCGCGATGTAGTGATGACTGTACTCCAGCAGGCGCCGTGCCGCATCGCCGTGGACCTCCGGGACAAACCATTTGATCACAACGCTCGCATCAACAACGAAGACGCTCACCGCGCATTCCGGTCCTCACGGATGAGTCTTGTGCTGTCCGATTGCGAGGAGCCCCGCAGCCGCTTGAGCCAACAGGCGGAGAGGCGGCGAGTATCCGCCAGGCTGCTGGTGGCCGCGCGCTCGAGCGCGTCGTGGATTTCCCCTTGCAGCGAGCGGCCGTGGCTCTTGGCCGCCGCCCTCAATCGAGCCAGCACTTCAGCGTCGAGATCGCGGATTAAGAGGTTGGCCATGAATCACTCCGTCTCTTATGATATCACAGTGATACCGGTTGGTGAAAGCGGCCCAAGCAGCTCCCTCGCTACGCTCGGGATTTCGCCTGCGGGCTCGGACGCCCGCAAAACGGCTCAACTTGCCAAAAAAATTCGCAGCCTCTACACTGGGAAACTTCCAGAGCGAATACACTACTTGGGAAACGTGCTCGCCGCATGGGCGACCATGAGGG
>JBIOFT010000125.1:0-11392 GCA_044447375.1 Terriglobales bacterium | reverse complement strand
CGCCCAGGAAGCGTCCGCCGGCGGCTTCCACCAGCTCCGCCACCCAACGCTGCGAGTGGATGATGGGCTTGCCCCACTCCTCGCAGAAGACGCGCGGATGCGGTCCGGCAGCGTGGCGCGCGCGCACGGTTTCGATCTCGCGCTGCATCGAGCCGATGATGTGCTCGCCGCGATCGGAAGCGCCCATGGCACCGGCGATGAGCGCAATGTCCGCATAGATGTCGGCGAGCGAACGCGGCGCGAGACCGAGGAAGCGCACCCCCGACTTGAGGATCTCCGCGACCGCTTCAAGCTGGTAGGGCACCGAGGCGATCACCAGGTCGGGACCCGCGGCTGCGATCTCGGCGGCCTGCGCCGTCCAGGAATCGGCGACGATCGCGACCTCGCGGAATGCCATCTCCGGGCAGACGTCCTTGCAGTAGCGCGTGCAGGCGACCACGCGGTCGAGCAGGCCAAGGCGCGCCAGCGTGACCGTCGCGCTGGGTTGCAGACAGACCACGCGGCGAGGGGAGAAGACAGACACGCATTTGATTCTAACGCCCAAGACCGCAAAGGGAGCGGGGGAGGTGGGTACCCGGCCGTACACAGCCGGCGCTACTGCTGCTGTTTTTCCGCCAGAAACTCCGGCTGCTTTTTCAAGAACTCGATGCCCTGGATAAAGCTCAGGTTTTCAGGCGCGCGCCGGTAATCGAAAGCGGTCTCGTATTCGCTGATGTTGAGGCTCTTGAACAGCAGGATCTTGCCGGTGAACTTGAGCCGCATCTCAGTGACCTCCCAGCGGTCGCCGCCCACGCGCGACTGCCCGACCTCGAACCGCCCACCAGGATCAAGGTGGCCCAGGATCCCCCATCCGAAGTTGACCCCCTTGAACAGGTGAGCCTCGATCTTGACCAGCCGCTCGTCGCTGGGCTCGACCAGCAGGGTGCCTTCCATGCCCTGATAGACCTGCAGCTCGCGATTTGGGGGATCATAATCGGGGTTGGGCTTGAACTTCAGGCGGATCAGTCGCTGGCCGTTCTTGCCGGGCTCGAAGCCGTCATACTGGTAGAGGAAGGCGTCGGGCAACGCTTTCACCATCCGGGTGGTGCGCTCTTCGTCTTCTTTCTGCTGTTTTCGCTTGGCGGCGCGCGCCTGAGGATCGCTGGCCAGCTTCTGCAGACGCTCGTCGTCGGTCTGGCGCTGCTCGGCCGTGGGTGGCTTGTCGTTGACGGCAATCAGCCGCGCCACCACCCCTTCGTTGGTCTCCACCAGTTCCTTGGTGATGGTGCCGGTCTTGGGCGTCTCGGTGCGCAGGCGGTAGAGGAAGCGCATGTGTTCCTTGCTGGCTTTGTCTTCGTTGGCGATCACTCGCCGCACCAGTTCCTGGGCAGACCCCCGCGGGGTGGTGGGAGGCGGCGTCTGCGGGGCTACTGCCGCGCCGCCCAGCAACACACACAAGCCCGCCGCAATCCCCGCTTTAAGCACGATCCCCCTTCAAGCAACTCTTCAGGGTTAGACGCCCCCGGCGTCCGCGATGTTGCTTTCAGGGACATGATGCCACAGGATGGTGGCCGCGTAACCTTCCGTGCATGCCCCTTCGTGCGGCCGCCAAGGGCGGGATGACCCTAGAGCAGCAATGGCTGGAGCAAATTCCAGTTTGCTGCCTGTCCGGCGGAGAGGGTATAGTTTGAATGGTGTTCTCCGCCATCCGTAGCGCGGGGACCGAGCATGGGTGTGGCCCCTATCCGGGCAGGGAGATTGCCATGGAAATGTCCAAACCGACTGACAGCGCGCGCGCCGAGGTCGCTCACATCGGAAAGTCGGTAGTGGTCAGGGGCGAACTTTCGGGCAGCGAGGACCTTTACCTTGACGGCCAGGTGGAAGGCAGCATTGAACTGCACGACCACCACCTCACCATCGGACCGCACGGCAGGGTCAAGGCCAGCGTGAACGCGCGCGACGTGGTGGTGCACGGGGAGTTGAACGGCAACGTCCAGGGCACCGAGCGCGTCGAACTAAAGAAGAGCGCGGTGCTCACCGGCGACATCGTCACCCAGCGCATCGTCATCGAGGATGGCGCCGTCTTCAAAGGCTCCCTCGATACCCAGCGCGCAGCCGCCAAGCCCGAGCCCAAGCGCGAGACCGTGGAAGCGGTCGCGGCCAGCGTCTCCAGCAGTTTTGCCGCCGCACCTGCGGGCCCGGCGGAGCCGGCGCTGGCCGAACAGAAGAAATGACCTCGGGATCCTTCAAGTAACGGTTGAAGTTTGCCCTGGCCTAGAATTGGGTTCAGCAGTAAATGAGTTCCGTGACGCACCACCTGTTCCGGATGTTTCGGGGAAATGCCGAAGCCGCAACCGCCCTGCCGGCGGCCGATTTGGGTGAGCGCCTGCGCCGCCGCTCCAGCGGCCTGGCGGAGTTCAACCATGCCATCGAAGGCGAAGAGGGCCTGCGCATCCTGGACCTGGGTCCCACGTCGCCCACCAACATCGCCTATCTCACCGGCCTGGGGCACAGAATCCATAACGAAGACGTGCTGAAGGAATCGGAAGATCCCTCGCTGGTGGTGCCGGCCGAGGATGGCCGCCCCACCCGCGACGCCGACCGCTTCCTGGCCGAGAATCTGGTGTTCGGCCCCGCCACCACCTTTGACGCCATCCTGTGCTGGGACACCCCCGACTACCTGCATGAGGCGCTGGTCAAGCCGATGGTGAACCGCATCCACCGTATCCTCAGGCCCAAGGGCATCCTGCTGGCCTTCTTCCATACCCGCGACGCCGGCCCCGACGCTCCCTATTACCGCTATCACATCGCCGGCGAGGACACGCTCGAACTGCAGTGCGGGCCGCGCTTCCGCCTGCAACGCGTCTTCAACAACCGCCACATCGAAAACCTCTTCCGCGACTTCTCTTCCATCAAGTTCTTCCTCGCCCGCGACAACGTCCGCGAAGTGCTGGTGGTGCGGTAGAGAGCTTTTAGCTCTTAGCTTCTAGCTTTTGGCTCTTGGCACACATTCCTGCGGCTACCACAACCGTTTCCAAAACGTCTAACCTTCCGCACCCGACGGAGAGGGCACACCTACAGACAGGAAGAGGAGAATCCGATGCGGTTCGTTTCCACGCTTTGTCTCTTGTTCGGCTTGACGACCCTGCTGGCGGCGCAGCAGCCACCGAAGGAAGTGCGGGTGGCGTTCGCGATCTCCGACAACTTCGACATGATCGACTTTGCCGGTCCCTGGGAGGTTTTCCAGGACGTGATGCTCATGGCGCCCGGCAAAACCGTGCATGACGACCACGCTATGCCGTTCACGCTCTACACCGTCTCCGACAGCACCAACCCGGTGAGCAGTTCGGACGGCGCCAAGCTGATCCCCGCCTACACCTTCGCCAATGCGCCCAAGCCGGACATCGTGGTGATCGGAGCGCAGAGCAGCAACTCCCCGGCCCTGATGGAGTGGCTGCGCAAGCAGGCGGCCGACAAGGTGACGCTGATGTCGGTCTGCACCGGCGCCAGCAAGCTGGCGCGCTCCCACCTGATCGACGGCAAGAAAGCCACCACCCACCACGAGTTCATCGATCACTTCAAGGAGCAGTTCCCTGCCGTCGAGTGGCAGACGTCGAAGCGGTACGTGCGCTCGACCGACAACATCTACACCGCGGGCGGGCTGACCTCCGGCATCGACCTGGCGTTGCATCTGGTTGCCAAGCGATTCGGCAACGAGGTGGCGCAGGCCACGGCCGACTACATGGAGTACCACAGCGACGGCTGGAAGCAGCCGGAGTAAACGTTGACGCTGTCCCCGCCACAGCCTAAGATTCCTCGCGCTCAACCAAGGCGCGCCTCGTGACCGGCGAAACCATTTCTCATTACCGCATCCTGGAAAAGCTCGGCGGTGGCGGGATGGGTGTGGTCTATAAGGCCGAGGACACCAAGCTGGGCCGCTTTGTGGCCCTCAAGTTCCTGCCGCCCGAGCTCTCGGCCGACGCCCCGGCGCTGGAGCGCTTCCGCCGGGAAGCGCGCGCCGCCTCCGCTCTGAACCATCCCAGCATCTGCACCATCCATGATGTCGGGGAAGACCAGGGCCGGCACTTCATTGTGATGGAGTGCCTGGAGGGGACGACCCTGAAGCACCGCATCGAAGGGCACGCGCTGAAGGTCTCGCAAGCCCTGGAGTGGGGCATTCAGATCAGCGATGCGCTCGAGGCCGCGCACACCAGCGGCATCGTGCATCGCGACATCAAGCCCGCCAACATCTTCATCAACCGCGGTCAAGCCAAGGTGCTGGATTTCGGGCTGGCCAAGCTCTCCCCGCAGAAGCAACTGGTGGCCGAGGCGGTGGGCAGGTCCAACGCTCCCACAGTCGGGTTCCAGGATCATCTGACCAGCCCGGGTACGGCTCTGGGCACGGTCGCGTAAATGTCGCCCGATCAGGCGCTGGGGGAGGGCCTGGACGGTCGCACCGATCACTTCTCCTTCGGCGTGCTGTACGAGATGGTGACGGGCGCACTGCCCTTTGGCGGGAACACCTCGGCGGCTGTCTTCAACGCCATCCTCAACCAGACCCCGACCGCACCGCTGAGCTTGAACAAGGAGGTCCCGCCCAAGCTGGAAGAGATCATCAACGGTGCGCTGGAGAAGGACCGCGAGCTGCGATACCCCTCAGCTTCGGCCTTGCGCACCGATCTAAAACGGCTGAAGCGAGATCTGGACTCGGCATCGAGCCGCACCTCAGCGGCCACGGCCACGGCAGCGCGGTCCGTCTCCGGGATGGCCGCAGCCAAGACCCCGAGGAGATGGCTGCCGCTCGCGGCCGGTCTCGCCGTGGCCCTGGCCGCTGTCGCCATCGCGGCATTCATGCTGGGCCAGCGGTCCGGGCGGACTCCGCCGCCGTTGTATCACCTGCTCACCTATCGGCGGGGGATTCTGCGCATGGCGCGCTTTGCCCCCGATGGGCAGACCATTGTGTGCAGCGCCACCTGGGAGGGAAAGCCGACGGAAGTATTCGCCACCCGCCCGGAGAGCCCAGAATCCCGGCCGCTGGGACTTACCGGGGCGGAAATCCTCTCGATCTCCTCCCAGGGTGAGATGGCCCTGCTCCTGGGGAGTCGGCAAGTGAAGTCCTGGATCCACAGCGGGACGCTGGCGCGCGTGCCCATGGCCGGAGGAGCGCCACGCGAGGTGCTGGAGAATGTGCAGTGGGCGGACTGGTCGCCGGACGGGAACAACCTGGCAGTGGTCCGCGAAGTGGGAGGCCGCAACCGCGTCGAGTATCCCATCGGCAAGGTGCTGTACGAAACCGGAGTGGTGGATCAGCCATCTGCGCATTTCTCCCCGGGGCGACCAGATAGCATTCCTCTACCACCCGATCGAAGGAGACGACGGGGGCACGGTGATGGTGGCAAGCAGCGAGGGGAAGAGCAACACCGTGTCCGCGGGATGGCTGACCATCCAAGGCCTGGCCTGGGCCCGCAGCGGTGATGAAGTGTGGTTCACGGCCACAGTGGAAGGCATCGATCGCGCGCTCTATGCGGTGAGCCTGGTTGGAAAGCAGCGGCTGGTGTCGCGGGTGCCGGGGGAGTTGACGTTGCAAGACATTCGCAGTGATGGCCGGGTGCTGGTCACGCGCGGCAATACCCGGCGGCGCATCATGAGCCCGGCCTCAAGCGGGGGTGCGGAGCAGGACCTGGCCTGGTTCGACTGGTCGTATCTCGTCGGACTATCGAGCGACGGCAAGCAGATGCTGTTCTTTGAAGCCGGTGAAGGCGGCGGGCTGAGCTACGCCGCTTATCTGCGCCGGACCGACGGCTCTCCGGCGGTGCGCCTGGGGGATGGGCAGGCCCTGGCCCTTTCCCCCGATGAAAAGTGGGCGCTGGCCACGCGCAACGATGACCCCACGCAACTCTTCCTGTTGCCCACCCGGGCGGGAGAGATCCGTGCGCTGGCCCACGAGAATGCCAGCCACGTAGCCGCCCGCTGGTTTCCCGACGGCAAGCGATTCGTCTTCTCGGGGACCGAGCCCGGTCACAGCGCGAGACTGTATGTGCAGGAGGTGGCCGGGGGCAAGGCAAGAGCCATCACGCCCGAGGGCGTCAACGCGCTGGCCTTCGCAGTCTCTCCGGATGGGCGGGTGGTGGCCGGCGTCAGCCCCGAAGGCAAGGGATATCTCTACCTGGTCTCGGGCGGAGAACCGCAGCCCATCGCCGGCTTTGAAGCCGGAGAGGAGCCGATCTCCTGGAGCCCGGATGGACGGTCGCTGTACGTGGATCGCCCGGGGGAAACGCCGGTGAAAGTGCAGCGGCTGGAGCTGCCCAGCGGCCAGCGGACGCTCTGGAAAAAGCTCATGCCCAGCGATCCGGCAGGGGTGGAATTCATCGGACCGGTAGTGCTCACGCCGGACAGCAAGGCCTACGTTTACGGGGTGCGGCAACTGCTCTCCGATTTGTATTTGGTCGAAGGACTGAACTAGGGCAGGGCGCCGCCACGATAATCCATCTCAGTCAGCGTGCAGAGACGCAGCATGCTGCGTCTCTACGGAAAGCGCGAATCACGGACATTAATCAGGCTTGTATCCGCTGGACTTGTCGTAATCGGCGCCGTACTTGTTCTTGTGCGGCACGCTTGCGGCAATCACTTCCGGAACCTCAAGCGCCGTGACCGGCCCCTCGCCGGGAACGCTGATCTGCCGGGCCAGCCGTCCGAGAGCCTCGGGCGAAGAGCGCTCGTACCAGACCTCGAGGCGGTAGCGTCCAGGTGGCACATCGCGGATATGGACCTCGCCCGCGTTATTGGAGATGCCATAGTACGGCGTCTCCAGCGCCACTACCGCCGCGCTCATCTCGGGATGGATGTTGCAGAAGATGAACGACACCCCCGGGCGGTCGAAGCGCACCGAACGCGAGCTGCCGGCCTCGTACAGCCCCAGGTCGAAGCGCTTGCCCTTGTAGAGCGAGAACACGTTGTGAAAGAAAGGATCCTGGTTGGGAAACTCCACCAGAGTGCCCACCGGCACCACCAGCAGGTGCGGCTCGAAGCGCTTGTTCTTCTGCACCAGGCGGGGGTGAATGACGGGCGGGCGCGGCGGGATCGAGCCCGCCGGCGTCAACCAGACCACCACGTTCGCGTTCCCTGCCACTTTATCGCCCGCGGCGGCGCGCTGTACCGTCACTTTGGCGTGAAAATCCTGGGCACGGGAGAGCGATGCTGGCAGCATCGCCGCCGTCAGCGCAAGAACCGCCGGGTTCAGGAAGCGGCGCATGGCGTCAGAAGGCCACGCCGATCGCCAGATTTACGTGGTCGGCGCTGGATCGGGTGTCATCCGGAAGATACGTACGCAGCCTCCGGTATTCAAGTGCGATGAGCAGGTTCGACCGCGGCCGATAGATGGAATTTGCGAACAGGCTTTGGTTGCGCCCGAACGCCGCGTACTCCGACCCCATGGGATTGGGGAAGAGGCGCAGATCGCTGGCCAGCGGATTGTCCGCACCGGCGGCCACGTTGAACTCCAGCTTGGGGGCTGCCTTGATCTTCAACTGCGACCACCCGCCCACGGTGTTCAGGCCGGCAATACGCGTGCTGCCGAGATCGGGATTGCCATTGGCCACAATGCTGTTCCACCCACCTCCGCCCAAGCCGCCCAGGGCGCGCCCGCGGTAGAACTCGCCGGAGAGCCCCAGCCACTGTCCCAAAGGGAGAGCCCAATCGGCAGTGCCGGCCCAGGCATCCACGTTGCGGTTGAAGCCCCAAGCCTGGCGCTCGTAATAGCCGCCCACGCCCACGCTCGCCGGCTGCTTCCACAAGCTTCCCTTCCAAACCAGGTGCGTGGCCAAGGCGGGTTGCCGCGAGCTTTCTCCCGGCGTGGGCGTGCGGTAGAACTCTGTGTCGTTGAAATATTCGGTAAGCGGATCGAGAATCCCGGCCTGCAGGGTCACGCCCGAAGACTCGGAAACACTCCAGCGGTGCTCCACGCGAATCTGCGGCGTCCACACCCACAGGTTGCCGGCCCAGGCGAATGCGGGCTCACCCACGCTGGCATAGGAGGTGGGCGACAGCGGGGAAAAGAACGGGGCATCCTGCCCGATGACCAGCTTGGTCCCGGACCAGTCGAGGCTGGCGCGCGCGACGCGCAGGCGCACCAGGCCCGCGCTCGTGCCGAATTGATAAGCGGGAAATCCGCCGAAGAAATCCATCTGCACATCGGCGGCAGTGCTGGCCCCCGCCAGCTTGGGCCCGGTGACCTCCAGTCCCAGCAGGGTCTGGCGGAGAGTGGCGCCGAAGTCGCCGTTGGTCTGGCCGGGAGCGCGCGGCAGCGCCAGCCCGGGAAGATCGGTATTGTCCACGGCGCCGCGGTTGCTGTAGGTATTCATCAGGACCAGTCCCGAGAGCTTGACTTTGTAGCGCGACGCGCTCTCCACCTTGGTCTGGTTCTGTTCTTCGATCTGGGCGGCCAGCATGTCCCCGTGTTCCTGCGCGGCCTCGGCGCCGCTCGCGGGTGCGGCGGACTGCTGTGCCTTGAGAGCATCTTCTAAAGTTGGATATTCGGGCGAAGGCGGCGTCTGGGGAGCGGGCTTGCCGGCGGAGGCTCCCAGGCGGGTTTCCAAATCCTCCAAGCGCCGGCGCAGGTCAACAACCTCCTCGTGTGATCGTTGGAGTTCGGCCCGGGTTTCACTGAGGGAGGACCGCAGACTGTCCACCTGGGCCTGCAATTTAGCGGCGGGCGCACCGACCGGCGGCGACTGGGCACAGACGGGAACCGATAGGCTCAACCCCACAACGGGCAAAATCAGCCCGCGCAGGCATCCTCGAGGCCGGTGGCGCAACACACTTCCCCCCTACTGTGCTCCTGGGGGCCAATATACCCCTGTAACTTCCGTGATAGCACTCGACCTGCCTCTTCGTACCTAAGTAGCTAACACGCGTGGTGGATGGGGGATTGAAGCCGGCTCGCCGAAACCCCGCCTGGATATAGGTAGAGACGCAGCCTGCTGCGTACTTCGAGACTCTTGGCTCGATTGAGCACGCCCGTATAGACTGGCCGCGAGGCGCGAGCAGCGATGAAGGTGGCGGTGATCGGCGGGACGGGCCTGCTGGGGCGAGCAATCGCGGCGGCGTGGCATGGGGACGATCTGCAGTTGGCCGGCTCGCGCGACCTCGACATCCGCGACCCGCGGCAGGTCGAGAGCTTCGTGGCTCATCATCGGCCCGACCGGGTGGTGCTGGCGGCGGCCATTTCCCAAGTGGACGCGTGCGAGCGGGATCCTGAGCAGGCGGAGCTGGTGAACCACGCAGGTGCGGTGTACGTCACCGAGGCCTGCCGCAAGCACGGCGTGCGTATGATATTCCTCAGCACCGATTATGTTTTCGACGGCAGTAAGCGCTCGCCCTACGAAGTGGATGATCCGGTGGTGCCGCTAAGCGTGTACGGGCGCACCAAGGCGGCGGCGGAAAAGGACGTGCAGCGCATCCTGCCCGGCAGTTGCATCGCGCGGGTCTCGTGGCTATTCGGGGCGGAGAAAACGTGCTTCGCCAACACGGTGCTGGACTGGGCCGAGAGCGGAGAGCCGGTGCGGGCGCTGGCCGGCCAGGTGAGCATCCCCAACTACAGCCACGACGTGGCGCGGACGCTGGCCGCACTGGTGCATGCCGGCGCCCGAGGTACGGTGCACGTCACCAATCCCACCGCAGTTTCGCGGTATGCCTTCAGCCGCCAACTGCTGCGGGCTGCGGGACTCAAGGTGGAAGTGAAACCGGCCGCCGCCGAGGATGTGAAATGGACAGGCGTGCGGCCGCGTTATTCGGCGCTGTCGGACGCGAGCCTGCGGCGCTACGGCATTCGTGTCCGCGACTGGCGCGATGCCCTGCCGGATTATCTGGCGCTGCGCCGGCAAATGCGGTCGCCGGCAGCCGGGCCGGGAGGCGCGCGCTAAGCCTACCGTGAGGACTTCGCCCGCCACCGCCAGAGCGCGAGCCCACCCTGGCGAAAGCCGCGCCCAGCGGCCCAATCGCGGGAATCGAAGCTGTAATTCTTACCCATCACCGAGGTAACTATTCGGTATCTCCGGCGCAAGCCTGCAAGAGTTTTCCTGTCTTGTGCAACGGCTTGCCTATTCTCACCTGTAAGTTGAAGTAATTGCGGGGACTTCTCCATCACAGGCTGGCCCAGGAATTGCTATGTATGCACTTGGTTTGAGTCAATTTTCGGCCCCGTGTACGGTCGTCCGGTCCGCTTTGAATGAGAACAAACTCGCACCTGGAGCTGAACCCTCGCTTGCATCGCCCAAGACAAAGTTGCAACTGGCTCGTGTTGGTGATCTTTATGCTCTCGGCAGGCGCGGTCAGCACGGCCCAGAGCCTGATCCCGCAAAACGGATGGTCGGTGGTTTATGTCGACAGCCAGGAGACCATCTGCGGCAACGGGGTGGCGAGCAACGCCATCGACGGCAACAGCAGCACCATGTGGCATACCCAATTTTGCAATACCACCGCGCCGCTTCCGCACGAGATCCAGATCGACCTGGGAGCTTATTACAGCCTGAGCGCCTTCCGGTACCTGCCGCGGCAGGATGGCAGCGCCTGCGGCTGGATCAACCAGTACGAGTTCTATGTCAGCACTGACGGGGTCAACTGGGGCACGCCGGTGGCGGCCGGAAATTTCGATTACACCGGCTTTCTCACCAAGTGTCCCGGACCGGGCGCCGGACTCCCCACGCCGCGGCAGATCGGATTCCCGGCCACCCTCGGGCGGTTCATCCGCCTGCGCGCCTTATCGGAGATCACCGGCAAACCCTATACATCCGCCGCCGAGATCAACGTAGTCGGCACCGCCAGCAGCCCACCGGCGGTGTCGGTGTTGAATCTCAGCCTTAACCCGGCGACGGTGTTTGCAGGAAGCGCTGCGACCGCCACCGTTGCCTTGACGGCGTCGGCGCCTGCGGGCGGCGCGAACGTGGCGCTCACCAGCAGCAACCCCGCGGTAGCAGCGCTCCCCGCCAGCCTCTCCCTTCCACCGGGGGTGAGCAGCGCAGAGTTCCTAATCAGCGCGAGTACGGTCAACGCCTCGACCACGGTCACTATAAGCGCCCGCTACGGCGGAACCACGCAGAGCGCCATCCTGACCGTCACTCCCGCCCTGATCTCGCACAACGGATGGTCAGTGGTTTACGCGGACAGCCAGGAGACCATCTGCGGAAACGGGGTGGCGAGCAACGCTATCGACGGCAACAGCAGCACCATGTGGCATACCCAATTTTGCCCTACCACCGCACCGCTTCCGCACGAGATCCAGATCGATCTGGGAGCCTATTACACCCTCAGCGCCTTCCAGTACCTGCCGCGACAGGATGGCAGCGCCTGCGGCTGGATCAACCAGTACGAGTTCTACGTCAGCTCGGACGGGGTCAACTGGGGCACGCCGGTGGCG
>JBIOFT010000124.1:0-11577 GCA_044447375.1 Terriglobales bacterium | reverse complement strand
GTCCCGGACCTGCTGGTGATGGGCGACGTTTGCCTGTGCGAGTACATGTCCCACGGACATTGCGGGATCGTGCGCCGGACCACAGCCCCGCGGTCCCTGGGCGCGCGCGCCGCGACCAAGACAATGGTCGTCGAGAAGAAGGACTTGCCGCAGACCATTCACAAGATGGCAGCCGCAGCCGCCGACGAGTATGAGATCGTCAACGACGCGACGCTCGATCTCCTGGCCAAGACCGCAGTCTCGCAGGCGCGCGCGGGCATGGACATCATCGCGCCCTCGGACATGATGGATGGGCGCGTCGCCGCCATTCGCAAGGGGCTCGATGAGGCCGGGTTCATCAACATCCCTATCCTTTCTTATGCGGCGAAGTTCGCGTCGGCGTTCTACGGGCCGTTTCGCGAGGCGGCGGATTCGGCGCCGCAGTTCGGCGATCGCCGCTCCTACCAGATGGACGGCGCCAACCTGCGCGAGGCCATGCGCGAGATCGAGCTCGATCTGGAAGAGGGCGCTGACATGATTATGGTCAAGCCCGCCATGCCTTATCTGGACGTGATCCACGCCGCGCACGAGCGATTTGAAGTCCCGCTGGCCGCGTACCAGGTCTCGGGCGAGTACGCCATGATCATGGCCGCGGCGCGCAACGGCTGGATCGACCGCGAGCGCGTGATGATGGAATCGCTGACCTCGATCCGGCGCGCCGGGGCGTCGATTATCCTGACGTACTTCTCCAAGGACGCAGCGCGGCTTCTTGCGTAACTACTTTCTTAACGCTAACAAGGACTGTCATCCTGAGCGAGCGCGCCCGATTCTGGCGCGCGAGTCGAGGGACCCCTATCCGAACCACATCGTTGGAATAGGGGTGCTTCGACTCGTGCGGGCAAAAAGCGGCCCGCACTCGCTCAGCATGACAGCGGAACAATAGATCCGCGTTCATCCGCGTGTATCCGCGGCGATGAAGTTTCTTGTCCTGTCGTACAATCGTTGATTGGTTCATCCTCCGCAATCCCTCCAGAGGAGCACTACCTTGGCTGAGACCATCTACGACGTGGCCATTATCGGGTCCGGGCCCGGAGGCTATACCGCCGCTATCCGCGCCGGACAATTGGGCCTGAAGCCTTGCCTGATCGAGAAAAACGAGAAGCTGGGCGGCACCTGCCTGCAGGTGGGCTGCATCCCCACCAAGGCGCTGCTGTTCAACGCCGAGATCTACGATCACATGAAGGCGGGCAAAGACTTCGGTATCGAGGGCCTGGACGGCGCCAAGCTGAACTGGACCACCATCCAGGACCGCAAGAACAAGATCGTCCAGAAGCACACCAAGGGCCTCGAGTTCCTGATGCGCAAGAACAAGGTTGACGTGGTGAAGGGATACGGCCGGCTGACGGGGCCGCGCAAGGACGGCGTGCTCACAGTCGAAGTGCAGGGTGGATCGAGCATCAAGGCAAAGAATGTGATCCTCGCCACAGGCTCCGAAGCCAAAATGCTGCCGGGACTTGAGCCGGATGATCGCCTGCTGACCAACATCGAGATCCTCAGTCTCAAGGCGATCCCAAAATCGCTCGTGGTAGTGGGCGCCGGCGCAGTCGGAGTGGAGTTCGCGTCGATCTACAAATCATTCGACTGCGATGTGACCATTCTGGAGATGCTGCCGCGCCTGGTGCCGCTTGAAGACGAAGAGATCTCGAAGGAGCTGATGCGCTCCTACAACAAGCGGGGCATCAAGTCATTCGTCGGGACCAAACTCGATAAAGTCGAGAAGACGAAGACTGGGATCGCTGTTACTTTCACCCCGCCTGACGGAAAGCAGCAGAAACTCGAGGCCGAGAAGATCCTGATCGCCGTGGGCCGCGCGCCCAACACGGCGAATGTCGGCCTGGAGAAAACAAAGATCAAGCCCGAGCGCGGGTTTGTCCATACCGATGGATGGATGGAGACGGAGGAGCCTGGCATCTACGCCGTCGGCGATATTATCGCCGGCTTCCCGCAGCTCGCCCACGTGGCGTTCATGCAGGGGATGGTGGCCGTGGCGCATATTGCCGGTAAACCGGCGCGGCCGCTCAACCGCAACCGGATTCCCAACTGCACATACTGCGAGCCGCAGATCTCGAGTGTCGGCATGACCGAGGCGGCAGCGCGGCAAGCCGGCCGCGAGTTGAAGATTGGCAAGTTTCCCTTCTCGGCGAATTCGAAGGCGAGCATTGTCGGGTCGCACGAAGGCTTTGTGAAAGTCGTGGCGGATGCGAAGTACGGCGAGGTGCTGGGCGTGCACATCATCGGTCCGCAGGCAACGGAGATGATTGCGGAAGCGGTCGTGGCGCTGGAGATGGAGGCTACCGTCGACGACCTGATGTTCACCATCCACCCGCACCCGACGCTCAGCGAAGCCATGTTCGACGGCATCGAGAGCGTGTACGGGCTGTCGATCAATATTTAGGTCGGCCACGGATTTACACGGATGAACCAGTTTTGATCCGTTTCATCCGTGAGAATCCGTGGCGTTTCCATGATCTCTGTCGTCCAACTCGGCCGCGTCGACTACGCCACCGCCCTCAAGCTGCAGCAGACGCTGGTCGATCTGCGTAAGGCTGGGCAGGTCGGCGATACGCTGCTGCTGCTCGAGCACCTGCCCGTCATCACGCTCGGCCGCAATGCGAAGCGCGCGAACGTGCTCGTTTCTGAAGATCAGCTCTCGCGGTCGGGCGTGGAGATCTTCGAGTGCGACCGCGGCGGCGACGTGACTTATCATGGCCCCGGGCAGCTCGTCGGGTATCCCATTTTCGACCTGCGCGGGTTCACGCCGCACATCGGAGCGGTGGATTTTGTGCGCAAGCTGGAAGAGGGGGTGATCCGAACCTGCGCCGATTTCGGTGTGGCCACACGCCGCGTGCCGGGCATGACCGGCGTGTGGACGCTGCGCAATGAAGCCAAAGTCGCCGCCATCGGCGTTCACATCTCGCGCGGCGTGACTTCGCACGGCTTTGCGCTGAACGTCTCTACCGGCCTCGACCATTTCAAGCTCATCATCCCCTGCGGGATCGGCGACAAGCCGGTGACTTCGCTTGATCGCGCACTGGGCGACGCCTACCCGGGAATCGCGGCCACGCCGCTTACGATTGAGGAAGTTTCTCAGTCGGTGGCGCGCAACTTCGGCCGCGTGTTCGAGAGCCAGATTCTTTGGGTGGACACCCTGGATGCGCTTCTGGGCCGCACCGTTGGCGTCCCCATGAAGTTGCCGGAGAACCTCCGTGAACTGCGCGACGATGAGACTTTCTGGGGGTAGAACCAAAACCCCCACCCTCAAGAATCTCGTAGGATAGAATTGCCTTCCTGAATGAAGAAGCCGTCGCACAAGAAGCGTCCCGCCGCCGCGTCCGGCAAGCGTGCGCTGGCTGCCAACGCTTACGGCATCGTCGACTACCGGCTGGAGAAACCGGACTACCGCGTGGTTGAGGTCACGCGCAACGGCGAGGTCGCCTACGAAGTGCGCGGCGACCTGAGCGCGCCCATCCCGCCGATCCGCGAGTCGAAATACCTCACGCCCAAGCAGCACGTCGAGATCTACCGCTGGATGCTGCTCAACCGGCGCATGGAGGCGGCGCTCGAGAACCTCTACAAGCAGGGCAAGGTGGTGGGCGGCGTGTACTTCGGGTTGGGACAGGAAGGGTGCTCGTGCGCCTCGGCCTGCGCGCTGGGCAAGGAGGACTGGCTGGCGCCGATGATCCGCAATCAGGGTTCGCTGCTCGTCAGAGGTTTTTCCGCGCGCGACATCATGATGCAATACATGGCCAAGGCGGGGTCGCCGACCAGGGGCCGCGACGCCTCGTCGCATTTCGGCGACATCTATGAACGCAATGTGGCCGCGCCCATCTCCATGCTGGGCGACCTGATTGGCGTGATGGCCGGCGTGGCGCTGGGGGCGCGCTACCAGGGGCGCAACATCGCCTGCATGACCTACATCGGCGACGGTGGGCAGTCCACCGGCATTTTCCACGAGTCGCTGAATTTCGCCGCGGTGCAGAAGCTGGGGCTGGTGCTGATCGTCGAAAACAACCTGTGGGGATACTCCACACCCGCCGAGCACCAGTTCGCCATCAAAGACCTGGCGCAGCGGGCGATCGCCTACGGCATTCCGGGCGTGATCGTAGACGGCACCGATGCGTGCCAGGTGTACGACGCGTCGCACGAGGCCTGCGAGCGCGCCCGCCGCGGGGAAGGCCCCACGCTGATCGAAGCCAAGATGATGCGCATGAAGGGCCACGCCATTCACGACGCGGCCCAGTACGTCCCACGTCCGCTGTTCGAGTATTGGCAGAAGCGAGACCCGATCGCACGCTTCGAGGATTACCTGGTCAGGGTCAAGAAGTGGCTCACGCCCGCGGAAAACCAGGCGGTGATCGATGGCGTGGAGAAACAACTCGAGGCCGACCGCAATTTCGCCGAAGCCTCACCCATGCCGGCGCCGGAGGCCGCTGCCGGCGGTGTGTATTGTGACGGTGCCTGCCACGAGATCAAGCCGAAGTACGGGCTGAAGGAGCCGAAAGCGAAAGCTGCGGCAGCGAAGCCGAAAGAGAGCGAAGCAGTGGTGCACCTGAAGTAGCGCCTTACCGGTAGACTTCACGGCGGTGGCCAATGCGGATCACGAGGATTGTCAAGCGCACGTGCTCGACTTCGTAAATGACGCGGTAATCGCCAACGCGGATACGGTATCCGTCCTCGCCTTGAAGCTTCTTGACGCCGGGTGGCAATGGGTTGTCGGCGAGATCATCGATTGCCACCTGGATACGTTTCCGCATGAGCAGCGGCAGCTTGGCGAGCGCCCGCCGCGCGGAAGGCACGAATTCGATGGAGTAGCGCATCGGTGAACGACGGCTACAACCCGAGTTCTTTCTTCACCCGCTCCCAGGGGATACGCCCCTTCTCCTTCCGCGCCTTGCGGGCGAGGCGGACGTCGATTTCGTTTTCCCGCTCTTCGATCATGCGTTCTAGAAAGTCATACTCCTCGATGGGAATGACGGCCGCGACTGGCTTCCTACGGCGCTGCAGAACAAACCGTTCTCCCCGGTACGCGGTGCGGTTGATGAGTTCGGCAAACTGCTGGCGGGCTGCACTCGTCGAAAGACGCTTGGCACTCATGTACGTATTGTACCATTTGTACAGTTTGTAACAATATGCCACCCGTTACTTATCTCGAAGCCATCCGCCAGGGACTCTGGGAGGAGATGGAGCGCGACCAGGCCGTCTTCTGCATGGGCGAGGACATCGGAGTGTACGGCGGTGCGTTCAAGGTCACCGAGGGCTTCATTCATCACTTCGGGCGGGAGCGCGTGGTCGATACACCGATCGCCGAGGGGGCGCTGGTCAACGCCGCGTTTGGTGCGGCGCTCACCGGGTTGCGGCCGGTGGTCGAGTTCCAGTTCATCGATTTCATCGGCTGCGCCTTCAACCAGATCACCAACATGCTGGCCAAATCGCACTATCGCTGGGGAGCGCCCGCGCCCATCGTGCTGCGCGGCCCCTGCGGCGGCGGCGTGCACGGCGGGCCCTTCCACTCGCAGAACCCGGAGATGTACTTTGTCCACACGCCGGGGATGAAGGTGGTCGCGCCCGGCACCGCCTACGACGCCAAGGGGCTGATCAAGTCGGCGATCCGCGACAACAATCCCGTGCTCTTCCTGGAGCACAAGTTTCTTTACCGGCGCATCAAAGAAGAGTTGCCCGCCGACGACTATGTTGTACCGCTGGGCAAGGCGCGGGTTGCGCGCGAGGGTCGCGACGTCAGCGTGATCACTTACGCAGCCATGCTGCAGGTGGCGCTCGAGGCCGCCGAGACGCTGGCCAAGGAAGGCATCGAGCTCGATGTCGTTGACCTTCGCACCTTGCAACCGCTCGACCGCGAGGCGATCAGTAATACGGTGCAGAAGACCAACAAGGTGATCGTGCTGCACGAGGACACACGCACCGCAGGCATCGCAGGGGAGATCACCGCGGTCATCAATGAGGACGCCTTTGACTGGCTGGACGCGCCGGTGGTGCGCATCGCCTCGCTGGATACGCCGGTGCCGTTTTCGCCGCCGATGGAGGAGTTTTTCCTGCCCAAGGTGGCGGACGTGGTGCGCGAGGCGCGGCGGCTTAAATCGTACTGATTTCAATTTTCTTTCAGGAAAGCGGGGACACCATGGGAAAGTTCGTTTCCGGCATGATTTTTGCCGTTGCAGCATTAGTCGTGGCCGGATTGTTCTACACCTACTTCGGCTACATGCCGGTAAATGCCGATATCGCGCCCGGCAAAGTGGAGACCTTCCTGGGCGGGCACGCCCTGGACGCGTCGGTCGAGCGCCAGGCCTCCAAGATCACAAACCCCATCCAACCCACCGAGGACAATCTTCTCCGGGGTATGCTGATCTACAGCATGAATTGTGCGCAGTGTCACGGGGCTCCGACACGCAAACAGACGCTCGGCAACGGCGAGTATCCACCGGCGCCGCAGTTCACCGAGGACCCGCCTGACATGCCGGACCACCAGAATTACTGGATCATCAAGCATGGCATACGCTACACGGCGATGCCGGCGTGGGGAAAAATGTTGAGCGATGACGATATCTGGAAGGTCACAACCTTCCTTGGGCAATGGAAGAAGCTGCCGCCGACGGTAAAGTCCAAGTTCGAAACCGGACAGTGAGGCCCGCGTCAGGGCGCGTCCGGCCGGGAGATATAATGGGTGATCGCGGTGCATGGGCCGGAGCCATCCGGCTGTGCTGGGGGGAAGGGAGATCATGCCGACTGATGTGATCATGCCCCAAATGGGGGAATCGATCTTCGAGGGCACGCTGACCAAGTGGCTGAAGAAGCCCGGAGACAAGGTGCAGCGGGACGAGCCCTTGTTCGAGATCTCGACCGACAAGGTGGACGCGGAGATCCCGGCGCCCGCTTCCGGGGTGCTGAAGGAGATCAAGGTCGCGGAAGGCGCCACCGTGCAGGTGAATACGGTGGTTGGAGTGATCGACGCAGAAGGCGCCGCAGCGGCTACCCCCGCTCCTCCGAAGCCGGAAGCGCCGAAAGCGGCGGCTATCCCCGCGCGTCAGCCACAACCGGCTGCGGCCGTAGCTCGCAAAGGGGATGGCGCACGTCCGCAGCCTGTTCCCACACCCGAACCGGCCAGACCAAGGGAGGCGGTCGCGCGCCAGGCCGAGAGCGTTATCGAGTTCCCGTCCACCGAGGAAGGACAGCGTGTCCGGTCGTCGCCGCTGGTGCGGCGCATCGCCCGCGATCACAACGTCGACTTGGCGCAGGTCCCGGCCACTGGCCTGGGAGGACGCATCACCAAGGAAGACATCCTGCGTTTCGTAGAGCAGCATCCGGGAGGAGCTCCACCGGCGGTGGCCGTCGGCGGGCGCCCTGCTCCGGCGGCAGCGGCTCAGCCTGTGCCGGCGATGCCCGGCGCTGCTCCGATGGCCGTGCCCGGCGACCTGGTGCCCATGTCCACCATGCGCAAGAAGATCGCCGAGCACATGGTCGCGTCCAAGCGCACCAGCGCGCACGTACACTCGATCTTTGAGATCGACATGAGCCGCGTCGTCAAGCTGCGCGAACGCGAGCGAGCGGATTGGGAAAAGCGCAACGGCGCCAAGCTGACCTTCATGCCTTTCTTTGCGCGTGCCGTGCTGGCCGGAATCCGCGAGTGGCCGATCGTCAACGCGTCGGTCGAGGGCGAGAGCATCCGCTATCACCGCAACGTCAATCTGGGGATCGCGGTGTCGCTCGACTGGGGCCTGATTGTTCCGGTGGTGAAGCGCGCCGAGGAAAAGAATTTCCTGGGATTGCAGCGCGCCATCACCGAGCTGGCGGAGCGCGCCCGCAGCAAGAAGCTTTCGCCCGAGGACGTGCAGGGCGGCACCTTCACCATCACCAACCCTGGGCCGTACGGGCCGCTGTTCGGCACGCCCATTATCAACCAGCCGCAGGTGGCGATCCTCGGCATCGGCGGCATCTTCAAGACGCCGGTGGTCAAGACCGATCCCGAAGGCAACGATTACTTCGCTGTGGCCCACATCCTGCACGTGTCGCTAGGCTATGACCACCGCGTGGTCGACGGCGCCGTTGCCGACCAGTTCCTTGCTGTGGTCAAGAAGAAGTTGGAGGGCTGGGACGAGGATATTGGGTGAACTCTTCCGCCGCGGATTGGCGCGGAGCAACGTGGGTCATGTAGTGGCAGATGGCGAGCCGCTGCTCCCGTTGGGAATCCTTCCCTTCAGGAACGGAATCTTGGCGCACGCCCAGTCGAGCAGCACGTCGGAGAGCAGCCCGTAGATGCCTGCCGTTGCCGGCGTCAGCGGAATCGACTTCTGGATGCCCACGGTCACGCCGAGCTGATGGCTGACCAGCACATCGAAGAACGCCGTGTTATTCCACCAGAGCAGGAAGCCCATCGTGCAGGCGAACAGCCGGAAGGCGAGCGCCGGCCAATGCCACTTCACATAGTCCCGCACGGAATTCCAGGGCGTGAACTGGGATGACGCCGAGGCCGACGCGCGCCCCAGGATGGAAATGGCCTGCCCGGCGAAGTAGAGCAGCCAGAGAAGCCAGGGGTGGATCATACTTTTTTGATGGCGGCGAGGAAACCGTCAATCTTGCTGGAGAGGATTGCGATCTCCTTCTTGATGCCCCCTGCGAATAGCCAAGCAACGGTGAAACCGCCTGCGAAGCCCACGCCCAAACCCACCAACAGTGCTTCCATATTTTCCTCCTCCAGTACGGTGGTAAGTGATAAGTGGTAAGTGGGAGCCGGTCCCCACTTTTCACTTTCCACTTATCTGTGCGCCGCGTAACCGATGGCGCCGCCGATTGCGATCCCAATTGCGATCTGCTTGGCCCGCTGCAGAAAGCTTCCCTTCCTTGCGCTGACCGACGCGGGCGGCCAACAACTATTTCGGCATCAAGGCCCGGCCCGGCGGCCAAGCCATCGAACTGCCCACGCTGGAGTACGTGGGCGGCGCGCCGGTTCACGTCCCGGCGAAGTTTGCGAAGTACGCCTCCATGGTCGAGTGTTTTGCCGACCGCGACCGCATGATCGCGTCGCTTCCGGCGTATCAAGAGGCCCGCGCCGCTGCGGCAGATCCCGAAGCGTTCACCCGCGCGCTCGCCCGGCACTGGGCAACTGATCCCGGCTACGCCGAGAAGGTGCTGTACCTCTATCGCGTGCACGGACTCGACAAACTTGACGAGCAGTCGCCAGTTGCCAGTAACCGGTCGCCGGTTGACATGTGACCTCTGGGTGCCACCGGCGACCGGCGACTTGCGACTGAGTGATGACCGAACCATGTCCAAACTGCCTGAGCGAAGACTATGAGCGACAATCCCACGGCTGGCGGAAGTGTAATCGCTGCGGTGCGCGGTGGCGGATACTGGAAAGAGATTGCCCTGATTGCAGCCCTTATCATTGCCGGGGTGACCGGCTATTCGTGGCTGAAGGCCCATCGCGCGTAAAACGCACTTCCGCGTAGCCGGCGCCATTGGCGCCCGGCTCGACCAGCACCACACCGATGTTGACGAACTCGTCCTTCACCGCATCGGGCACATAGCGGAGCAGGAAGAACTCGCATTGTTTCAAACCGGCCATTGGCTCTTAGCGAAGAACCTGCCACAGAGGCACAGAGAGACACACAGAAGAACCGGTCAAACTAACGATCTAACAATTATTGCTTCCGTCCTCCTCTGTGCCTCTGTGTCTCCGTGGCCAATCCTAAACATCACGCCAGTTCGGGAACGGCTGCCGCGACGAGTGGCGAAACTCCGTGATCAGCGCTCTTACCAGGGTGCGCCGCCTGGCCAGGGAGTCCACCAACCTCTCCAGGGCGTCCCAATCGCCATCGTACCACTCCGGCGGAACCGCCGATGCGATGTTCCCGATCGCGCTCGCGTCCAATGCTTCGATAGCCGACAACCACGGCTCGAACGATTTCCAGCCCGTGACCGCGGTATACACCCGGTTGGAGGAGTGCACCCCGCGCAGCGGAGAGTCGCGAAATACCCACTCCCCATCGTTAAAACAGTACCCCTGGTCGATGAACGCCGCGCTATACCCCAACTCATCGGACTTCCGCCAATAGACTGCCAGGCGGCCGTCGGCGTTACAGGTCCACTTGTCCAATGCCAATATGCCGGCAAAATCCTTCAGGTTCCGGATACCCCAGAGGAAGCTTTCCGGCAGGTAGTCCAACACCTGGCCTTTCGCGGGATCAACTACATAGCGGGAGCCGAATTGTAGTCCCGGTTCGCACGAAACCTTCTTTCCGCCGAGTTCAATCACCAACTCGGGCGTATGCCCGACGAGCCATTCGCTGACTTCAATCACGTCCGCCGCCGGCATCGGCAATCCGATGGACAGACCCAGCCGCGTCGCTAGCAAGTCATTGGCCAGAACCCGGATGTGTTGCGGGTTGTTCTGAAACTTAACTACATAAAAGTTGCCGTCCGAGATGCGCATCAAGTGACCCTGTGCGCCTCCACGCATTCGCCGAATATGCTGGACGGCAATCAATGCCATTGCAGCAGCTTACCTCCGGCCACCACGAACGGGAAAGAACTCCAGTCTTGTTCCGAATCCGAAACATAAGCAAGCAAACGCTTTCATTGAACTTCCGTCGTACGCAAGAGCTTTGGCGACCACGTTCCCTTCCGGGAAGGACTTCCCGCATCGGTCTGCCTGACCATCTGCGCGATGGCCATGGCCAGCACGCAATCGTCGTGCGCGCCCCCGGTGGCGCCAGAGGTCGCGTCGGCGTGGCGCACGAACGTCCGGCACTCCTGCAGCAGGCGCCGGCTGAAGAACAACTCCGGATTCTCCGCTAGCATCATCGCCAGGTTCTCAATCATCTGGGGACGGCTGGAGGTGGTGGTCAGCCAGCCCGGCTCGCCTTTCTGCTCGTACAGGTTTGGGTAGCCGGCTCCATGATTCAGGTGCGCCAGCACCGCGTGGCCGTGGTTGTTGCGCTCCACAGCGATCAGGGCGTCACCATACTCATGGCCCAGCGCAGCCACGCGACGCGCTAGTTCCCCCGGGGTAAAGTGTCCGAGCAGTTCGGCACACTGCATGCCGCTCGACCGTTCGATCACCTGCGCGCAGGCATAGTCGCCGAGCGCGCCGCCGCCTGCCGGATCCACGCCGATGATCCATTTCCTCTTGCCGCGAGCGCCGGGGTTTGGCGGGAACCAGATGAGCAGCCGTTCATTTTCGCGCGTCTGCAGGGGCTCGCCGCAAGTCGCCAGACGCTGCTCAATCGCTTCTAAGTCGAATAAGCATTCTCCTGAGGCCAGGAAGCAGCTCTCGGCGTCTTCGGCATATTCCTGCGCAAAACGGCCGCGAAATTCCGCCTGAATCTCGCGGCGAAACGCTATCTGCGCCGGCTCGAGCCCGTACTTGCTGGTGAGTTCCTCTTCTTCCTCGCTCAGCGGCAGTACGTTCACGGCTTCGCGCCGGTACGACGCCTCCCACCACCAGGGAAAGAAATGCCGGACGTAGCCTTTTTCCTCGGCGTGCTGCCACTGGTCGTAGAAGCAGCCGCCGGCGCCCCTGGGCGT